>SLQW01000219.1 GCA_007131295.1 Pseudomonadales bacterium | reverse complement strand
CACGAATGGCTTGATCAAATTGTTAAATAACACCGCAAATCCAGCCCAGGCAGCCCTATCCGGCTACCGCCAGCTGGTGTGGGAAGTCAGCCCTCCCGCGGTCAGGGCTGCGCATTATACACCCGCGCTGCGCGCCCGCAAGGCTTTTGAACGCAGTTCTTTAGCGATTCTCCTGCTCGCCGGACGCCTTCCCGACTCGCGGGGGACCGAAGTATTGCCACAGCCACTGGGCGGGGCCAGAAAGGGCATAGAGCAGGAACAGCGTCAGGAGCACACGGGGGGGATCGATCATGACTACCGCGTAGCCGAGCACCACCGCCACGAGGGCCATGAACGGCGCCCGCGACTTGAAATTGATCAGTTTCGGACTCCAGTACCGAACCGGGGCAACCATGAGCAGGCCGAGCCCTGCAGTGAGCACAGCCAGGAGCACCGCACCGAACCCGGTCGGGCCGCTCAGGGCTTCCTGAGCTTGACCCGATGTGGCTACCCAGACGACACCGGCAATGATGGCCGCCGCGGCAGGACTGGCGAGCCCGGTGAACGATGAATTGTCGTGCCGCATATTGAAGCGCGCCAGCCGCAGCGCCGCACAGGCCATGTAGATGAAGGTGGCCACCCAGCCGAACTGGCCGAGGGACTGCAGAGACCAGGAAAACACCACCAGAGCGGGCGCGACGCCGAACGCCACCATGTCCGAGAGACTGTCGTACTCGGCACCGAACGCGCTTTCAGTGCGCGTCAGCCGAGCCACCCGGCCATCCGCCGCATCGAGGATCATGGCGGCGAGTATCGCCAGCGCCGCCGTCTCGAAATTGCCGTGCATCGCGGCGACGATGGCAAAGAAGCCGGAGAACAGTGCACCGGTGGTGATCAGATTCGGCAGCAGGTAGATGCCGCGACGGCGCAGCCGATCCGGTTCGTCCAGCGACTCCTTAGAGACGAAAGACTCGTCCGGCTCCGGCTCACTGCTATCGTCCCCGCTCGCGGCCTCATCCGGCTGCGGCGGGAGCGAATCGTCCGAGTGCTCGCGATGGTCCTGCATCGTCCTGCCCCGCCGCCGCAGACTTACCGCCCCCCGGCGTCCTAGTTGATCGACTTGTCCACGAGCCGATTCTTCTGGATCCATGGCATCATGGCCCGCAGTCGCTCACCGACTTCCTCGATCTCGTGACGCTGGCTGATACGCCGCATCGCCTTGATGCTCGGTGCGCCGGTCAGATTCTCGCCGACGAACTCGCGCGCGAAGCGTCCCTCCTGGATTTCCGCCAGGATACGCTTCATCTCGGCCTTGGTCTCTTCGGTGACGATCCGCGGACCGCGCGTGAGCCCGCCGTACTCGGCGGTGTTGGACACCGAGTACCACATGTTGGCGATGCCACCCTCATAGAGTAGATCGACGATCAGCTTGAGTTCGTGCAGGCACTCGAAGTACGCCATTTCCGGCGCATAACCCGCTTCGGTGAGCGTCTCGAAACCCGCCTGTACCAGCGACGCCAGGCCGCCACAAAGCACGGCCTGCTCACCGAACAGGTCCGTCTCCGTCTCTTCGCGGAAAGTGGTTTCGATGACGCCGGCGCGGGCACCACCGATGCCCGATGCGTAGGACAGCGCCAAGTCGCGGGCCATCCCAGAGGCGTCCTGAGCGATCGCAATCAGGCAGGGAACGCCGCCGCCCTGGGTGTAGGTGGAGCGGACGGTGTGGCCCGGTCCCTTGGGCGCGATCATCATCACGTCGAGATCCGCACGCGGCTCGATCAGCGAAAAATGGATGTTGAAGCCGTGACCGAAAGCCACCGCCGCGCCTTGCTTGAGTTTCGGCTCGATTTCGTCCCGATAGATCTGCGCCTGAAGTTCGTCCGGCGCCAGGATCATGACCAGATCAGCGCCGTCGACGGCCTCGGGCACCGTCGCGACATCGATGCCCGCCTTCTCGGCCTTCCCCCAGGACCCAGAGTCCTTGCGCAAGCCCACCACGACAGGCACACCGGACTCCTTCAGGTTGTTGGCATGGGCATGCCCCTGGGACCCGTAGCCGATGACCGCAACCTTGCGGCCCTGGACGATGGAAAGATCGGCGTCCTTCTCGTAGTAGACCTGCATTGCCCTAATCCTCTATGAACGTAGTGAGAGAGCGGCGAAGCTCCCGGTTTAAAGACTGACCACTTTCTCGCCGCGGGACAGACCCGAGACGCCGGACCGCACCACTTCCAGTATCGAGAGCTCACCGATGGCGCGAATGAAAGCATCGAGCTTGTCGCTGCTTCCGGTGACTTGAACCGTGTAGGCAGAGCCGGTCACGTCTACCACCTGCGCCCGGAAGATGTCTGCAGTGCGCTTGACCTCGGCCCGCTGCGCGCCGACCGCCTTGACCTTCACCAGCATCAGCTCGCGCTCGACGTGCTCGCCCTCGCTGAGATCCACGACCTTGATGACCTCGATCAGCTTGTTCAGGTGCTTCGTGATCTGTTCGATCTTGCGATCATCGCCGACCGTGGTCAGCGTCAGGCGCGAAAGAGTCGGATCCTCGGTAGGTGCGACCGTGAGCGTCTCAATGTTGTAGTTCCGTTGCGCGAAAAGGCCGACAACCCGGGAAAGGGCGCCGGCCTCGTTCTCGAGCAGAACCGAAATGATCCGCCTCATCTCAGCTCTGCTCTGTCCGCGAAAGGAACATGTCACACATGCTGCCGCCCTTGATTGCCATCGGGTATACGTGCTCGTCCGGGTCGACGGCAACGTCGAGAAAGACAAGACGATCTTTGAGCTTCTCGCTGAAGGCCTCGCGCATGGCAGGCTCGAGGTCGCCAACCTCGTCCACCCGGATACCGACATGCCCATAGGCCTCGACGAGACGCAGAAAGTCGGGCAGTGAATCCTGATAGGTACTGTGAGAATGGCGCCCACCGTACTGCATGTCCTGCCATTGCTTGACCATGCCGAGCGCCTGGTTGTTGAGGTTGACCACTTTCACCGCCAGGCCGTACTGAGCGCAGGTGGAAAGCTCCTGGATGTTCATCTGGATGCTGCCCTCTCCGGTGACGCAGGCGACCACGGCATCAGGCAACGCCAACTTCACGCCCATGGCGGACGGCAGTCCAAACCCCATGGTCCCGAGTCCGCCGGAATTGATCCAGCGCCGCGGGGCATCGAAGTGGTAGTACTGGGCTGCGAACATCTGGTGCTGGCCAACGTCCGAGGTCACATAAGCCTCGCCATCAGTCACCTGATAGAGGCACTGCACCACGGCCTGCGGCTTGATGACTACACCCGGCACGGCACGTTCGAGCTGGTGGTGATCGAGGCCATGCTGGCGACGCCAGCCGGCGATCTGTTCACGCCACTGCTGATGCGCGGCACGGTCGAGCAGATCAGGTGCGGCAGCCAGGCGCTCCCGCAGGAGCGCGAGCATGTCGCGGAGCACGGGCTCTGCCGGTCCGACGATGGGCACCTCCGCCTCGATGATCTTGGAAATGCTCGCCGGGTCGACGTCGATGTGGATCACCCTCGCACCCGGACAGAACTTCTCCGGATCGTTGGTCACGCGATCGTCGAAACGCGCACCCACGGCCAGGATCAGGTCGCTGTGATGCATGGCCATGTTGGCCTCGAAGGTGCCGTGCATACCCAGCATCCCGAGAAAAAGCGGATCCGTCGCCGGGTAGCAACCGAGCCCCATCAAGGTGTTGGTGATGGGAAAGTCGAGAAACCGGGTGAGCTCCGTCAGCACTTCGCAGGCTTCACCCTGGATCACGCCGCCACCGGCGTAGACCACCGGCCGCTTGGCCGCGAGCAGCAGGTCAACCGCTTTGCGAATCTGACCCGAATGCCCACGCGTCGCGGGACTGTAGGAACGCATCTTGACCGTCTCGGGATAGACATAGTCGAAAAGCACGGACGGGTCTGTAGTGTCCTTCGGCACGTCGATCACCACCGGGCCCGGCCGACCTGTGGTAGCGATATAGAATGCCTTCTTGACTACGCTCGGGATCTCCGCGGCGCTCTTCACCATGAAGCTGTGCTTCACCACCGGCCGCGAGATACCGACCATGTCGGTCTCCTGAAACGAGTCGGTACCGATGAGATCATTCGCCACCTGCCCCGAGATCACGATCATGGGAATCGAGTCCATGAACGCGGTTGCGATACCGGTGATCGCATTGGTGGCGCCAGGTCCGGAAGTCACCAGAGCTACGCCCGGCCGCCCGGTCGCCCGCGCGTAGCCATCCGCCATGTGGGTAGCCGCCTGCTCATGGCGTACCAGGATGTGCTGTACCCGTTGCTGCTTGAAGATCGCATCATAAATGTGCAGCGCTGCGCCGCCGGGGTAGCCGAAGATGAAATCGACTCCCTCATCCTGCAGCGCCCGAATAAGCATATCTCCGCCGGAGAGGCGTTCCACGATTGTTTCCTTCTTCAGATTGGGCTGGTTCATCGTCTGGCGGCAGTTCTGTTCCGCCTGCAGGAGCTGGCTTTGTGAGCAAAGCAAGACGTCGAACGAATCCCCCGTACGCCGGGTGCCAGGACACTGTCCTGGATCCAGACGTATACGGACTTCGCCACGTGCCAGAAAAAACGAGCCGGCTATTGTTTCTGCTCGCATTGTCTGCGTCAACAGGCTCGCCGCCGGGGCCCCGGCGGCTACCACCCGTCACCTGCAGGCCCGTGCAGGACGCCTGCCACCCTACTATGCTCTCCAAAGACATTGTGCTTGCGGCCGGAGGATCCCATGTCACTCATTGCTGGCCTCGCGAGGGGAGCGCTGCTGTTGGCGCTGGCGCTGCCGACCGCACTGTCTGCCGCCGAAGTTTATCGCTGGGTCGACGCCCAGGGCGTGGTGCATTACAGCTCGGTAGCGCCCAGGGGCGTGGAATTCGAGCGCGTGGATCCAGGCGCTCGACCCCGGGCGTTGCCGACCCTGGCCAATCCCAGCCTGGTCGACGAAGAGGACGAACCCGATCCGGCTCCGGCGCCGCAGCCAGCCACCGAACCTTCAGCCGAAGACCTGGGCCTCACCGAAGAACAGCAGCGGCAGCGGGCGGAGCTCGACGCGCAGGCTTCGGAGCGCCTCGAGCGGCTCGCGACGGAGCGCCAGGAGCGCTGTCAGACCGCACGCCAATTGTATGACGAGCTGACCACGCACAGTCGCGTGCGCATCCGCGAAGAGAGCGGACGCGAACGCCTGCTCAGTGACGAAGAACTGCGCGCGCGGATCGCCGAGGCCCGCGACGCCATCGTCACGAACTGCGACTGACGCCGTCGATCCAGATCAAGCTCGCCTGCCGCCCGGCATGGGTGCCATCGCGCCGGTAGCTGTGAAAGCGGGCGGCGTCCGCGAATGTGTCGAAGCCACCTCCCGTGACCGCGGTGACGCCTGCCGCGGCCAGACGAACGCGCGCCAGGCTATAGAGGTCCGCAAACCAGCGATCGCCGCGACCGGCCCGAAAACACTTGGCCAGCTCGCCAGCCGGCACCGTGGTCCGGCGACGGGCAAGGAATGCCTCCCGAACCTCCGGACCCACTTCGAAACTCTCCGGTCCGATGGCCGCTCCCAACCAGGCGCTGACCGACTCAGGAGCCACCCCACTTGCGGCCCTCATCGCATCCAGGGTCGCTTCGAGCACGCCGGCTGCCAGGCCCCGCCAGCCCCCATGGGCCGCACCCACACATTCACCGCTCTCAGTCCAGAACAGCACCGGCAGGCAGTCTGCCGTAAGCACCGCGCAGGCCACACCGTGGCATGTCGTCACAGCAGCGTCAGCGCGGGGCGTCGACGCCGGTGCCCCGGCTCCGACCCGATGCACATCGATACCGTGCACCTGATCCAGGAACTCGATCCGCTCGACGCCGAGCGGCGCGCGCAGGTGATCCCGACGCGCCGCCCCCTCTGAGCCCCCTGCCACGCCTTCCTCGACACGCGCCGCAAAGTCGCCCTCGGCATCAACCCCGCGCAGGGTAACGCAAGCTCGCACGCCCGGCGGCAGAGGTGTGGACGGTTCCAGCAGCGCCACGTTCATGAAGACCCCGCGGCGCTAACGGCATCCTCGCGCAGCACTTCCACGAGCACCTCCAACTCCTCAGCGAGCGGTGCCTCGTAGGCAACCACCTGTCCCGTTCCAGGGTGCACGAGTTGCAGGCGCCACGCATGCAGTGCCTGGCGGCGAAAGGCTCGCAGCGTGGCCGCCAGGCGGAGGGATGGAGACGGCGGTAGACGCCGCCTGGCGCCATAGAGTGCATCGCCAACCAGCGGCAGTCCCTCGTGCCGCAAGTGCACCCGAATCTGGTGCGTACGCCCGGTCTCCAGGCGGCACTCGAGCAATGCGTGTGCACGAAAGCGCTCGAGTACCGTTACGTGAGTGACCGCCGCCCTACCTCCGGATACGACGGCCATGCGCAAGCGATTGCGAGGATCCCGCGCAATCGGTGCATCGATCCGCATGCCTGCCGTCGGCAAACCCTCACAGACTGCAAGATACGTCCGCCCCATGCTGCGATCCGCCAGCTGGCGCAGGAGATGACCATGTGCCGCGTCGCTACGTGCCACGACAAGCAGTCCGGAGGTGTCCTTGTCCAGCCGATGCACGATCCCCGCACGGGGCAATGCCGCGAGCTCCGGGAACCGGTGCAGCAGACCATTGATCAACGTGCCTCTGGCATTGCCCGCGCCCGGATGGACTACGAGTCCCGCCGGCTTGTCGATCACGATCAGGTGCTCGTCGGCGTGGACGATCTCGAGCGCCATGGCTTCTGGCAGCCAACGCTCCGTGAGTTGCGCCTGCGCATCCATGCGCACCCTCTCACCACCGAGCACGCGGCGCCTCGGTGCGGCGGGCTCGCCGTCCACCAGCACTTCCCGCTGCTTCAACCACTGCTGGAGACGGGAACGGGAGTACTCCGGCCACACCTGTGCGAGCGCCTGATCGAGACGCAGACCGGTGCACGAACGCGGCAGCACGGCCTCGGCAGTCACGCGCTGGCCCACCGCTGCGACATCGTCCTCCCATTCGAACTCGTCATCCGGCTCGGTCATCCGCCTTTCGTACCTGCCTCCGGCCGCGGCACACATCATCCTGCCGCAGCATTGCGATCCTGCCCAGCATGGCGGGGCCGGGTGAGTCGCATCTTCGCGAGCCAGACGTGGCCGGCCCCACCTTGGGATGCGCGAAGCTCCTGTGTTTTAATTGAGGCCGGCTGGCACCGGAGAGACGGCCACGCCCTTCGCATCCTAGTCCCGACCAGTAAGGCGAAACGCCCTTGTCAATACGCTTGCTCTTGCTCGCTGCCCTCGTAGTCACCCAGCTCGCGGGCTGTTCCTGGTTCGGCCGCGACCGGGATGCAGAGGAGGTATCCTCGGAACAGGTGCTCTATCAGGCCGCCCAGCGCAGCCTGCGATCGGGGAATTACAACAACGCCATTGCCCAGCTTCAGCGCCTGGAAGCCCAGTTCCCGTTCGGACGCTATGCCGAGCAGGCACAGCTCGAACTGATCTACGCATACTACATGGCCTTTCGGCCAGACTCCGCGCGAAGCGCGGCCGACCGCTTTATCCGGCTGCATCCGCAGCATCCGAACGTCGACTACGCCTTCTACCTGAAAGGTCTCGCCGCCTACGAACAGGATCGGGGCGTCTTCGATCGCTTTCTTGGTACCGACCTTGCCGCGCGCGACATCGGCGCCGCTCGTGAGAGCTTCGCCGACTTCAGTCAGCTCCTCGCCCGCTTTCCCAACAGCGACTACGCGCCGGATGCACGCCAGCGCATGATCTATCTGCGTAATCTGCTCGCGCGCTCGGAAATTCTCGTCGGTCGCTACTATCTGTCGCGGGAAGCCTACGTGGCGGCAGTCAACCGAGGGCGCAACGTGGTGGAAAACTACCCCGCGACGCCGTCGGTCCCCGACGGCCTGGCGCTGATGATCGAGGGCTACCTGAAGCTCAACCTGCCAGATCCTGCCAACGACTCTCTCCGGGTGCTGCTGGCGAATTACCCGGACTACGAAGCCATCGACAGCGACGGTAATTTCGTAATCTCGCCCGAAGTTCGTAACCGCGATAGATCATGGTTGAACGTTCTCACGCTCGGCCTGATCGACCGCCCCGACGTCCCACCCGTTCTGCAGGTACGCCTGCCTGACGATGCGCCGCCGGACGCCGTGCTCGAATGAGCATGGCCGCCTGAGACATGCAGGCGAACGGCGCTTCGTCGCGACAGGAAGCCCTCGCCCTCGTCGCTGAACAGCAGCGTCAACAGGCCGCGACGCTGCTGCAGATCTACAACTACTACCGTCTCGTCGTCGGCATCGCGCTGCTGGTGATTTTCGATCGCGAGATCGGCGAACGCCTGCTCGGAACGCTGAATCCCGATGCTTTCCTGGTGCTGGTGCTGGCCTACATCGCCATCAACATGATCATCACCGGCCTCGGCCTGATGCTGCCGGGACGCAACTTCGATCGGCCCACGCTCAGCTTCATCATTGTCGTCCTCGACATCATTGCCCTGGCGCTGCTCATGCATCACTCCGGCGGCGTAACCAGCGGCCTCGGGACGCTGATGATCGTGTCGGTCGCCGCGGGCGCTATTCTGGTCCCCGGGCGCATTGCAACCGCCCTCCCCGCCTTTGCGACCCTTTCGGTATTGTTCGAGGAGTTCTACCTGTCCTTCGTTCCGACCGCGCCCGCACCGGACTTCTTCCAGGCCGGCCTGCTCGGAGCACTTTACTTCGCCACCTTCCTGGTGATTCAAGGGCTGTCGCGGCGGTTGCAGCGCTCCGAGGCCACTTCACTGCTGCGCGCTGCCGAAGTCGCGTCTCTCGAACGCCTGAATCGATTGATCGTGCAGCGCATGCGCACTGGCATCGTCGTCTTCGACACCGCTGGCCGGCCGCGCCTGGTTAACGCATCGGCGCGTGGTCTGCTGCGCCTCGGCGATCCGCGCAGCGAGGACGATACCCAGGGCCTGGTCATGCCGTCGGTGCTCATGAAGGCCTTCCGGGCATGGCAGGCAGATGAAACCCACCGCTCCGAACCCTTTCGCCCCGAAGCCGGCGCAACCGAGATCAGGGTCAACTTCGCCCGCCTGGCGAATCATCCCGACAGCGAAGTGGTGACCTTCGTGGAAGACAATACAGAACTCACCCAGCAGGCACAGCAGCTCAAGCTGGCGGCACTCGGACGCCTCTCCGCAAGCATCGCGCACGAGATCCGCAACCCGCTCGGCGCCATCTCCCACGCTGCCCAGCTGCTGCGCGAATCTCCAGCGCTGGAAAAGGCGGATCTGCGCCTGACGGATATCATTCAGACCCACTCCAAACGCATGAACGAGGTGATCGAGAACATTCTCGAGCTGTCCCGCAGACGCAGCCCCGAGCCGCGGGTCATGCCCATGCGCGCATGGCTGGAAGACTTCGCCGAACACTTCAATGAAGCTCAGGAGCGCCCCGTAGAACTGGAGATCGTGGTGGAGCCAGAGGACGCGCAGGTGCGCATCGACCCGCGGCAGATGGATCAGGTGCTCACGAATCTGTGCGTGAACGGAGCCCGCTACAGCGAGAAGGAGTCAGGGCGGCCCTGGGTAGCTCTGCGCGGCGGCATCGACGCTGCGACGCAGCGACCCTGGCTCGAAGTCCTGGATGAGGGTCCTGGCGTGGATGCGCAGCAGCTCGACAATCTTTTCGAGCCCTTCTACACCACCGAAGAGACCGGCACCGGCCTCGGGCTCTACATCTCCCGTGAGCTCTGCGAGGCGAATCAGGCACAATTGAGCTACCTTCCCCGGGAGGAAGGCGGTAGCTGTTTCCGTATCAACTTCCCCCACCCGCAACGACAGACGGCCTGAAACCATGACCGATAGGCGTGTACTGATCGTCGACGACGAACCCGACATCCGCGAGCTGTTGGAGATCACACTCGGGCGGATGGGCCTGGAAACGGAAAGCGCCGCCAACCTCGAGGAAGCACGCGGTAAGCTCGGCGTCGGCGAGTTCGATTTCTGTCTCACCGATATGCGCCTGCCAGACGGCAACGGCATCGATCTCGTGCGCGACATCACCACCGACTATCCGGAAATGCCCGTGGCGATGATCACAGCCCATGGCAGCATGGACAGCGCCATCGAGGCGCTCAAGGCAGGCGCCTTCGATTTCGTCTCGAAGCCCGTGGATCTCGCGCAGTTGCGCAACCTGGTGGACCAGGCCCTCAAACTGCAGCCCATGGCAGAGGGTGCTCCAGGCAGCGGTACGCGGCTGCTTGGCGAATCCGGGGCCATGCAGCGCCTGCGCAAGCAGGTGTCCAAGATGGCTCGCAGCCAGGCACCCGTCTACATCTCCGGTGGCTCGGGAAGCGGCAAGGAGGTGGTGGCTAGGGCCATACACGAGCAGGGCCCACGCGCGTCCGGACCCTTCGTGCCCGTCAACTGCGGCGCCATCCCCAGCGAGCTCATGGAGAGTGAGTTCTTCGGGCACAAGAAGGGCAGCTTCACCGGTGCGGTGAGCGACAAGGAAGGCCTGTTCCAGGCCGCGAACGGCGGCACCCTGTTCCTCGACGAGGTGGCGGATCTGCCGTTGCCGATGCAGGTCAAGCTGCTGCGCGCCATTCAGGAAAAGGCCGTGCGCCCCGTGGGCTCACAGCAGGAACACGCCATAGACGTGCGTCTCCTGTCGGCAACCCACAAAGATCTCGCACGGCTGGTCGAGGTCGGAGATTTCCGCCAGGACCTGTACTACCGCATCAACGTGATCGAACTGAAGGTTCCGAGTCTGCGCGAGCGAGCAGAGGACATCCCTCTGTTCGTAAACGAGATGCTCGGACGCCTCGCGCAGGAGTACGGCGGCGACCCACCGACGATTTCCGCTGCAGCCATGGACGCGCTCAGGAACTACCTCTTTCCGGGCAACGTGCGTGAGCTCGAGAACATCCTGGAGAGGGCCTACACGCTCTGTGAGAACGACTGCATCGAGCTGGGCGACCTGCAGTTCTCTCCGGCCGCTACCGCCAATACCGGCGACGCCGACCCGGACCCCGCCGTGGAACACGCACATGCAGCCGGAGCTACCGCCGAGCCCGCGCACGCGATGCCACCTCGGCCCGAGGACCCCGGTTCTCTGGAAGACTATCTGGAGTCCATCGAGCGCAACAAAATTACCGAGGCGCTCGAGGCCACGCGCTGGAACAAGACCGCAGCCGCGAAGCGCCTCGGCATCACTTTTCGTGCCTTGCGCTACCGGCTGAAGAAACTCGGCATGGAATGAGGGCGTCGGCGCACGCTTAACACGGCGTTGAGCGCACGCACGTTTCCGACTGAAACCACTGGGCACTACAACACGCACACGCCATCGTGAGCACTCCGATCCTGGAGCGCGCTCATGGTCCAGCGTGGTCTCACTCTCGTCGAAATGTTGGCAACGCTGGCGGTACTCGCCCTGCTGACCTACTTCGGTCTACCGGGTATGGCGCGCCTGCTCGAAGAGACCCGTTCCGAGACCGCGATCCACGCCGTACGTGGCGGCATCAATTTCACCCGCAGTGCAGCCGCCACCCACAACCAGCCCGCCATCATGTGCCCGTTGGGTGCCGACGGTCACTGCCACGGTGACTGGAGCCAGGGTTTCGCCGTGTTCGTCGACACGCTGGGCAATGCCCGGCACGATCCAGAGACGCCGGTTCTGCGCTCGTTCGCTCCGGTACCTCGAGGTGCCTCCCTGCGCTTCCGTGCCTTCGGCACCACGCGCCACCTGCGTATGCTGCCGAACGGTCAGACGGCGTGGCAGAACGGCCGCTTCGAGTACTGCCCGCCACCGGGCAGCCGGGCGCGGCCACGTGTGCTGGTCGTGAATGTACAGGGACGCGGTCGGCTCCTGCGCCCGGAGGACATCGACCCGGGCCGGACCAGCGGTCCGAACCGGGCCGTTGCCTGCTGATCAGCGCAGCTCACGCCAGGACTGACGGCCGAATTCGAGTGAGGCCCGTTCAGTCACCGTCTCGATCTCTCCGGTCGAACCCGAGAGAAACTTGAACTCCCGTTCGCCCGCCGAAAGGATCGTCGGCTGTGACAGGATGCCGGACTCGGATTTCAGCCCGGACGGGGCAACGGTGATTACGGTACCGTCCGCCAGCGTCACGGTGACCATGTCACCCTCATCGAAGAAGCCATCGCCATCGAGGTCGAAGACGGGCCGTTCGATGCGCGCTCCCGTGAATGCGTTCAACTCGATCAACCAGCTGTCGCCGCCGAAGTCGCAAGCGTTAGGGGACGGAATCAGGGTAGTGAAGATGATGCGACCGCCGCGGAGAATGGCGCGCTGTGTCACCCGCTCTCCGATCGGCCCTTCGCCGCCCTGATCGACCTTCCACAAGAGGTCCATGTACCAGCCGTTGTTGCCTGGGGTCAGTTCGTTGTCCGTGATGACGCGAAGATCCCGACCGAATTCGTTCACTTCAGCGAGAATTTCCTGCTCCGTCATGTTCGATCGGTTGGCCACCGGAGCGTTGCGATCGATGACGCCATAGAAGCTCTGGACATCGGGATCGCTTGGAACGACGTTGTCGCCATTGAGGAAAAACGTTCCTGTACCGAAGAAGACCATGATCTCGCCCTGCCGGTTCCGACCGCCCTCGGGCTGGGCGCTGATGGGCTGCACCTCGCCATCGGGACCACGGGCCACGAACAACGGTTCACCAGCGAACACCGATGGGATGCCCCAATCGTTGGGATCGGAACTGCCGATGTCGAAACGCCATAGACGACCTTCCATGTCACCGACGTAGACGCGATCGGCCACGGCGTCACCGTTGGTGTCGAGTACCAGCGGCGTTCCCATGCCAGCCGTCTCGCGTCCCGTATCGAGTTCGCGAATCACCGCACCCGTAGCCGCATCGAGCATGAAGAGCCGGCCCGTCGTCCCGTTGTTGTAGCCGCTGGAGACGATCACACCGAACTGTTCGCTCGCGAGCGGAACGATGGATGGTTGGCCGATGGTGACCCCGAGACGCGCGTGCCTGAACTCCCAGAGGACGTCCGTGGCACTCATGCTTTCGCCGGCGGTGACGTCGAGCAGAAACACCGTCCGGCCGCCTGCGCCCGTCGTGCCTGCAACCACCTTGCGCCAACCCAGCGTACTGCCGAGCCAGGCATCACCGACGCGCGGAACGCCATCGACGTAGTAGCGATGCTGATAGTCAGGGTCGGTGAGTTCATGAAGATTGGCGTAGACCCCCGCCGGTACGTAGGCAAACAGCTCCCTGCCGCCGTTCACGAGATTTGCCGCATCCACACGTGCGTCGAATGCGTGCAACATGCCGTCGTTGGCGCCCACGACCACCATCGGAATGCGATTCGCGTTCGCTGTCCGATACGCTTGGTAGAGATTGCCGCCGAGCGCATCGCTGAGCGCGGTGTAGCCGAAGTCCTGGGTGCCGACGAACTGGGGATTGGAGTTGACGATATCGCCGAGCACGCTGTCACGGGCACGGAACGGCTGTGATTGATCTCCGGGCGTACGCTCCAGCGACCGGTCCCCTCGCAAGAACAGCAGGCGCTCCTCATCCAGACCATCCGCGAGTTCGGCACCGCTCAAACCCTGCCTGAGCGCGTTACGCTGGGTCTCGTCGATCTGATCCCAGTCGAACTCGACGCCAGTCGTCGTGACGGCGCCCGCGTCCGAGGCGTCCGCGAAGTCCAGGTCGCGCGCCGAGAAGATACGACGCATGTTCGGGTTCATGGCATCGAGACGATCCGCGGCATTCCACAGCGGAAGCTCCTCCACTTCACCGCCCGGCGTGATGCTGAACGCCAGCAGTTCCCCGCTCCACTTGTCGCTGTTGAAACGCGCCTGATAGATCGCTGCGTCCGCATCGAGACGCGTCGAGTTGGTCGCCACCGAGGCCGCCGACGCCGACGTGACGAGCACCTGCAGGAAGGCGTCGTTCAAGCCCTGCTCGAGTTCGCCGGGATTGATCGCGAAGAAGTAGTTGTCCGGCAGGCCATCGCCGGATGCATCCCACAGCTCGGTGGTGCGTGTGGGATCCGTGTCGCCCTCGCTCTTGTCGAAACCACCCCACTTGGCAGCATAGTAAAGCGGCTGCTCGAGCAGGGCCGCCGTAGCGCCGGCACCAACGATGTACTCTGCCGTCGTTGCCGGGTCGCCGACGTTGCAACCGTCGCTGCAGTCCGGGAAGCCGTCCGCGTCGGTGAACTGGAATCCCTGGGATCCGGAATGAACGCGGAAGCCGTCTCCGTCCTCGGTGCCGCTGAGAACGTAACCGAAACCTAGCCTTTGACTCGTGGACGTTGCGACCACTTGCGTTGAGATGCGCAGAACGCTGCTGCCCTCGAATTCGTAGGTGATCACGCCCCAGACATCTGAGTCGTAGTCACCACCCTGCTCGATGTCCTCCCAGTTCACATAGAAGCGCCCTGTGCCCGCATCGAAGTCCTGCTCGACCACCTTGAAGTCGACGATCGCGCAGTTGCCGTTCGGGTTGACGGAGGTGTTGCGGCATGCAGGCAGGAGCTTCACCGCCCGATCGGATCCCGGGACGGGAATCAGAACTTGCGGCACCGCCGGCGCAAGCGAGACACCGAGGGTCCGCACGAACTGCTCACCGAGCAGATCGTCGCGGATGCTGTTGGTCCAGGCATGATGGGCCAGGCCCGCGATGTTGTAGCTGCCCTCCAGACGTGGAGCGTCGGGGCAGGTTCCCGCCACGTCTCCCAGCGCGTTGACGCTCTTCGGCGTGCAGAGCTGATTGGAATCCGTTCCGGCTTCTCCAACGAACCACGTGTTGCCGTGAATGCCTTCGCCGGCGCCGACTAAATTGGTCGCCGCGACCACATCGCCCAGGCCGATGTCCACAGCACGGGCAAGCTGATCGCCATCATAGGAGCTCGAGCTGGCATTGAACTGAATGATGTTCAAGGGTGCGCAGTGGTTGTCGTCGGACAACGGATCCTGCCAGTTCGCGGTCAACAGCCCGGCGATCCGCCCCGAGTCATCAGCGTCGAACTCCGGTGCCGGGCTGTGCCCACCGAAGTAGCGTAGTGCTTCGAGGAAGATTTCCGACTGCGGGTTGCCCCAGTTCGAACAGTTGCCGTCGTCGAAGACTGAACGACCGAAATCGCAGGGGTCCGTGCCCGTCACTCCGAAGTAGGTTCCATTGTTGCGATGGCGGTAGCCGTACATGCGAAAACGGTCCAGCGTTCCGACGATGCCGCCGGTGGCCGGCATGGGTCGGAACGTACCGTCGGTATCGACATTGACCTCGTCCCTGAACGTCCCGACGTTCTTGCGCAGCACGCCCCCCGACTTGTTCCGCTCGTAGCTTCCAGACATCAGACCGAAGTCGATAAGATCCTCGTCGCCGAAGAGCTGCAGGACGCCCACCGGCTTCAGGTTTCCACTCGGATAGCGCTTGCAGCGCTCCGTTCCCACGAGTCCTTCCAGGCAGACCTCGACCCGAGCGACGAACTCTCCATCACGCAACCCGCTGCCGAGACTGACTGCATCATCACCCGTCCGGCGCGGATTCTCTGGAGAAGCCAGGATGCCGGAGATGGCCGGGATGTTACCGTTGCTCCCAGCCTGACCCGTTCCATCGGGCAGCGAGAAGCCTCCCAGCAGGTTGCTGCGCTCTTCACGCCACTTGCACTGCCAGCGTTCGTTGCTCGCCCAGAGCGCGTAGTTGCCGCGAGCCACGCGGATCAGCGGTGGCGCAGTCGTGTCCTGCGAAAGGACGGTGGTTCCGGGTCGCGTCGTGTTGCAGAAAGTAATCCCGCTTTCCTGAGTACTTTCACCGGTCGTCAGACCGGAAAAAGGTGTCAACTGAGCAATGTCGTTACCGTTGTAGTATTTGGCCCAGCTATGTGCGTCGGTCGGCAGATGGGTCCGCTCGACGATAGTGCGATCCGCGGTGTCGACCACGCGCGTGCCGCCATAGAGGATCTTGCGCACCGTGTCGATTCGGGCCATGGACACCCAGTTGAGGAAGTTACCGCTCCACTGGCCCGTGCAATACCGGTTGGCTGTCTCCGCAACCGGAATGAAGGCATCGTCGGTGGTGTTGTAGGTGTAGCACTTGTACGGGTCGAAATAGCCGTAGTACTCGATGTCGTGCACGTAGGTCGTATCTGGCAGGCCATTACCCGACAGATCGGAAAAATCGTCGTAAGCCGCGAAGTAGAGCTGATGGTCATTGGACATGGTCAACATGACCTGGGGATTGACCGCCGCCGATAGAAACAGGGGCGCCTGCGCGATGGAGACAGACGTGATCTCCGGATCAACCGGAGGTTCAGCGGGATCCACAGGGTCCGGGTCGGGGTCCGCCAGGCCATCAGGCAGCACATAGCGCACGATCACCACCCCGGAGCCCCCGTCGGCTCCGGCGCGGTTGTTGTTGCCGCCGCCACCACCACTTCCGGTGGCCGGCGCTCCGTTTTGCGCCGCGGTCGAGTCGTTGGCGCCATTGCCGCCGCCATCGGTACCGGCGCCGAAAGGGTTGTTCTGCGCGCCGCCACCGCCGCCCCCACCAGCGTAAACGCGCGGAGTCCCGGTGATGTCGTTGCTAACGCCCGGGCCACCATCGGTGACGTCGCCAGCAGCGCCATCGGCATCGCCACCGGCGCCACCTGCACCTCCGCCACCGGACGCGCCCGCGCCAGCCGGAGAGCCAGGGAAGTTGCCACCGCGATTTCCGAGTCCACCTGCCGCAGATCCGGGTTGCGTTGCCGCGCCCCCGGAAGCCCCGCGGGAACCGCCGCCGGAGCCTCCCGAATCGCCGGCCGTATTGCCGCCAGAGCCACCGCCTCCGCCCAGGGCAATCAGCCCACCGAAGCTCGAATTGCCGCCGTTGGCACCGCTCGTGTTGCCAGTGCCGGCACCGCTGCCACCGCCGCCTACGACGATTGGGACGGTACCGGAACCGAGCAGCGGGAATGCGGGTTGGATGACGACACCGCCAGCGCCGCCGCCACCGCCACCTGCGTTGCTGAAGGCCCGGGAAGCCCCGCCGCCGCCACCGCCAGCCACGATGAGCAGATCGACCTCCGTGACATCTTCCGGGGGCGTGAAGGTAAAGGCGCCTGGGAGTTCATATTCATGGACGACGTAGGTCACGCCGCCGATCTCGATGGTCGAAGTCTGACTGCCGGGCTGATCGGGTATATCAGCCCATGCTGACGGCGAGGAGTGAGCGAAGAGACCGATGCAAGCGGCGACTCCCAGTACACGGAATGCACGCTGCAACGACTGCCTGAGCCCAGCCAGGGAACCACCCACTCCGGCAGCGTCGCCGCTCGGCGCCAGGACCGGCAATCGCCCTCGAAATCCTCTCGCGGGACAGCCTCGGCTGCTGATTGACGTTGTCATGATGTCGGTCCTCTCTCGACCCGTCCGGTCCCGGGACGGCGCGCGTCAGCGCTGGAAGGTCGTCCGAAGTACCACTGCGGTTTCGGGACGACCGCCGAATCCAACCGCCGTCACCCGGTAGAACTCGAGCAACTCGGGGGCGGTGCCTGCCTCGAGGCTGCCATCGGGCTGGGGCACTTCCGGGTAACGCTCGATGAAGTAACGCGGCTGTTGACTCACACCCGGCAGCGGCGGCGCCT
>SLQW01000075.1 GCA_007131295.1 Pseudomonadales bacterium | reverse complement strand
TTTTCCGAGGGACAGCAACAAGTTACGGAACCGGTATACATGGTCACCATTCGTCTGGCGCGCACGGGCGCGAAGAAGCGTCCCTTCTACCACCTCACCGTCGCCGAGAGTTCCTCCAGGAGGGACGGTCGCTTCATCGAGCGGGTGGGCTTTTTCAACCCCATCGCTACCGGTGGCGCCGATCGCCTGAAGGTGGATATCGAGCGCATCGAGTACTGGATGTCGGTCGGCGCCAAGCCGAGCGATCGCGTGCTCGACCTGGTGCGTGAGGCGCGCAAGCACGGCACAGACGGCATCGTCGGTGCGCGTCCGCCGAAGGTAGCCCCAGCGAAGCCGAAGCCCGAGCCCGTCACGGAAGCGCCGGCGGCTGAGGAAGCACCTGCAGCAGAAGCCACGGCCGAGGAAGCCCCGGCAGCAGAAGCTGCGAGCGAGGAGGCCGAAGCCCCTGCGTCCGAGGCGGCCGGGTCGGACGACGAGAAAAGCTCGAGCTGAGCTGACCGCGAACCGGTTGACCGGTGGCCGCGGAGCGGGACCCTATCGTCGTCGCCCGGATCACCGGAGCGCATGGCATACGCGGTTGGGTACGGGTGACTTCGTTCACCGACCCGGTGGACAACCTGCTTGGCTACCGCCCCTGGTTGGTGCGGCAGACGGATGCATGGCAGCCGCTGGAAGTCGTCGAAGTGCGGCGTCGCGGCCAAAAGTTCGTCGCCCGCATCGAGGGCTGTGACGATCGCGACCAGGCCGAGGCGTGGGCGGGTTGCGACATCGGCGTTCCGGCAGAGCAACTGCCGGAGCCAGAGGAGGACGAATACTACTGGTTCGAGCTCGAGGGTCTCGCGGTTAAGACCGCCACGGGCACCGATCTCGGGACAGTGGAGAGGATTTTTGCGACTGGTGCAAACGATGTGCTTGTCGTGCGCGGGAATGATCGCGAGCGCCTGTTGCCGTTCGTGGCAGCAGTGGTGCTGGAGGTGGATCGGGTCCGACGGGTGATTACGGTGGACTGGGATCCGGAGCTGTGAAGATCGCGGTGGTGACGCTGTTTCCGGAAATGCTGGAAGCGGTCACCCGGCACGGGATCAGCGGTCGCGCCGTGCGTAGCGGCATCCTGGAGGTCAGCCACTTCGACCCGAGGGATTGGGCGACAGACCGTCATCGGACCGTGGACGACAAGCCCTACGGCGGTGGTCCCGGCATGGTGATGAAGGTGGAACCGGTGCGGGCGGCGATTGCCGCGGCGCGGGCGGCGCTACCGGAGGCGCGGGTCGGGTACCTGTCGCCGCAGGGGCGCAGGCTGGATCAGGCCGGCGTGGTCGAGCTGGCCTCCCGGCGGGAGCTGATCCTGCTCGCGGGCCGTTATGAAGGCGTCGACGAGCGGGTCATTGCCCGGGACGTGGATGAAGAGTGGTCCATCGGCGATTACGTGCTCTCCGGTGGCGAACTCGCGGCTATGGTGATCATCGATGCGGTCTGCCGGCTGTTGCCGGAGGCCCTGGGGGATCCGGAGTCGGCGCAGGCTGAGTCGTTCGCCGCGGGGCTCCTGGATTATCCGCACTACACCCGGCCGGAAGTGGTCGGCGATCAGAAGGTCCCGGAGGTGCTGCTCTCCGGTGACCACGAAGCGATACGCCGCTGGCGGCGGCAGCAGGCCCTGGCCCGAACGCAGGCGCGGCGGCCGGATCTGCTGGAAGACAAGGCGCTCGACGCGGAAGCGCGGCGCCTGCTGGACGAGATACTGACCGGTCGCGACTGAGTCGGCCGGAACCGAGGACGGAGAAACGGATCATGAGCAAGAACAGGATCATCGCCGAGCTCGAGGCGGAGCAGACGACACGCGAGGTTCCGGACTTCCGTCCTGGCGACACCGTGGTGGTGCAGGTACGCGTCACCGAGGGTAATCGGGAGCGCCTGCAGGCGTTCGAGGGTGTGGTCATCGGCATCCGCAGTCGCGGCGTCAATTCCGCCTTCACCGTGCGCAAGATCAGCCACGGCGTCGGCGTGGAGCGCACGTTCCAGACCTACAGCCCCATGATCGATTCGATCAGCATCAAGCGTCGGGGTGACGTGCGCCAGGCCAAGCTGTACTACCTGCGCGCGCTCTCCGGTCGCGCCGCGCGTATCCGCGAGAAGGTTGGCGGGTCCAGGCAAGCCGCCCGGACCGCCGGCGTTGCAGCGGAGGTTGCCGAGCCCATCGAGGAACAGCTCGGCGAAGTGCTGCCGGAGCAGACCGACGAAGCCGCAGGCGACGACGCCCGCAGCTGATCGCGCCGCGGTAACCACTCAGCCCGGTCGCGCAACCCGCCAGAGCGAAGACGAGGAGTGGGAGCGATTCGCCTGGAGAGAATCGCGTCGCGCTAAGCGCGCTCCGCAGGAGTGCGGGCCATGGATAGCCCGCAACAGTGTACGGTCGCGCCCAGCGCGGGCGGCCGGGTTCAGCGTCGCGGCGATACGACTCGTACCGAAGGCAGTCCACGATCGCGACGCCGCCCCGTTGGGTCGACGTCAGCTCCCACCATGAACGGGCGCCGCTTCGCCAGCCTCTGCTACCAGATCAACGGTTGCGCTTCGTTCTTCCAGATCAGCCACCGACGCGTTTCCGGGTGCATGCTGTTGCCGATCTGGAGCGGCGCCTGCCCCCGGCGTCCATCCGGATCATCGCAATGAAGCCGGCATAGGTCGACGCAACGAGCAACTCACCATCGTCCGATACGTCCATGTCCCCACCGTCGAGCCGCCGGGAACGCCCGCAGATGGCAGTCGGGGTCCCGTTCGGAATCCGCAGATCCATCGATGCGAGGCATTTCTCTTAGCGCCATACAGAGCGGCTGCCTCCAGCTTCATCATCCTCTGCAGGACGACTTGGTCCCGTCAGCTCGAGCGGTCCGGATCGGCAAGGTTCCCAGTCGGCTAGAGCAATGCCATCATGGCATCACGGTGGTGTTCCCTGAATTCCGGAAGGGCATCAGATACGAAGGTGGCGATGTTCCCTTGGTCTCAGAATTCGACAACAAGAGGCCCTCAGTGCGCCTGGAACGGGTGCAGTGAGCGGCTGCAACCGGGGGGCAATACATCAATGAATAAAGCGCTCAAGAACGTGTTCCATGTTCTCCTTGTGCTCTCCCTTTGGGTCGCTCCGATAGTCATTTACGTCGTTTCCGTCGATGCGCTTGGGATTGTCAGGCCCAGTTTGGCGCTCGCATTAGTTTTGCTGTTCGCGGCAGTGCTGGTTTCGCTCATTGTTCACGAACTCGGGCATCTTTTTGCCGGTAAAGCCGTTGGTTTCAGGTTCTATGTGCTCACCATCGGACCGTTCATGATCCAGAAGGTGGGAGACTCTTTGCGCCCCGGAATCAACAGGCATCTCAATGTCGGGGGCGGATTGACAATCATGCTTCCTGAGACCGATCAATTTAAAGATTCCGATATGTTTTGGATGATTCTCGGAGGGCCGCTCGGGAATTTTGTGTTATTGGTTTTTTGCGCATTGGCGCTACTGGCTTTTTCCCTTTTGTCTGATGGCTTTATCGAAAGCCCCGGCGCGTTCGCTCTTTTCATTACGGGTTTCGTGAGTTTAATCTTGGGCGCGTTCAATATGCTGCCAATGGGGCGCAACAGTCAGTTGGAAACGGATGGCATGCATCTCTTGGACTTGAAGCGCGGAGGCGTCAGGGCCGCAGCCAAACATAAGCTGACGGCCATCTCGGTTTCGATGTGGAGCGGCTCCCGTCCGCGGGATCTCGATAAGGACGCGATCGAGTCGCTCCTACAGCTTACCTCTTCCGAGGTTAATCATGCTGCACTGGCAGCCCGCTTCATCGCGGCGGTGAACCACCTGGATTGCGGGCGGCCGGCAGCGGCGGAAGCGCATCTTGATGACATTGCCGACGAAGTCGAAAAGAACAGAAACGCACTGATGGAAGGGAGCGTATACGCGCTAAAAGCAGTTATTTCTGCTGCCTACAGGAACGACCGAAGCTCCGCAGAAGCGTTCCTCGGAAGAGCGAAGAAAGCCTATGTAGAGGGTCAGACAATCGCCATGGCCGAGGCCGCGTTGCTTGTTCTGGATGGGAGAGTCGAAGAGGGCAAGCGGTGCGCTGAGCGGGGCCTTCGCGAAGCCGATGCATCGCCAGATAAGGGCGGAGTCGAACTCGAAAAAGACATTCTTCAGCAGCTGAGAGAGGGTGTGCTGCCGGACTTCGGGGTTGCCACGCCGCACAGTGATGCCGCCATTGCCGAGCGGCACGAGAAATAGAACGCAGGAAGTCATCGTCGATTTCCGCGTGGGTGTGATGCCTCCTGAGGAATCGCCTCCGCCTGGCCCCGGCCAGCCTCTGCTACCAGATCAACGGTTGCGCTTCGTTCTTCCAGATCAGCCACCGACGCGTTTCTGTGTGCATGCTGTTGCCGATCTGGTGCGGCGCCTGCCCACCGGCGTCCATCCGAATCATCGAAATGAATCCGGCATAGGTGGACACCACGAGCAGCTCACCGTCGTCCGATATGTCCATGTCCCCCACCGTCGAGCCGATGTGGAGGTTCCAGAGCGGGTTGCCTTCGGTATCGAACGCGCGCACGTAGCCGCTTGCATCCCCGATGATGAACGCATTGCCGCGAGAGGTTCCGGCGTAGACCCGTGCACCGTCCTCCAGGTCGAGGATCCGCGCATCATCCTGGTACTCATCCAGTTTCAATCCGGGCAGCAGGTCGATGGGCACGCCGAGGGTGCTGCCGCTGTAGAAATGGCATGCGTTGATGGCGAGCATGGTGTCGTCGGCGTTGAACAGCGCGTAGTGAGGATAGTCACCGTCCGTGGCAATCTCGCCTGCAACCTGCAGATGCTCATCGAAAATCAGGTGGGCGCTGTCCTGGGATCCCACCGCGATCCACTTACCGTCATGAGACACCGCGCCATGCTCCATGGCCAGTTCGACCGCGAGCGGCTTGTCCGGGGCGCCTTCCCGCTGCCACTCGACGTCCGCCTGCAGTTGTTCGCTGTTGGGGAGCAGGCGCTCCACGCGATCCTCCGCGAGCACGAA
>SLQW01000191.1 GCA_007131295.1 Pseudomonadales bacterium | reverse complement strand
TTCAGGCAGACAACCCGCCATCGACCACCAGCTCTGTACCGGTGACGTAGGCCGACTCGTCGCTCGCCAGGAACAGAACTGCGTTGGCGACGTCGAGCGGCTGGCCGGCCAGGCCCGTGGGCACGGCCGCAGCCGCCATGGCCGCCACGTCCACCTCATTGGCACCCGGCTCGAGGTCGCCCGGTGCCACCTTGGTCCAGATCGGCGTGTCGATCACGCCTGGGTGTACCGAATTGACGCGGATGTTCCAGCGCTCCTGGGCGCATTCGAGCGCAACGCCCTTGGTGAGCAGACGCACGCCGCCTTTGGTGGCGTTGTAGGCTGCAAGGCGTGGATTGCCTTTCAGGCCCGCGACCGACGACATGTTGATGATGGAGCCGCCGCCCGAGGCGCGCAGCAGTGGAATGGCGTGCTTGATGCCGAGAAAGACGCCGTCGAGGTTGATCGCCTGCTGCCGGCGCCAGTCGGCAAACGACATCTCTACGATGCTGGCGGCGATACCGATGCCGGCGTTGTTCACCAGCACGTGCAGTTCTCGATGCTGCTGCTTGATGCTTCGCACGACGTCGACCCAGCCTTCTTCGCTCGTGACGTCGTGGTGCAGATAGCTGCAGCCTCCGCGCGAGGCGGCGGTAATTTCAGCTGCAGCCTGGCTGCCGGCTTCATCCTGGATGTCTGTGATGATCACGGTTGCGCCTTCGTCGGCAAGGCGCTTGGCGCAGGCACGACCTATCCCTGAAGCACCGCCGGTGACCAGTGCCACCTTGCCTGCGACCCGTCCGGTCATGCTGCATCGCTCCCTTGTATCGTGTCGGCGGCCACAGACATGCTTGCGCACGCCCCCCTGTCTAAAGGCTGCCTGGTCCCCAAGGGTCCCGACGGCGCCGCAAGCGCGGCAGGATGAGTCCCAGGAGGATGCCTGCCACGAGCACGCCGGCACCGATCAGGAACCACTCCTTCGTGCTGCGGTCAGCCAGAGCTCGGTTCTCTTCGCGCAGGGCTGCCTTGCGCGCTTCGAGTGCCTCGATCGTGGCCTCGAGCGCTTCATGTTCCTCAAACAGCTCGAAGCCTCGGCGGGCGGCGGCGAAACTGCTCTCGAGCTCCGCGACCTGCGCCTGACTTTGCTCCAGCGCCGTTTCCAGCTCGCTGCGCTCCCGCTCTCGAGCCTCCAGTTCGCTCGTCAGCTCTGCCACCCGTTCTCGGGCCTGGTCGCGCTCCCCTTCCACTGAGGCGATGCGTACCCGCGCCGGAGGCTCGGCGACCAGGTATTGCTCCCTGGCCCAGCCTTCGTTGCCTTGTGCGTCGCGGAGATACAGCCAGCCGTCGACGCGACCCTCGGGAAATCGGTCAGCCGGCGGTGTTATCAGCTCCAGGCGGGCACCGGTGTTGAAGTGGCGGAGGATGCGGAACTGGTCGCCAGGGCCGGCGCGGAAAGTAATGCGGATTTCGTCATTGACCCAGCGGCTCTGGGCCATTGCCGCAGAGGGGAACAGCCAGGTCGAGATGGCGATGAAGCTCAGGGTGACAGCAAGGGCGAAGGCTCTGGGCACGATGACGACTACCGCTCCGTTAGCTGCATGGCCCCGCGGGGCCGGCTCTGGGTTGGAGGAACCGACAGCTCCGTGTTGGCGTCGGGTCACGCGGACGCAGTTCAGCATGCCTGATTCGCCCGCGGGTGAACGTTGCAACCGTCACAGTGTGCCGGTGCGGAGGTGTTCCTGGAAGGACCAGGGTCCATTGGAGGCCTCGCTGAGAGGCCCCGGTGCGAGCGCTTTAGAGGCCGCTTCGACGGTCTCGCCATTGCGGGCGCTGCGCGAATGGACCTGCTGGGTTCGCTGCTCAGGCCAGCCGCTTGTACTTGATTCGATGCGGTCGATCCGGATCCTCGCCGGCGGCCTCGAGCCGCTTGCGATGGTCGGCTTCGTACTCCTGGTAGTTGCCTTCGAAGAACACCACATTGCCTTCGCCCTCGTAGGCAAGGATATGGGTGGCAATGCGATCCAGGAACCAGCGGTCGTGGCTGATCACGAGCGCAGTGCCAGGGAACTCGAGCAGCGCCTCCTCCAGAGCCCGCAGGGTTTCCACATCGAGGTCGTTGGTGGGCTCGTCGAGCATGATGACGTTCGCGCCCTGCTTCAGCAGCTTGGCCAGCTGCAGCCGGTTGCGCTCGCCGCCGGAGAGATCGCCCACGCGTTTCTGCTGATCGCCGCCGCGGAAATTGAAGCGCCCGACGTAGGCGCGCGACGGCACCTCGAAGCCGTTGATGTCCATGACGTCGTGGCCGTCGGAGATCTCCTCCCAGACGGTCTTCTTGCCGTCGAGATCGTCGCGGAACTGCTCCACGTAGGCGATCTTCACGGTATCGCCCACGGTCACGGTGCCGGAGTCGGGCTCTTCGGTGCCGGTGATCATGCGGAACAGGGTGGTCTTGCCGGCGCCGTTGGGGCCGACGATGCCGACGATGGCGCCGGGTGGAATGATGAACGAGAGATCGTCGATGAGGATCTCGTTGCCGAAGCCCTTGGTGACGTGATCGAACTCGATCACCTTGTCGCCAAGTCGCGGGCCGGGCGGGATGAAGATTTCGTTGGTCTCGTTGCGCTTCTGATAATCCTTCGAGCTCAACTCCTCGAAGCGCTGCAGGCGCGACTTCGACTTCGCCTGCCGGCCCTTCGGGTTTGCGCGCACCCACTCGAGTTCGGCCTTGATGGCCCGTTGCCGTCCCGCTTCGGCCTTCTCTTCCTGCTTCAGGCGTTTCTCCTTCTGTTCCAGCCAGGAGGAGTAGTTGCCTTCGTAGGGAATGCCGCGGCCGCGGTCGAGTTCCAGGATCCACTGGGCCGCATTGTCGAGGAAATAGCGGTCGTGGGTGATGGCCACCACCGTGCCTGGATACTCGAGCAGGAAGCGCTCGAGCCAGGCTACGCTCTCCGCATCGAGGTGGTTCGTGGGCTCGTCGAGCAGCAGCATGTCGGGCTTCGACAGCAGCAGGCGGCACAGCGCCACGCGACGTCGCTCGCCACCTGAGAGCTTGGTGACGTCCGCGTCCCAAGGCGGCAGGCGCAGCGCATCGGCGGCGATCTCCAGGGTGCGCTCGAGCTCCCAGCCGCCACTGGCGTCGATGGCGCTCTGCAGTTCCCCCTGGCGTTCCAGCAGACGGTTCATTTCGTCGTCGTCCATCGGTTCCGCAAAGCGGTCGCTGATGGCATTGAATTCGTCGAGCAGGGCCTTGATTTCGGCAACGCCTTCCTCGACGTTGCCGCGCACGTCCTTGTCCGGATCGAGCGGTGGCTCTTGGGGAAGGTAGCCGATCCGGATACCGGCCTGTGGTCGGGCTTCGCCTTCGATCTCCGTATCCACGCCCGCCATGATGCGCAAGAGAGTGGACTTGCCGGCACCGTTCAGGCCGAGCACGCCGATTTTCGCGCCCGGGAAGAACGATAAAGAAATGTCCTTCAAGATCTCCCGCTTCGGCGGGACCACCTTGCCGACGCGGTTCATGGTGTAGACGTACTGGGCCATGAAGAGAGCTGCTCCGAGGGTGTCGCGAGGGAGCGCCACGCTAACCGAATCGATCAGGCCTGACAACGCGCCATGAGGCAGTCGCAGGCGAGCCTGCGGCGCTCTCAAGTGCCCTGTCTGCGGGGCATCGGGTACAATTGGGGTTCACTCAAGACGCGCCGCGTGACACGCCGCGTCCCAGCCGACGGAACTCCGCCCATGTTCGATCCCAACATGACCATCGCCGGCTTCGACGACGAGGTGGCCGAGGCCATCCGCAACGAGGCCCGGCGGCAGGAAGAGCACATCGAACTCATCGCCTCGGAGAACTACACCTCGCCGCGGGTGCTCGAGGCGCAGGGCAGCGTACTTACGAACAAGTATGCCGAGGGCTACCCGGGCAAGCGCTACTACGGTGGCTGCGAATATGTCGATCAGGTAGAAGTGCTTGCCATCGAACGCGCCAAGGCCCTGTTTGGCGCCGACTATGCCAACGTCCAGCCTCACTCCGGGTCGCAGGCCAACGGCGCGGTCTATCTGGCGCTGCTTGCGGCCGGCGATACGGTGCTCGGCATGAGCCTCGATGCGGGCGGGCACCTCACCCACGGCGCCAAGCCGAACTTCTCGGGCAAAACCTACAACGCCGTGCAGTACGGCATTGATACGAGCAGCGGGCTGATCGACTACGACGAAGTGCGGCGGCTCGCCGTCGAGCACAATCCCAAGCTGATCGTCGCGGGGTTCTCGGCGTATTCGCGGGTGATGGACTGGAGTCGTTTCCGGGCCATTGCCGATGAGGTCGGTGCGTACCTGCTGGTGGACATGGCACACGTGGCCGGGCTGGTGGCGGCCGGCGTTTACCCGAACCCGGTCCCGCATGCGGACGTGGTCACCTCCACCACCCACAAGACGCTCGGCGGTCCACGCGGTGGCATCATTCTCGCTCGCAGCAATCCCGAGATCGAAAAGAAGCTCAACTCGGCCTTGTTCCCTGGCAGTCAGGGCGGGCCGCTGATGCACGTCATTGCGGCGAAGGCAGTATGCTTCAAGGAAGCGATGACACCGGAGTTCAAGGCGTACCAGCAGCAGGTGCTGGTCAATGCACGAGCCATGGCCGAGACGTTCATTGCCCGCGGCTTCAACGTCGTATCTGGCGGCACCGACGATCACCTGTTCCTGCTCGACCTGATCGACAAGGACATCACCGGCAAGGATGCAGACGCTGCACTCGGGCGCGCCAACATCACCGTGAACAAGAACGCTGTGCCGAATGATCCGCGCTCGCCGTTCGTGACTTCGGGCCTGCGCATCGGCTCCCCGGCCGTGACCCGCCGCGGCTTCGGTGAGGCGGAGTGCCGGGAGCTCACCGGTTGGATGTGCGATGTCCTCGAGCACATGGGTGACGAGTCGGTGATCGATGCGGTGCGTGAGAAGGTACTCGCGCTCTGTGCCCGCTTCCCGGTCTACACCGGGACCGGCTCGCCGCCGCTGCGGCAGGCTGCAGGGCGCTGACGGCGTCTTTCGGGCAGGCTCAGGGTCATGCACTGTCCCTTCTGCGGCGCCGAGGACACCAAGGTCATCGACTCCCGTCTCGTGACCGGTGGCGATCAGGTTCGGCGTCGCCGTGAGTGCCTCACCTGCGGCGACCGCTTCACCACCTTCGAGGTGGCCGAGCTGGTCATGCCGCGCATCATCAAACGCGACGGCAGTCGCGAGCCTTTCAATGAGGACAAGCTGCGTGCGGGTCTGCAGCGGGCGCTGGAGAAGCGGCCGGTGAGCGTCGAGGCCATCGAGGCGTCGATCAATCAGATCAAGCACGAGTTGCGCAGCCAGGGTGACCGGGAGGTGACCGCGCGGCAGCTCGGTGAGCAGGTCATGGCGGTGCTGCGTGGTCTCGATGCCGTCGCCTACGTGCGGTTCGCCTCGGTCTACCGGGACTTTCAGGACGTGAGTGAGTTCCAGGAGGAGATCGAGCGCCTGGCGCGGGAACCCGAAACGGCGCCGTCCCGCGGTCGGGACTGAGCCGGTGGCGGGTGGCGGGAACGAGGCAGATCTGGGGCACATGACCCGTGCTCTCGCGCTCGCCCGGGAAGGGCGGCTGACCACGCGTCCCAATCCCAGCGTCGGCTGTGTGATCGTTCGCGACGGCCTGGTCGTGGGTGAGGGATACAGCGCCCCGGCCGGCGGGCCTCACGCGGAAGTTCGCGCCATGGCTGCCGCTGGCGATGCGATCGCCGGCGCCACGGTTTATGTCACCCTGGAACCCTGCAGTCACTTCGGCCGCACGCCGCCTTGCGCCGACGCCCTGATCAGGGCCGCGCCTGCACGCGTGGTGATGGCGACGCGCGACCCGCATCCGCAGGTTGCGGGCAGGGGCATCGAGCGCCTGCGTTCAGCGGGCATCAGCGTCGAAGTCGGCCTGCTCGAGGCCGAGGCCCGCGCCGTGAACCCCGGCTTCATGGCCCGGCACGAGCGCGGCCGGCCGCTGGTGCGGCTCAAGCTCGCGGCTTCGCTTGACGGCCGCAGCGCTATGGCCAGCGGCGAGAGTCAGTGGATTACCGGCGTTGAGGCACGCCGCGACGTACAGCGCCTGAGAGCCCGTTGCTGCGCCATCATTACCGGGTCCGGTACGGTGCTCGCTGATGATCCGCTGTTGACCGTGCGCACTACGGAGCTGCCGGATCTGAGTTCTTTCGAGTCGGATTTTCTCGAGGCGAAGCCGCCTCTGCGGGTGGTGCTCGATAGCCAGCTGCGTACGCCAGCAGACGCGCGCCTGCTGCAGGCGCCCGGCGTGCTCTTCTGTTCCGGGCCCGATGTCGCCACCGAAGCCCGCGCGGCGCTGGAGGCGGCAGGAGCGGAGTGCGTCGTCCTGCCTGACTCGGGGGCCGGCCTCGACCTCGCTGCGGTGCTGGAGCGGCTGGCGGCACGGGAGTGCAACGAGGTGCTTTTCGAATGCGGCCCGCGGCTGGCGGCTTCGGTGCTTGGGGCGGGACTGGTAGACGAGCTCTGGCTATATCAGGCGCCGCTGCTGCTCGGAGCCAGCGCCCGGCCGATGGTGGACCTCTCGCTCGACCGGCTCGCCGAGGCCTTGCGTTTCGAAGTCGGCCAGGTCGAGCAGATCGGCGAGGACCTTCGCTACGTACTGCTGCCGGCGGGCCGGTGACTCCGAGTAACCGCTGCAGATGCGCTGGCGAGCCCGCTCCGGCAGCGGGGCAGCGTCTTGTCAAGCATGCCGCGACGCCGCATAGTGCGGCCCCCGCGCCCGGTACCCACTGAGCCATGACATTCAGCACGGTCGAAGAACTGATAGCGGAGATCGCAGCCGGCAGGATGATCGTCCTGCTCGACGATGAAGACCGCGAGAACGAAGGTGACCTGGTGATGGCGGCGGAGCACGTGACGCCGGAAGCCATCAACTTCATGGCCACGAATGCACGTGGCCTGATCTGTATGCCGATGACGTCGGATCGCTGCCGGCAGCTGCGGCTCTCGCCCATGGCCACCAGCAATCGCACCCGCCACCATACAGCTTTCACAGTCTCCATCGAGGCCGCGGAAGGTGTCACCACGGGTATCTCGGCTGCCGATCGGGCGCGCACCGTGCAGGTGGCCGCCCATCCCGATGCGGGGCCCGACGACATCGTCACTCCCGGGCACATCTTCCCCCTGCAGGCGGAACCGGGCGGAGTGCTGTCGCGGGCCGGGCACACGGAAGCCTCGGTGGACTTCGCACGACTTGCAGGTTGTGCGCCGGCTGCGGTGATCGTCGAGATCATGAACGAGGACGGCACCATGGCTCGGCTGCCGGACTTAGAGCAGTTTGCCGCCACCCACGGCCTCAAGCTCGGCACCATTGCGGATCTCATCCACTACCGGGCCCTGCACGACTCCACCGTGGAGCGAGTGCTGGAGAAAGAGGTGGACACGGAACACGGTCCGTTCACGGTGATCGGTTACCGCGAGACGCTCAGGGAGCAGACCCACTTCGCCCTCGTGCGCGGCGAGATCGAGCCGGAGCGGCCGACTCTGGTGCGCGTCCATGTGCCCAACATGCTGCTCGACCTGATCGGCGCGGTGCGCTCCGGGCCGAAGAGCTGGAGCGTGGAACGGGCGCTGGCGAAAGTGGCGGAGGAAGGCTCCGGTGTGGTGGTCATCCTGGGCGGAACCGAATCGGCGCAGGAGAGCCTCGAGCGCCTCGAGCTGTTCCCGAGCACGCCTACCTACAACCGCAGCCGCCGTCCCGATGGCTCGAGCGTCTACCATTCTGTGGGTCTCGGCTCCCAGATCCTGCGCGATCTCGGGATCCGGCGGATGCGGCTGATGTCGTTCCCCACCCGCTACAATGCGATTTCGGGGTTCGACCTCGACATCGTCGAGTACATCACCTACGAAGGTGAGACTATCGCCGCCGCCGACGCGGATGCTTCGGCCGAGGCCGCAGGGCGCTGAGCGAGGAGAGCGAGCCATGCACGACATCGAGACCATCGAAGGCGATTTCGCGGCAACGGACGCGCGATTCGTCCTGATTGCAGCCCGTTTCAATGCCTTCGTGGTGGAAGCGCTGGTAGCTGGTGCGGTGGACGCGCTGGTCCGCCACGGGGTCGCTCGCGACCGCATCGAGCTGGTACGCGTTCCAGGCGCCTGGGAGCTGCCGCTGGCGGCGAAGGAAGTGGCTGGCGCGGGCAAGGCCCACGCCATCATCGCCCTTGGGGCGGTGATCCGCGGCGGGACGCCCCATTTCGACTTCGTCGCCGGTGAGGCCTCCAGCGGTCTGGCGCGCGTGCAGGCGGAAAGCGGGGTGCCGGTGGCTTTCGGACTGCTGACTACGGACACCATCGAGCAGGCCATCGAGCGCAGCGGGACGAAGGCCGGCAACAAAGGCGCGGATGCGGCCATGACCGCCCTGGAAATGGTCAGCCTGCTGCGTCGGCTCCGCTGACCGTGGCCGAGCGCGACGGTGGCGAGTCGCGCGGGCGCCGCAAGCGGCCGCCGCGCCCGGCGCAGGCGCGGCAGCAGGCCCGCCGGCTGGCGGTGCAAGCCCTCTATCAGGATCAGCTCAATCCAGCTGCGGTGCACGAGCTGGTGGCGGAGTTCCGCGCCCACCACGAGCGCGACGATGCTGACCTGGAATACTTTGCTGCCGCCGTCACCGGTGTCGGCCGCAGCGCGCCCGAACTCGACGCCCTGTTCGCACCCTTGCTCGACCGTGCGCTGGATGAGCTCGACCCGGTGGAGCGTGCCATTCTGCGCCTTGGTACCTGGGAGCTCAGAGAGCGTCTCGATGTTCCGTACCGAGTGGTGATCGATCAGGGCATCACGCTGGCGCAGCTGTTCGGCGCCAGCGAGAGCCATCGCTTCGTCAACGCGGTGCTCGACGCGTTGGCCCGCCGGTTGCGCCGCGCCGAGGTGTCTGCGCGCCGGAGTTCCGGTGGTTCGGACAGCAGCGCCGGCTGAGTCCGCGATGCACGAGTTCGATCTCATCACCGCACTGCTCGCAGACGAACCGCCGCTGCCGGACTGGGTCCGCACCGGTCCCGGAGACGACGCGGCCGTCCTCTGCCCAGCCTCTGGCAGCGAGTGGGTGCTCTCTACCGACACCCTGGTCGAGGGGCGCCACTTTCCCGCCGGCATGCCGCCGGATCTCCTCGGTTGGCGCGCGCTGGCAGTGAATCTCAGCGACCTGGCCGCCATGGGCGCGAAGCCGTCCGGCTTTCTCGTGGCGCTGGTGGCACCCGCCCTCGACGAGCGCTGGTGCCGGGGCTTCAGCGCCGGGCTGCGCGCCGCGGCGGGTGACAGCGGCGCGCGGCTGGTGGGCGGCAATCTGGCGCGCGGGCCCCTGGCCGTCACGGTGACCGTTACTGGAACCGTCCCGGCGGGCACTGCGCTGCTGCGTTCCGGCGCTCGTCCCGGTGACGTTTTGTTCGTTTCCGGACGCATCGGTGCCGCGGTCGCGGCTCTGCGGGAACTCGAAGCCGGGCCCGAGGTGCTCGCGGGGCTCACCCTGGCGACGGTGCCGGAAGCGTTGCGCGCCTATCTGCTGCCGCAGGCGCGCATCGGTCTGGGGTTGCGTCTCAGAGGGCGGGCGAGCGCCTGCATCGACGTGTCCGACGGCCTGCTCGCCGACCTCGGCCACATCTGCGAGGCGTCTGCGGTTGCCGCCGAAGTAGAACTCGAAGCCGTGCCGATCGCACCTGGCGTCGCGGCCGAGACCGCCTTGTCCGGCGGCGACGACTACGAGCTGCTGTTCACTCTGCCGGAGGCCACGGACGCGGAGCCGCTGCGGGCCGATGACGTCCCACTGCAGCGCATCGGCCGCATCGTCAGCGGAACCGGCCTGCGCCTGCTCGATGCCGAAGGCCGTGACGTCGCGATCGGCGCGCGGGGCTGGAGCCATTTCCAGTGAGCGCACCGCCGATTCCGCTCACCGCGCTCAAAGACCCGGTGTTGCTGCTTGCCACCGGTTTCGGCAGCGGTCTCCTGCGGCCGGCGCCGGGCACCTGGGGCACTGTCGCGGCACTGCCGCTGATCGCACTTCTGCTGTGGCTGCCGGCCCTGCCGGCGTGGATCCTGCTCGGCGTGCTGACGCTGCTCGGGATTCCGCTTTGTGAACAGGCTGGCCGCCGTCTGGGCGTGTCCGATCACGGCGGCATCGTCTACGACGAGATCATCGGCTTCGCCCTCGCGGCATTGCTGGTGGCGGACGATTGGCTGACGCTGCTCGCGTGCTTTCTGGCCTTCCGCCTTTTCGATATCGTCAAGCCCTGGCCCGTGTCTTGGGCGGATCGGCAAATCGGCGGCGGCCTCGGCGTCATGCTCGACGACCTGCTCGCCGCCCTTTACGCGGCTGCGGTGGTGGCGCTGCTGCAGTTCGCTTATCAGGGCGGGTTGCCGGCAACCCTCGGCGGGGGCTGAGGCCACGAAGGCTCCGTCGTTCCTGCGCCGGGTCAGCTTCGCCGAGGCCGGCGACATACTGACCCCCTTGCAGCGATTCTGACTTACCGAACGAAGGGACGATCACGATGACGACCGCACCATCCCTCCAGCACCCCTTCGCCGACATGTTGGGATTCGAGATCGCCGAGCGTGGGGAAGGTCGCTGCGTCATCGAGCTCGACCTCGAAGCGCGCCACCACAACCCCCATGGCATCGTCCATGGCGGCGTGCTCTACAGCGTAGCCGACACCGGCATGGGCGGTGCGCTGACGTCGCTGCTCGGCGATGATGAGATCTGCACGACCATCGAGATCAAGATCGTCTACTTCCGGCCGGCTACGACGGGGCGACTGCTCTGCCGTACAGAAGTGGTCAATCGCGGTCGCAAAACGGCCGCGCTCGAGAGCACGCTCGAAGTCGATGGACGCATGCTCGCGCGCGCCTACGGCACGTTCATGGTTCTGCCGCGCCCCTGACGTCCCGGTCAGGGTGCGTCTTTTGGCCAGCTGCGCCGGCATCGTTGCGCCACCCTGCGGGCGGCACAACTTCCCACACTTAGGGCCTCGATCTCGCGCTGTCCATGTGGGAAGGCGTGCCCGCTCCCGCGGGCGCGCCGATCGCTGTCCGGCTGCGACCCCATCGTTGCGTCGCCCTGCGGGCGGCACAACTTCCCACACTTAGGGCCTCGATCTCGCGCTGTCCATGTGGGAAGGCGTGCCCGCTCCCGCGGGAGCGCCGATCGCCGCCTGATCAGCTGTTCGCGCCGCTCGTTCACTGGCCGAGGCGGGCGCGTACGGCGCGGACGATGCCGTCGGCGTCGAGGCCGGCGGCGGCCAGCAGGGCTTCGGGATCGCCGTGCTCCGGAAAGACGTCCGGCAGTCCGAGGTTGAGAAGAGGCGTGCGTCTGCCGCTGGCCGCGAGCCACTCGCCTACCCCCGCCCCGGCACCGCCTGCGATCACGTGTTCCTCCACGGTAACCAGCAGCTCATGACCTGCCGCCATGCGGTCCAGCAATACGTGGTCCAGCGGCTTGACGAAGCGCATGTCCACGACGCTGGCCCCGAGCCGCCTACCGGCTTCCAGTGCAGGCTGCACCCGTGAGCCGAAGGCCAGCAGCGCAACGCGATGACCTTCAAGTAGAAGGCGACCCTGGCCGATGGGCACAGTCTCGGCGTCGGCGGTTACTTCTGTGCCCGGACCGCGGCCGCGCGGATAGCGCACGAGCGCAGGGCCCGGGTGAGCATAGCCGGTGTTGAGCAGCAGGCGGGTCTCGTTCTCGTCCGCGGGCGCCATGACGACCAGATTGGGGATGCAGCGGGCGAAGGCGAGATCGAAGATGCCGGCATGGGTGGGTCCGTCTTCCACCAAGCCGGCGCGATCGAGGGCGAAAGTCACGTCTAGATTCTGCAGCGCGACATCGTGCACGAGCTGGTCGTAGGCCCGCTGCAGAAATGTCGAGTAGATCGCCACCACGGGTTTCGCGCCGCCGATGGCGAGGCCGGCTGCCAGGGTCACGGCGTGTTGTTCGGCGATGGCGACGTCGTGGTAGCGCTCGGGAAAGCGCTCCGAGAATGCCACCAGATCTGAGCCCTCTCGCATGGCGGGCGTGATGCCTACCAGCTTTGCATCCCGTTCCGCCGTGTCGACGAGCCAAGCTCCGAAAAGGTTGCAGTATTTCGGGCCGGAGGGAGCCGGTTCATTGCGGCCCAGAGGTTCGATCTTGGTCAGCGCATGCAGCCCGAAGGGGTTGCGCTCGGCGGGCAGGTAGCCGCGCCCCTTGCGCGTGACTACATGCAGCAGGCGCGGACCGCGCTCGCCCGCCGCTGCACGCAGCGCCGGCAGCAGAGCGGCAAGGTCGTGGCCGTCCACCGGTCCCGTGTAGCGGAAGCCGAGTTCCTCGAACAAGCCGCCCGGGACCACGGGCGAGGCATCCCCAGCCGGTGGCTGCTGCCGCTTCAGATACTCGGACAAGCCACCCACGTTGGGCGAGATGGACATGGCGTTATCGTTGAGCACCACCAGCAGGTCGGCCCCGGAGTGGGCGGCATGGTTGAGCGCCTCGAAAGCCATGCCGGCGGTCATGGCACCGTCCCCGATTACGGCGATCACCGGCGCCGGGTCGCCGCTCACGCGGCGGGCTAAAGCCAGGCCCATGGCGGCGCTGATGGACGTGCTCGAGTGGCCTGTTCCAAAGACGTCGAATGGCGATTCGTTTCGGTCCGGGAATGGTGCCAGCCCGTTTTGCTGGCGCATGGTAAGCATGCGCTCGCGCCTGCCGGTGAGGATCTTGTGGGGATAAGTCTGATGTCCGACGTCCCAGATCAACGCCGCTGCAGGGGTCTCGAACACGTAGTGCAGGGCAATGGTGAGCTCGATCACGCCCAGGCCAGCGCCGAAGTGCCCGCCGGTCTGGGCCACGCTCCAGAGCAGATAGGCGCGAAGCTCGTCGGCCAATGCGTAGAGCTCGGTTTCCGACAGGCGCCGGAGGTCGGCCGGCAGCTCGATGACATCCAGTACCGGCGTATCGGGACGCTGCTCGGGAAGGCTGTCGAACTGTCGCACGGGCAGGACTCGGATCGATGGGGACCGGGGGCGCCAGTCTACTGGCGAAGCGGTTTCAGTTGGACCGCTCGCGAACCCAGGTGACGAGCTGGCGCAGGCGCTGGCTGCCGGGGACCTCGTCCAGCAGCGCAGTTGCTTCCGCGCAGAGCGCATCGGCCTGGGCGCGGGCGCCCTCGAGGCCCAGAAGACGCACGTAGGTCAGCTTCCCGAGCTCCTGGTCGGAGCCCGCGGGTTTTCCCAGAGTCTCGGTGTCAGCGGTTGTGTCGAGAATGTCGTCCACCACCTGAAAGGCGAGCCCGAGCAGGCTCGCATAGTGGTCCAGGCGCTCGGCCAGTTCGCGATCGCGATTCCCGGCCGCGAACAGGCCGAGCGCGACGCTGGCGCGGATCAGGGCGCCGGTCTTGGCGCGATGGATGTCGGCAAGGGCATCCGCATCGAAGTCGCTCGCGCTCTCGGGTGATGTAGCCGCCATGTCCATGGCTTGGCCCGCTACCATGCCCCGGTGTCCGGCGGCACCGGCCAGGGTCAGAACCATGGCGAGGCGGAGATCGTCGGGGACTATGTTGAGTTCCGGAGCGCCTGCAAGGACTTCGAAGGCCAGCGTCAACAGCGCATCGCCGGTCAGGATTGCTGTGGCATCGTCCCAGACCACGTGCACCGTCGGCCGTCCGCGGCGCAGCGCGTCATCGTCCATGGCGGGCAAGTCGTCGTGAACCAGGGAGTAGCTGTGGACCAGCTCTACCGCGGCCGCGGCGGCTAAGGCCGGTTCGCTGCGACCGCCAGCAATCTCCGAGCAGGCCAGCACCAGGCAGGGACGCAGGCGTTTGCCGCCAAGGAGCAGGGCGTGGCGCATGGCGGCATCGAGCGCTGGCTCGCCAGCGGGGCGATCTGCCAGAATGGCCTCGAGATGGGCGTCGACCGTCGCTTTTTGGCGCTGCAGCCAGTATTCGAGGTCATCGGCTCGGTTCAACTGCCGTCGTCCTCATTCTGCGCCGGCAGAGGCTCGGTGGTCAGCGAACCATCCTCACGCTCGAGTAGGGTCTGGATGCGTTGCTCGGCCGCGGTGAGCGCCTGCTGGCAGCGGCGCGTCAGATGGATCCCGCGCTCGAACGCCGCCAGAGAGTCGTCAAGGGAGAGTTCGCCACCCTCCATCCTCTCCACCAGCGCCTCGAGTTCCTCGAGTGCGGCCTCGAAGTCCGGTTCACGAGCTTCCGACTCTGCGGTCTTTGCCTCTTTGCTGGCGTTCACCGTCGTCTCTTCACGCTGCGGCAGGGGAACGCGACGGTACCCCGCGTGTATGGCCATGGCAATCGCATGGCACTCGCATGGCATTCGCATGGCATTCGCACTGATGCAGAGTGCTGTCTGTTGGCACACGCCTCGGTCACGCGCGCTTGCCTCCTGCGGCGCGTCGGGTCAAGCTCCTGTGCGGACACCGGGGCGACACGCTGACGCCACACAAGGAGGCGATATCCATGAAGCACGCTGCAGCATTTGGAGCACTGACCATCCTGTTGGGGGGGCTGGCCGTTTCGGCCCATGCCGACCAGGGTGCCATCGAGTATCGGCAGGCAGTGTTCCAGGCCATAGGTGGCCATATGACGGCGCTCGTTCGCATCGTTCGCCGCGAAGTTCCTCATACCGATGACCTGGCTGTGCACGCAGCCGGCATTGCGGATCTCGCCCCGCTGACTGAGCACATCTTCCCGGAAGGCTCTGGCGACGGCCGCACCGATGCGCTGCCGGCGATCTGGAACAACCCGGACGACTTCAGCCAGCGGCGGGATGCGTTCATCGAGGCGGCGGAGGGGCTGCGGAATGCTGCCGGTGGGCCCATGAATCAGTTCATGCCCGCTTTTCAGACGCTCGGCGGTACCTGTCAAGGTTGCCACGACAATTACCGCGCGGACTGACGCTAAGCTTCTGCGCGGCGCCGATCGTTGCGCCGCGCCTGCGGCGCGCCACAACTTCCCACAGTGGGTCGCGGCAATGGCGGCGTGGACGCGAGATCGGGCGTGACGCTTTGTGGGAAGGCGTGCCCGCTCTGCGGGCGCGCCGATCAGGTCAACGTTCAGAGGTTGACGATGTAGTAGGTGAGGCCGGCTGCGGCGGCGCCGAGGGCGAGACCGAGCAGGATACGCTCGCCGCCAATGGCCTCGCCCGCAGGTGCTCCGCGCTTGCGCCCGGTGATCATGGCGCTGGTCAGCGGCTCCCGCAGATAGACGCGGTGAGCGAGGATGGCGAACAGGTGCAGGGCCACGAGGCCGATCACGATCCACTCGCCCTGGCGGTGAATGCGGGTCATGAAGCGCAGGAACTCGGCCTGGCTCCAGTCCAGGAACGGCGGTGGCCCGATGTGGCGCAGCGGGCCCTGGACAAAAATGTCGTCAGTGGTGAAAAGGCCCGTGATCGCCTGCACGAGTAATGCGGTCAGGGTGATGATGATGAACCATCCCGCGAGGGGGTTGTGGCCCGCCACGGCTGGTGGCTGTCGGCGCAGGGCACCCCGGATCCAGTGCCACACGGTGATGGGCCCATAGATAAATGCCGTGAAGCGCGAATGGCGGGGTCCGACGATGCCCCAGACTATCCGGAACAGCAGCAATCCCAGGACCACGTAGCCCGAGATCATGTGCCAGTCCATCGCATAGAAGCCGCCATCGAGGCCCGTATAGATGCATACGCCTACTGCGATGGCCAGAGCCCAGTGGAAGATGCGCAGCGGCAGATCCCAGATCAGCGGTGGTCGTTGTTCGCCTTCCGTTGTCATAAGGGGTCTCCGTCCCAGCGCGCCGCTCCCCCCGCGGATCCGCTTGCATGTGATGCGCATGCAGGTGTCTCATTCAGACTGACGGCATGAGGGCGCGCGATGAGTACCGGATCGAAACGACCGCGGATGACTACCAAGAAGAACGAGCAGCGACTCAACACCCGATATCCCAAGAGTGGGGTATGGACCGAAGGCGAGCGTGAGGAGCACCGAGAAACGCGCGATGCGAATCTCGAGCAGGCAGGCCTGATCACGGATCGCCGGCTCGGTAACGCGGACGGGGAACCTGATAAGTCCTGACGTATCAACGTTGCCAGCCTGTACCGCGGTCAGGCGCTCTGGCGCAGGGCGCTGCGGAACCAGCGACCGCTTGCCGCATCCACTCTCAGTTCACCCAGCCGCTCGAGCTGGCTCAACTCGCCACGCACTTCCCAGGCCCCCATGGGCTCGTTCTGGTCGCGGAGCAAGCGATTCACGTCTCCGGGGAGGAAGCCATCCTCACCGCGGCCCGAGGCGAGCAGTTCATCCACTGCCTTGCGAACACGATCAGTGCGGCGTTTGCCGATGAGCATCAGGGTTCCTCGCGTGACTAGGGAACGAGCTTTCATTTGAGCAGAATCCGAAGGTCCGAGCCACGTCAGCCGAACCACAAGGATTGCGAGTCCTGTGCCTGCTCAAGGCGTAAGGGCACTTTCGCCCTCAATCTTCTCCGTACCAGGGCCTGCCAGCCTCGTAGCGCGCCAAGCGGCCGAGAAACTCGCTCCGCCGCGCTTCCGTATTGCGGCCGTTTGCGGCTTCCTCCTCCAAAACTTCCAACGCCTGCTGCTGCGCGTTGACCGCATCCTCGAAACGACCGCTGGTGGCCAGCGCTGCCGCCAGGGTATCGAACCAGGAGGCGCTGGGCGCCTCGGCGACGGCCTTGCGCGCCAGTGCGATGGCACGATCAGGATCACGCACGCCGGGATCGCTGGCAGTAGCGAGCAGCCAAGCCAGGGCGCTGCGGGCCGAGGCATTACCGGCGTCTGCGGCTTGTTCGAACCAATGCCGTGCCTCCCTGTCATCAGCGCGAACGCCACGACCGGCTTGATACAGTAGAGCCAGATTGAGTTGTGCTGTGGCGTGGCCGCGGTTTGCCGCGCGCCGGTACCAGGTGAACGCACGCTCATGATCCACGGCGCCACCAAGACCGCGCTCGTGCAGCCAACCGAGATGAGCCTGCGCCGAGGCCTCGCCCTGACGTGCGGCTTCAGCGAAACGGACCCGGGCCTCGACCGGATCCGCCTCGACGCCGATTCCATGCAGGTAGAGGTAGCCTAGGCGGCCCTGGGCACTGGCACTCCCGCGCGCAGCAGCCGCTTCCAGCCAGCGGTGGGCGGACGCCGTATCCTGCGTGGCTGAAGGTCCCGAGCTCAGCAGGATGCCAAGTTCGAGCTGGGCCCGCAGATGACCTCGTTCGGCGGCCGCGCCAAGCAGAGTGCGAGCGCGCATCCGCGCGGCCTCCGCCGGCCCCCCGGGCCGGCTGCGCAGCAGCAGCTGCCCGGCCTGCGCCATGGCCTCGACGTGGTCCTGACCAGCGGCCGCCTCGAACCAGTGCAGAGCGCGCTCCGGATCCGGCTCCGCCACCTTGCCCTGTGTGAGCAGCAGGCCGAGATTGAATTGAGCCTCGGCATGGCCGTTGTGAGCGGCACGCTCGTAGAGCTCGAGCGCTCGCTGCGCATCCCTGCGCACCCCGAGCCCATGCAGATGCAGCCAGGCCAGCGCGCTCTGGGCGATGGCGAGCTCGCGTTCGAACTCCAGCGCGCGGCGGTAGTCCTGACTGGCTGAAACCCAGTGGCCATCCAGATAATGCAGAATGCCGCGTGTGTAGTAGACGCGTGCCCGGGTTGCGCGATCGATGCGCGGGGAAATCAGCACCGGGTCGAGAT
>SLQW01000078.1 GCA_007131295.1 Pseudomonadales bacterium | reverse complement strand
TAGCGAGCCACCAGCCGCGGGCGAGGAGGTGTTCGGCGAGGTCGCTGACGAGTGCTTCGAGATCGGGGTCGAGGTTCATCGGTACTCGGGGTCCTCGTCCTGATTCAGACGGCGGCTGCGCCGCCGGTCGTCGCGTCGCGCCTGCGGCGCGACACAATCTCCCACAAAGTGCAGCTTCGTTCGAGGGAGACAAGTTGTGGGAAGGTGTGCCTCCCGCAGGGAGGCGCGCCGATGCGCTGCGAAGCAGCGCCGAAGGAAGGCCTTCATTCAGAACGAAGCAGGCCTTGAACGAAGACAGAACCCCGATGCGCAGCGCAGCCGCGCTCGAACGAAGGCTGCCACAGCAAGCGCGAGCGGGGTCGAGGTTGACGCTTTCGGCGGCCGGATGCTTCACTCCCCGGCCTCCCGGTGATGGACCGAGCATGGCCTCGAAGGCGCCCGCCTCCTCATCTCATACGCCAATGATGCAGCAGTACCTGCGCATCAAGGCCGAGCATCCCGAAACCCTGCTCTTCTACCGCATGGGCGACTTCTACGAGTTGTTCTACGACGACGCCCGCCAGGCAGCGGAGCTGCTCGATATCACCCTGACCCAGCGCGGACAATCCGCCGGCGAACCGATCCCGATGGCCGGGGTCCCGTTCCATTCGGTGCAGGGCTACCTCGCCCGGCTGGTGCGCCTTGGGGTATCGGTGGCGATCTGCGAGCAGGTGGGCGACCCGGCCACGAGCAAGGGTCCGGTGGAGCGTCGCGTGCAGCGTATCGTGACGCCCGGCACGCTCACCGACGAGGCGCTGCTCGACGAACGCAGTGATCAGCTGCTGCTGGCCGTCGCACCGGGACCACACGGAATCGGCATCGCCTGGCTGAATCTGGCTGCAGGGGCGTTCTGCGTCGCCGAAGTCGGCGGCGAGGACGCGCTGAAGGCGGAACTCGAGCGCCTGCGACCGGCGGAACTGCTGCTGCCCGAAGATGCGGCCCTGCCAGCCGGCATCCGCGACCGGCGCGGTGCCCGCCATCGCCCGCCCTGGAGTTTCGATCCCGACAGCGGCCGCGAGGCCCTGCTGGCACAACTCGGCACGCACGATCTCGCAGGCTTCGACTGCGAGGATCTCGGTCCCGCCCTCGGCGCCGCGGGGGCCCTGCTCGACTACGCGAAAGAAACTCAGCGCAGCGCCCTGCCCCACATCCGCAGACTGCGGCGTGAACAGCACGATGCCGCCATTGCGCTGGACGCCGCGAGCAGGCGCAACCTGGAAATCGACCGGGCGCTGGACGGCAGCCGCGAAAACACCCTCATTTCCGTACTCGACCGGACCACCACTGCCATGGGCAGCCGGCTGCTCGCACGCTGGCTGCATCGCCCGCTGCGTGACCCGGAGCCGGTGCGGCTGCGGCAGCAGGGGGTCACCACCCTGCTCACGCAATCGGCAGCGGGCGATCTGCAGCAGACTCTGCGCGGAGTCGGCGACCTGGAGCGGATCCTCGCCCGGGTGGCGCTGCGCTCGGCATCCCCGCGCGATCTCGCCCGACTACGCGATGCCCTCGCGCTGCTGCCTGGGATCCGGAAGCAGCTTGCGGAGCTGGACTCGCCCCGCCTCGCGACCCTGCACGCCGCCATTGGCGAACACCACAGCGCTCACGATGAACTCGCGCGCGCCCTCATTCCTCAGCCACCTGCGGTACTGCGCGATGGCGGCGTGATTGCGGCCGGCTACGACGCCGACCTCGACGAGCTGCGGGCCCTGTCCGAACATGCCGGCGACTTCCTGCTCGACCTCGAGCAGCGGGAGCGGGAACGCACCGGGTTCAGCACGCTCAAGGTAGGCTACAACCGGGTCCACGGGTACTACCTGGAAACCAGCCGCAGAGAGGCAGACCAGGCACCCGCAGAGTGGGTCCGGCGGCAGACCTTAAAGAACACTGAGCGCTTCATCACCCCCGAACTGAAGACCTTCGAAGACCGCGCGCTCTCGGCCCAGAGCCGGGCACTGGCGAGAGAGAAGCTGCTCTATGAGGGCATTCTCGATGTCCTGAACTCAGACCTCGGTCCACTGCAGGACAGCGCCGAAGCGCTGGCGGAACTGGACGTCCTGGCGAATTTCGCCGAACGCGCCGCAGCCCTGGACCTGACCTGTCCAGAGCTGACCTCGACGCCCGGACTCGCGATCAGCGAGGGTCGCCACCCGGTCGTGGAAGCGGTGCTCACCACACCGTTCATTCCCAACGACCTCGAACTCGACGATGCCACCCGCATGCTGGTGATCACGGGCCCGAACATGGGCGGCAAGTCCACCTACATGCGGCAGACCGCGCTGATCGTGCTGCTGGCCTGGACCGGCTGTTTCGTTCCCGCACGCGCCGCGCGGCTCGGGCCGGTGGACCGGATCTTCACCCGCATCGGCGCCGCGGACGACCTCGCCGGCGGCCGCTCCACGTTCATGGTCGAGATGACGGAGACGGCGAGCATACTCAACAATGCCTCCGAATCATCGTTGATCCTGATGGACGAGATCGGGCGCGGCACCAGCACGTTCGACGGCCTGTCGCTGGCCTGGGCCAGCGCCAGTCATCTCGCCCGGGAGATTCACGCTTTCACCCTGTTTGCCACTCACTACTTCGAGCTCACCAGTCTGGCGGAGACCGAGCCGGGCGTGGCCAACGTGCACCTCACCGCCACCGAACACGCGGGCCGCATCGTGTTCCTGCACCGGGTCGAGCCGGGGCCCGCCAGTCAGAGCTACGGCCTGCAGGTGGCGAGGCTCGCCGGTGTTCCCGAGGCGGTGATCGACGCCGCCCGGGCACGACTCGCGGAACTCGAGGCCGCGAGTCTGGCGCGGGAAGCAACACCGAGCCAGGCGGATCTGTTTGCGCTGTCGCCCGCGGCAGAGCCTGCGCAGAGCGCAGCAACGCGCGACCCGCCTCCTTCGCCTCTGACCGACGCGCTGAAGGAACTCGATCCGGACAGCATGACGCCTCGGGCGGCCCTCGAGGCGCTGTATCGCCTGCGCGATCTGCTCGACCCGCCCTCAGACTGAAGACGCCGATCGCGACACAGCGCTTGGCGTTACGCATCGCGGCGGCTGCGCCGCCGGTCGGCGCGCCCGCTTTGCGGGCACGCTCTCCCACAAAGAGCAGCGCTTGTTCACGCGCATCGCGATCGAGTTGCTGGGTGTCCGGAAATCGGCCTTCCGGAAATCGGACTTTGGGCGCGCCGCATGGCCGGGGATGATTTGAATTGGTAGCATTTCAGCATCCCCTTACCGATTGCCCGCCACCGTAAAGGCTTGGAGGCTTTCCCATGTCAGGACGGATCAAACACGCCCTCGGCCGCGGCCTCATGGCGTTCGGGCGCCGCATTCGCAAGCCGCTCGACCGGGTTCTCGCCCGCTATTCCAGGGTGGGCAATCCACCCGTGTTCGATCACGGCACCTTCGACTGGGCGCCGATGCTCGAGCGTGAGTGGGAAACGATTCGCGACGAGGCGCGGGCGGTCATGGCCGACGAGGCCTATACGCCGCCGTTGCGCGAACTCTCACCCGATCACCGCGGCATTGCCAAGGATGATCACTGGCGCTGCTTCTTCATCTGGGGCTATGGCGCACGCGTCGCGCGCAACGCTGAGCTGTGCCCGCGCACCACCGAGATCGTCGAACGCATCCCGGGCCTGCTGTCGGCGTTCTACTCCATCCATACCCCGGGGACGGTGATTCCCGAACACCGGGGCGTATCGAAGACCATCGTCAACTGCCATCTGCCGCTGGACGTAACGGGCGGCGCCGAAGACTGCGGCATCCGTATCGCCGGCGAGACTTACGGTTGGGACGAAGGGCAGACCCTGATTTTCGACGATACTTACCGCCACGAGGCCTGGAACCATACCGATCGCAGGCGCGTGATCCTGCTGGTGCAGTTTCAGCGCCCATTGCGCTTTCCCGGTTCCCTTCTCGGCGGTGCATTCCTCGGTCTGTTGCGCCGCAGCCCCTTCGTCCGCGACGTGCATGACGCCCTGGCTGCAGAGGCCGAGCGCGGTCATGCGGCCGCGGGAGCACGACCGTCCTGATGCCCGCTCGCGTCTGGCTCGCCGATTGGATGGCCGATTGGCTCGCCGTCCAGCTAGCCGTCCGACTCGCCGACCGCCTTTGCTGACGGCACCCAGCTCGGCCCCACTGACCTGCAGCCGTGCTGGTTTCGCGTGAGCGTGGATATTCCCGGCTCACCGCCCTAAAATACGCCCCGCTTCGCGAACCCTGCACCGGGAGATTCCCAGCAATGACCTTCGTCGTCGGCGAGAACTGCATCAAGTGCAAGCACACGGACTGTGTGGAAGTCTGCCCTGTGGATTGCTTCTACGAGGGGCCGAATTTTCTCGTCATCCACCCGGACGAGTGCATCGACTGCGCCCTGTGCGAACCGGAATGTCCCGTGAACGCGATCTTCTCCGAGGACGAACTGCCCGAGGATCAGGCCGAATTCCTGGAGCTCAATCAGGAGCTCTCGGAGATCTGGCCGAACATCACGGAGAAGAAGGACCCGTTCCCCGATGCCGCGGAGTGGGACGGCGTGCCAGGCAAGCGCGAGCAGCTCGAACGCTGAGGCGGCCTTCCAAGGCGCGCGTCAGCGCCGGGGCAGGATCGTAACCGGATCCACCGGACTGCCCTGCCGCCGGATCTCGAAGTGCACCAGGCGGCTATGCTCGCCGCTGCCCTGCAGCAATGCCAGCTGTTCGCCGCGGCCCACCCGCTGGCCTTCTCGCACCAGTGTGGGACTGTTGTGGGCATAGGCGGAAAGCCAGTGCTCATCGTGCTTGACGATGACGAGCTGGCCAAAGCCGCGCAGACCACTGCCCGCATACACCACCTCCCCGGCCGCTGTCGCCTGCAGTGCGGCACCTTGCCGGGCACGGATGTCCAGGCCCTGATTCGGGCGCGAACCGCCGACCGCAAAGCCACGAACGATCTCGCCTTCCACCGGCCAGGTCCAATCGAGATCGGCGGCCGGAACCGGCGGCGGTCCTGACGCTGGTGCAGGCCGGGAGGGGGTTGGTTCGCTGCGCGGCGCCGGACGCGACGCGGTCGCAGTCGGGGCGGAGCCGGTTCGCGCAGCCACGCCGTGGATGCGGATGCGATCGCCCGGCTTGATGACGTAGGGTTCGCGAATGCGATTACGGGCCGCGAGGTCACGCCAGTCGCGGCCGTAGCGCCAGGCAATGGAATACAGCGTGTCGCCTCGCTGCACCACGTGGTAGCCGGTCGACGGCGCCCGCGCGCTGCCGCGGTCGCCCACCGGCGCAGGGCCGCCGGTTGCGCATCCGAGCAGGAAGCCCAGAAGCAAGAGAAGCGCAACCGCGCGGATGGCGGTGCCGTCAGCGGCGGCTGACGCGATCGAGGACGAGCACCACGGCCATTCCGGCCAGCGCCGCGAGCACCGCACCGACGAGCAGGGCGTCGTCACCGTAGAACTCCTCGAATTGCCAGGGTAGGAGCGGCCGCCCCCGAAGCATGACGGCGGTACCGTCCGAACCCAACTGATAACTCTGAATCTGCTGCCACGGCCATAATCTTTGCAGCGAACCCGCCATCACGCCACACAGAAGCGCCAGCGTCGCCGCATAGAAGTTGCGCATGAGCCAGCTCAAGAGCCGGGCGAAGGCCAACAGGCCCAGCGCGCAACCGAATCCGAATACGATGAGAAAAGCGAAGTCCAGTTCCGCCAGCGCGCGCACCATGCGCTGATACTGGCCCAGCATCAGCAGCATGAAGCTGCCGGAAATGCCCGGAAGGACCCAGGCGCAGATGGCGATGGCACCCGCGGCGAGCGTGACCAGCGTGCCTTCGCCGGCGGCCATACCGCCGAGCTGGCTCAACAGCGCGCCAAGTACGAGACCGAGTACGCCAAGACCGATCCGCAAACTGTCCCAGGGCGTGACGATTCCGGCCAAGAACACCACCGAGGCCGTGATCAGACCAAAGAAGAACGCCCACAGATAGATCTCATGGTAGATCAGCAGCCATTGCACCAGGGACGCCAGGAGCACCAGCGAAACGGCCATGCCGAAGATGAGCACCAGGACGAATGGAACGTTGCCCCGCTCCCAGGCCGCCCGGAAGCGCCCGGCCAGGACCAGACGCAGCAGGCGGTGGTCGTAGGCGCGGATGGTCTCGACCAGTTCCAGATAGATACCGGTAATGAAGGCGATGGTCCCGCCCGATACACCGGGAACGAGTTCCGCCACGCCCATGGCCGCCCCGCGCAGCCAGAGCCCAAGCCAGCCGCGCAGCGTGCGGGCAGGTGGTCCCTCCTCGTTGGCCCGGCCGCGAATCGTCAAGGTGTGGTTCCCGAAAGCAGCGGGACGAAGCGCACCTGCTCCAGGCGTTCCCGTTCGTAGCCGGTCGGGCTGCGCCGCAGGCGCAGCAGCTCCTGGGTGTCGCCGGACCCCGCCGGGGAGCCCACCGGAATGATCAGGTGGCCGCCCTCCGCGAGCTGTTCGAGCAGCCCCTCCGGGACGCTGCGCGGTGCCGCAGCGGCAAGGATGCCGCCGAAGGGCCCCTTGTGCGGCCAGCCGAGCGTGCCGTCGGCGTGCTTGAGCTGAACGTTGGTGACGCGCAGGCGCCGGAGCCGTTCGCGGGCACGCTCGAGCAACGGCGCAATGCGCTCGACCGAGTACACCCGCGGGATGAGCCGCGCCAGGATCGCCGTCTGGTAACCGCAGCCGGTGCCGATCTCCAGGACGCGCTCCGGTATGCCGTGCTCGATCAATGCCTGGGTCATGCGCGCCACCACATAGGGTTGACTGATGGTCTGACCGTGCCCGATCGGCAGCGCCGTGTCCTCGTAGGCCCGGTGCGCCAGCGCCTCGTCGACGAAGATGTGTCGCGGCGTCTCCGCTATGGCGTCGAGGACGCGCTGATCGACAATGCCCGCATCGGCGAGGCGACGGACGAGGCGGTCGCGCGTGCGCCGCGAGGTAAACCCGATTCCCAGTAGCTCAGTGTCGGTCACGACCGTCCCCACTCCCCGATCCGTCCGTGAAGTCGCCGAGCGCGGCGAGCACGCTGGTGACGAATGCGCCGGGCGGCAGCTCACAGTTCAGCAGCAGTGCCTGTTGTTCCGCCTCCAGCGCCAGGGCCGCCGGCCGCAGCAGCAGCGGCCGGCGCTCCTGCGAGAGGCCAGCGTGCTCAAGACGTTCACACCAGGCGCGCCATGGTTCCAAAGCCGCCGCCTCGAGGTCAGCAGCGAAACCCGTCGTGGCACTGCGACCGCGGCCCCAAAGCGGTCCGGTCGCACCTTCCGTCGTGATCACGTCGCCCTCGATGGCAGCACGCAAACTGCCGTGCCGCACCCTGGCCGCGACCACCTCGTTGAACAGCAGCGACCGTGCCGTCGAGAGGATGCGCCCGCGAACCGGTCCACGCGGCGGCAGTTTCGCGCCTGCCACCCAGGCCGCAGCCTGCTCGACGTTGCCGCCATCGCGGCCGAAGCGCTGCGGACCGAAGTAGTTCGCCACGCCTGCTGCCAGCCGGCAGCGGGCCGCGGCGATCGCTTCCGACGCCGGCGCGCCGTCGAGATCCAGCCGCAGCCGGAAGCGGTTGCCGGCGTGATCTCCGCGCCGCAGCTTGCGATGGTGGCGCGCCTGCTCGAGCACCTGCCAGCCCTCACCGCCGCTGCCACAGGTTACCGCGATGGCGCCGCCGGGATCGCGCAAGCTGAACCATTGCGTGGTCACCGCGTGGCGATCCTTCTCGCCACAGTAGCCCACGTCTGCAGGACGGCAGCCGAAGTGGCGGGCCAGTTCCTGCGCTACCCAGAACGTGTTGGCGCCGCGCTTGCGCACCCGCAGCAGCAGGTGCTCGCCGGCACCGCTCGGTTCGAAGCCGGACAGCTCCTCCACCACGAATGCTTCCGGCGTTGCGCGATAGCGGCCGCAGAACAGCGGCGCATCCGGTTGCGGCCAGTGCGGTAGAGGGTTCGCCATCAGCGATCCGGCGCGGCGGACCGCGAACTCCTCTCTGGCAGCACCAGGAAGAAAGTCTCGCCGCTTCTGATCATGCCGAGTTCGCTGCGGGCCCGCGCCTCGAGACTCTCGGGCCCGGCCTTGAGTGCGCGCACCTCACTTTCGAGGACTGCGTTCTGCTGCTCGATCAGAGCGATTTCCCCTTCGCGGGCTTCCAGACGCTCACGCAATTCGGCAACTTCCGCCCAGCTCGCCTTGCCGGTCCAGAGGCGGACCTGCAGGGCAAGCAGCACCAGCACCAGGATGCCGATGGCTATCCAGGTGAAGCGCGATTCAACGCCGGAGTTCGGCGCGACCTCGATACGGCGCGTCACGGCCGAGCGCCTCCTCGATCCGAAGCAGCTGATTGTACTTGGCAACGCGATCTGAGCGGCACAGCGACCCAGTCTTGATCTGGCCCGCACCGGTGCCCACCGCGAGATCTGCGATGGTCACATCTTCCGTCTCACCCGAGCGATGGGAGATCACGCTGGCGAATCCGGCCGCGCGCGCCATGGCGATGGCTTCCAGCGTTTCCGTCAGCGTGCCGATCTGATTGAGCTTGATGAGGATGGCATTGCCGATACCTTCGTCGATGCCGCGGCGCAGGATGGCGGTATTGGTAACGAAAAGATCGTCGCCCACCAGCTGCACGCGGTCGCCGAGACGCTCGGTCAGGATCTTCCAGCCGTCCCAGTCCGATTCGTCCATGCCATCCTCGATGGACAGGATCGGATAGTCGGCGGCCAAGGACTCCAGATAGCCTGCGAATTCGCTGGCATCGAAGCGACGGCCCTCGCCAGCGAGATCGTAGACGCCATCTCTGTAGAACTCGCTCGCCGCACAGTCGAGCGCCAGGGTCACATCCTCACCGAGGCGATAACCGCTGCGACTCACGGCCTCGGCGATCACCTCGAGGGCGGCGGCATTCGACGGCAGGTCCGGCGCGAAGCCACCCTCGTCGCCCACTGCAGTAGACAGGCCGCGTTCGTTCAGCACCTTCTTCAGCGCGTGGAAGATCTCGGCGCCGCAGCGCAGCGCCTCCGCGAAGCTGTTGGCCGCCACCGGCTGGATCATGAATTCCTGGATGTCGACGTTGTTGTCTGCGTGTTCACCGCCGTTGAGGATGTTCATCATCGGCACCGGCATGCTGTAGCTGGCCCCGGCCAGCGCGGCAATGTGGGCATAGAGCGGCTCTCCCCGCGCTGCCGCAGCGGCCTTGGCGGCCGCCAGCGAGACCGCGAGAATGGCATTGGCGCCGAGGCGGGCCTTGTTGTCGCTGCCGTCGAGCTCGATCAGGCGGCGGTCGAGCTGCTCCTGTTCCGCCGCGTCCTCGCCTTCGAGGGCCCGGGCGATTTCCCCGTTCACCGCCTCCACCGCCTTGCGGACGCCCTTGCCCAAATAGCGCGCTTGGTCACCGTCGCGCATTTCCAGCGCTTCCCTGGAGCCGGTGGACGCACCCGAGGGCGCGGCAGCGCGACCGAGCGCACCGGACGCAGTACGCACTTCCGCTTCGATGGTGGGGTTGCCGCGGGAATCCAGAATTTCCCGGGCGTTGACGGCGACGATCCTGCTCATGCTCTGCCTGCCCTCCACATGACTTCCCCCTCGCACGCTTCCCTTCTAATGGCGTCGCTCAGGCGAATTCGGCCTCTGCCAAAGGTTTCGATTTCACCACCCGGTCGATGGCGACCAGCTGCTCGAGCAGCGCCTCCATGCGATCGAGCGGCCAGGAGTTCGGCCCATCCGACAGCGCCTTCGCCGGATCGGGGTGGGTCTCCATGAACAGGCCCGCAACGCCCGCAGCCACGGCAGCGCGCGCGAGCACAGGAATCACCTCACGCATGCCGCCGGACGCGCTGCCGCCGGCACCCGGAAGCTGCGCCGAGTGGGTCGCATCGTAGACCACCGGGCAGCCGGTCTCACGCATGATGGCGAGCGAGCGCATGTCGGAGACCAGGTTGTTGTAGCCGAAGCTGACGCCACGCTCGCAGACCATGATTGCCGGATTACCGGTGGCGCGCGCCTTCTCCACGACCTGCCGCATGTCGTGGGGCGCCAGGAACTGGCCCTTCTTGATGTTCACCGGCAGACCCTGCCGGCAGACGCTCTGAATGAAGTTCGTCTGCCGGCAGAGAAACGCCGGCGTCTGCAGCACGGATACCGCGGAGGCGACCTCATCGAGCGGGGTGTCCTCGTGGACGTCGGTCAGAACCGGCACCCCGAGCTGATCGCGCACCTTCTGAAGGATCGCGAGCCCAGCTTCCAGGCCGGGGCCACGGTAGCTCTCGAGGGAGGAGCGGTTCGCCTTGTCGAAAGAGGACTTGTAGATGAAGGCGATTCCGAGGCGAGCGCACAACTCCTTGAGCTGACCGGCGGTGTCGAAGGCCAGCGCTTCGCTCTCGATCACGCAGGGGCCGGCGATCAGAAACAGCGGCCGGTCGAGACCGACTTCGAATTCGCAGAGTTTCATCGGGGTCGTCCAGAGGGAGACAGCGGCGCGCATGTTACGCGCACCGGGTACCGGCGCAAGTCTCGCCGCACCCGCTTCAACCCGCCTCGCGCGCTGCCGGCGACGCCTGTTCGGCGCCTCCCGACCTGCGCGCCAGGGCAGCCTCGATGAACCCGGTGAACAGCGGGTGGCCGTCCCGCGGCGTGGAAGTGAACTCGGGGTGGAACTGACAGGCGACGAACCAGGGGTGGGCGGGGATCTCGATCATCTCCACTAGCGCATCCGGGACCGAGCGGCCGCTGATGCGAAGACCGGCGTCCTCGAGGCGCGGTACGTAATGCTCGTTGACCTCGTAGCGATGGCGATGCCGCTCGGCGACTTCCCCGCTGCCGTAGACTCGGCGCGCCAGGGAACCTTCCATGAGACGACAGTGCTGCTCGCCGAGACGCATGGTACCGCCGAGATCGCTGCCGCCGCTGCGCGTCTCGATGCGGCCGTCACGGTCCGTCCATTCGGTGATCAGCGCCACCACCGGCCAGGGATTCTCCTGATCGATCTCGGTGGAATTCGCTCCTTCCAGGCCGGCGACGTTGCGGGCGAACTCGATGATCGCTGCATGCAGACCGTAGCAGATGCCGAGATAGGGTATGCCGCGTTCCCGGGCAAATCGGGCGGCCAATATCTTGCCCTCGAAGCCGCGGCCACCAAAGCCCCCCGGGACCAGGATCGCATCGGCCTGTTCGAGCCTGCCCGTCCCTTCGCGTTCGATGTCTTCAGCGTCGATCGGGTCGATTTCGACCCGGGTGCGGGTCTGGATGCCCGCATGCGTGAGCGCTTCGATCAGTGACTTGTAGGCATCGAGGAGGTCCATGTACTTGCCGACCATGGCGAGGCGGATGCGACGCTCCGGATGCAAATGGGCATCCACGACCCGCCGCCACTCCGAGAGATCGGCCTCGGGGACGTCGAGCCGGAACTTCTCGCAGACGATGGCGTCGAGACCGCGTTCGTGCAGGGTCAGCGGAATCGCGTAGATCGAGTCCGCATCCTGGAGCGGGACCACGGCGCGTTCCTCGACGTTGGTAAAGAGCGCGATCTTGCGCCGCGACGAGTCCGGTATCTCGTGGTCGGACCGGCACACCAGCACGTCCGGCTGCAGGCCGATGGAGCGCAGCTCCTTGACCGAGTGCTGGGTGGGCTTGGTCTTGGTTTCGCCCGCCGTGGCGATGTAGGGGACCAGGGTGAGGTGGATGAGCATGAAATTGCCGACGCCAACCTCGAGCCGGAGTTGCCGGATCGCTTCCAGAAACGGCTGCGACTCGATGTCACCCACGGTACCGCCGATCTCCAGCAGCGCCACGTCGTAGCCGGAGGCTCCAGCAATGATGCGACGCTTGATCTCGTCGGTAATGTGCGGAATCACCTGTACGGTGCCGCCGAGATAGTCACCCCGCCGCTCCTTGCGCAGAACTTCTGCGTAAACGCTACCGGTGGTGAAATTGTTCCGCCGCGTCATGCGGGTGCGCAGAAAGCGCTCGTAGTGGCCAAGATCGAGATCCGTTTCGACGCCGTCGGAGGTGACGAACACCTCGCCGTGCTGAAACGGACTCATGGTGCCAGGGTCGACGTTGATGTACGGATCGAGCTTGAGGATCGTGACCTTGAGACCGCGTGATTCGAGGATCGCAGCCAGCGCCGCCGAGAGGATGCCCTTGCCGAGAGAGGACACCACGCCGCCGGTTACACAGATGTATTGCGTCATGGAGAACCCATCCTGCTCGAGCGAGGCGCTGCGGGAAGTCACGACGAGGCGCCGGACACCGCTTCCCACGGATGGGAGGTCAGATTAACAGAGCCCCCCGGGAGGCTCAATCGACAGGCGTCCAGAACAGATGCCAGCCAGGCGTTTCCGGCGGCGCCTGCCAGCCCTCCGCAACGTACAGACCGGCAACCGCGACCAGCTCGCCTGCGACCCAGAGCAGCGGTAGGCGGTCGCGTTCCCAGGGCGGCACGCCTGCCTCCTGGAACAGATCCTTGAGGGGTCGGTGGCCGGCGCGTCCCGCCGGGCGCAAGCGCTCGCCTCCGGAGCGGAAGCGGATTTCAAGCGGCTCGTCCAGGCGCATCAGTCCAGCCCCCAAGGTCGGCTCTGCCTGCAATTGACCATGGCCCAGATCCTTCGGGGCCGGCGGCTGCCAGAACCCGGGCGCTACGGGGAGTGGCGGGCGCGAGCGGGGAACCGCATGCAGCGCGCCGGCGAAGCGCCGCACCTGCCAGCGATCGAACTCGATGCAGACCATGGCACCGTCGCGGGCATCTTTCTGCGCGAGGATCTCCATGAGCTGGGTCCTTCCGGGTGCCGGGACCCCGAGGGCGGCAAGCCAGTGGCGGACCCGCACGGCGGCGAGTTCCGGCGCACCTGCGAGTTCCGCCACCGGCAGCGTGGTCGGCTGCGGGCCCAGCAGGTCCGCCAGCGCACGCTCCTGCTCGGCGCAGGCTGACGCGGCCCGGGCGAACGTCTGCCGGTAGCCTGGCCAGCGCTGCTCGAGTGCGGGCAGCACGGTGTGGCGCAGGTAATTGCGGTCGTGATGCATGAGGGCGTTGCTCGGGTCTTCCGAGACCTCGAGTTCAAGCGCTCGCGCAGCGGCTATGAGTTCACGGCGTTCGAGATCGAGCAGCGGCCGCAAGATTTCACTCCGGGCTGGCGCACCCCGGCCTGGCGAGGCCCGACCTGGCGAGGCCCGACCTGGCGAGGCCCGACCTAGCGAGGCCCGACCTAGCGCACGCCTCATCGGCATGCCGGATAGACCTGCTGGGCCCGCACCGCGCAACAGCCGCAGCAGGACCGTTTCCGCCTGGTCATCACGGTGATGGGCCAGGAGGAGCGTGTCGCCGTTGCCGAGCGCATCTGCGAACGCGGCGTAACGGGCTAGGCGGGCGTCCGCCTCGAGACCCGCGTCGCTGCGTTCGACCACCACCTTGCGGACCTCGAAAGGCACGCCGAGCGATGCGCAGCGCGCACGTAGCGCCTCCGCCCAGTCTGCAGAGGCCGCCTGCAGGCCGTGATCCACATGCAGCGCCCGCGGCGGCGCCATGCCTTCGGCGGCGTGCAGGCGTGCGAGCACGGTGAGCAGCACGCTGGAATCGAGACCACCGGAACAGGCAACGATGCGCCTGGCGTGGGCCACACCCATCAGCCGTGCGCGCAGCTCGCGCGCCACGAGGGCGACCGGATCAGCCGCCGCCGCGGCGGCGTCAGGCCATGCCGACATCGCGATAGCGCAGGCGGACGTCGTCGACCCCGAGATCGTCCTTCAGGCGCTGCAGCAGATCGTCGCAGGGCTCGACGCGCCAGGCCTCGCCGAGCCTGAGACGCGCCTCGGCGTCGCAGCGCGCATAGTTCACCGCCACCGGGCAGCCCTGGCCCACGTAGGGGGTCAGGATGCGCCGCAGCTGCTCGGCGAAACCCGGCGTCACCCGCTCCGCCGAGAGGCGGATGTCCACCGCGTCGGCAAAGCGCAGCCGGGCTTCGGTCAGCGAATAGACCGCCTGGGCGCGGACCCGGGTGCCGCCGGAGTAGTCGTCCACGGCCACCTCCCCCTCAAATACCACCAAGGCATCGCGAGTGAGCTTCTCCCGGTTCGCCTCGAGGAGATCGGCAAACACGGCCACCTCGATTCGTGCGGAGCGGTCATCGAGGGTGACGAAAGCGATGGGATCGCCACGTTTCGTGCGGATGATCCGCTGGTCCACGATCATGCCGACCACGAGCTGAGTATGGCGCTCCGGGCGCAGGTCGCAGAGCTTCACCGGCGCGAAGCTGCGGATCTCCTCCTCGTAGCTCTCGATGGGGTGGCCGGTCAGATACAGGCCGAGGGTTTCCTTCTCGCCCTGCAGGCGCTGCTGGGGCGTGAGCGGACGCACGCCGTCGTAGCCGCTGCAGGGGGCGTCGAGCACCGCCGCGCCGGGCTCGCCGAACAGGTCACCCATGCCGATCTCCGCATTGCGTGCCGCCTGCTCGGCGCTGCGCAGGGCCTCGTCGATGCCCTGCAGCAGGGCGGCCCGATGAGCCTCGCCGTCCAGACCCTTCGGCGCGATACTGTCCAGCGCCCCGGCGCGAATGAGTGCCTCGATGACGCGCTTGTTCAGGCGTCGGGCGTCGACACGTCGGCAAAGGTCGAAGAGGTCCGAGAACGGGCCCTCTGCGCGCGCGGCGACCAGCATCTCGATCGGCCCCTCACCCACGCCCTTGATGGCGCCAAGGCCATAGACCACTTCACCCTCGGGCGTGACGGTGAAGCGATACTGACCCCTGTTCACGTCCGGCGGCAGGATTTCGAGGCCCATCTGCCGGCATTCGTCGATGAACGTGACGATCTTGTCGGTGTGCTGCATGTCCGCGGACATCACGGCGGCCATGAACGCAGCCGGATGGTGCGCCTTCAGCCACGCAGTCTGATAGGAGACCAGGGCGTAGGCGGCGGAGTGGGACTTGTTGAAGCCGTAGCCGGCAAACTTCTCCATCAGGTCGAAGATGTAGGTGGCGGTGGCGGCATCGATACCGCGGGCCGCCGCGCCGTCGGTGAACAGTTGGCGCTGCTTGGCCATCTCCTCGGGCTTCTTCTTGCCCATGGCACGGCGCAGGAGGTCGGCCTGGCCCAGGCTGTAGTCCGCCAACACCTGGGCGATCTGCATCACCTGTTCCTGGTAGAGGATGACGCCGTAGGTATTCTCGAGGATGGGTTCGAGGTCGGGATGCGGATAGGTCACGCTCGCCCGGCCGTGCTTGCGGTCGATGAAGTCGTCCACCATGCCCGACTGCAGCGGCCCGGGACGGAACAGGGCCACCAGCGCGATCATGTCTTCGAAGGAATCCGGCTGCAGGCGCCGGATGAGATCCTTCATGCCCCGGGATTCGAGCTGAAATACTGCGGTGGTTTCGGCCTTGCGCAGGAGTGCGAACACGTCCGGATCGCCGAGCGGCAGGTCGGCGATGGCCAGCGGCGGCTCGTTGCGTTCCGTTCGTTCGCGGTTGATGGTCTCGACCGCCCAGTCGATGATCGTGAGCGTGCGCAAGCCAAGGAAGTCGAACTTCACCAGCCCCGCCCGTTCGACGTCGTCCTTGTCGAACTGGGTCATGACCGCCCCGGAGTCATCCGCTACCAGGGGGACGAAGTCAGTGAGGCGGCCGGGCGCGATGACCACCCCGCCCGCGTGCTTGCCGATGTTGCGGACGAGGCCCTCGAGCTTGAAGGCCATCTCCATGATTTCGCCCACTTCCTCGTTTTCGGCGACGAAGCTGGCCAGCGCCTCCTCCTGAGCCATGGCTTTCGAAAGCGTCATGCCTACTTCGAACGGAATCAGCTTGGAGAGCTTGTCGGCAAGGCCGTAAGGCTTGCCCTGCACCCGCGCCACGTCTCGAACCACGGCCTTAGCCGCCATGGTGCCGAAGGTGACGATCTGCGAGACGGCCTCCTGGCCGTAGAGGTCGGCGACGTGGGCAATGACGCGGTCGCGGCCCTCCATACAGAAGTCGACGTCGAAGTCGGGCATCGACACCCGTTCGGGATTGAGGAAGCGCTCGAACAGGAGGTCGTACTCGAGCGGGTCGAGGTCGGTGATGTCGAGCGCGTAGGCGACCAGCGAGCCCGCGCCGGAGCCGCGCCCGGGACCCACCGGGATGCCGTGCTGCTTCGCCCAGCGGATGAACTCGGCAACGATCAGGAAGTAACCCTGATAGGCCATCTGCAGAATGATTCCGAGCTCGAAGGCAAGCCGGTCTTCATAAGTCTTCCTGCGCGCCGCGTAGTCGTCGGCGGCAGGGTCGAGGATGCGCGCGAGCCGGCGCTCGAGGCCCGCGCGGGCCTCGGCCTCGAAGAAGCTTGCCTCCGTCTCCCCCGGAGGAATGGGATAGTCGGGCAGGAAGTAGGTGTCGAGCTTGAGCTCCATGCTGCAGCGGCGGGCGATCTCCACCGTGTTTTCGAGCGCCTCTGGCAGATCTTCGAACAGCTCCGCCATCTCCTCCGGGCTGCGCAGGTACTGTTGCTCCGAGTGGCGACGGGGGCGACGCGGATCACCCAGCACACGTCCTTCGTGAATGCAGACCCGGGTCTCGTGGGCCTCGAAGTCCTCCGCGTCGAGGAAGCAGACTTCGTTCGTCGCCACCACCGGACAGTCGTGGGCCGCGGCCAGCGCTACCGCGGCATGGACCCAAGCGTCCTCGCCAGGCCGGCCTGTGCGCTGCACTTCCAGATAGAAACGGTCAGGGAACCGGGCCTGCCACTCCGTGAGCAGCGCAGCGGCTTCCTCCGCACGATCGGCAAGCACCAGCCGACCGACTTCACCGTCGCGACCACCCATGAGCGCGATGAGTCCTTCCGCGTGGGCCGCGAGCCAGTCGTGGTGGATCAGGGCGCGCTGCTGGCGCTGCCCCTCGAGAAAACTGCGGGACACCAGCTCGGTGAGATTGCGGTAGCCGACGGGATCCTGGACCAGCAGCGTGACCCGGCTCGGCTCCTCATCCTCACTCCTGCCCGCGAGCCAAAGGTCACAGCCAGCGATCGGCTTGACGCCGGCGTTCTGGCAGGCGGAGTAGAAGCGTACGAGGGCGAACAGGTTCGACTGATCGGTGATGGCGACGGCCGGCATGCCGGCGGCCTGCACCCGCTTGATCAGGTCCTTGACCTTGATCAGCCCGTCGACCAGGGAGTACTCGGAGTGGACGCGAAGATGGACGAAAGCGGGCGCGGTCATGGCGGTTGCGCGGGACCTCCTCGAGGGACTTGCGGATGGGCGTCACGATACCACTGTCGATGGTTCGGGCGCTGCTGCGCAGCGCGTCAGCGGGCATCGTCTTCGTTCGGCCCCCGCTTCGTTCGGACGCGTTGCCTTCGTTCAGGCGCTGCTGCGCAGCGCATCGTGGGCATCGTCTTCGTTCGGCCCCCGCTTCGTTCGAACTGACTGCCTTCGTTCGGGCGCTGCTGCGCGCCGCATCGGGGGGATCGTCTTCGTTCGGCCCCCGCTTCGTTCGGACGCGTTGCCTTCGTTCAGGCGCTGCTGCGCAGCGCATCGGTGCGCCTCCCGCAGGGAGGCACACCTTCCCACACACTATCTTGGGGGCAGCTTTTTGTGGGAAGGAGTGCTGCGCCGCAGGCGCGGCGCTGTTGCCCGCCATCCCTGGCGGGCACCCTTCGGGCGCGCAGAGCGCGACCGGATCTGCTCCAGGCAGATCCGGGCCGATCGGCGGCG
>SLQW01000127.1 GCA_007131295.1 Pseudomonadales bacterium | reverse complement strand
ACTTCCAGAACATCGCCAGCATGGAAGTCCGCCGCGCCAACGTGCCCTACTTCATCAACTGGATCGGGCTCGGCATGACCGCGCCCACCCTGCTGATTCACGGCACGGAGGAACAGAAGAAGCGCTTCCTGAAGCCGATCTTCACCGCAGAAGAGATCTGGTGTCAGGGGTTCAGCGAACCCGGTGCGGGATCCGACCTCGCTTCCCTGCAGACTTCCGCCGTGCGCAACGGTGAGCAGTGGACCCTGAACGGGAGCAAGGTCTGGACCAGTCTCGGCGCTCTGGCGAGCTGGATCCTGCTGCTCGCCAGAACCGACAAGCAGGAGAAATACAACGGCATCACCTGCTTCCTGGTACCCATGGATCAGGACGGCGTCACTGTCCGCCCGATCCATAAGATGACCGGAGAGTGCGGCTTCAACGAAGTCTTCCTCGATGGCGCCATCGTCAACGACGATTATCGGGTGGACGACGTGGGGGCGGGCTGGAAGGTGGCCATGTCCACCCTGACCAGCGAGCGCGGAGCCGCGGTCGGTGTTGGCGCCGTCGCCAACAGCGCCTCGCCCATGTCCGCGATCCTCGAACTCATCGAACTCGCCAAGTCCACCCACCGCAACGGTCAGGCGGTCTGGGACGACCCGGTGTGGCGCGATCGCATCGTCGCGCTCTACGTGCGGGTGGAATCGCTCGTCCAGAACGGCCGGCGCGCGCAGCTCGAAGCCCTTAACGGCGGTGCCATGCGTCTGCCCTTGCAGGGCAAGCTCGCGGGCAGCGAGCTCGGTCAGGAGCTCAATGCCGTAGCCCTCGGCGTGCTCGGCATGGATTCGAGCCTCTACGTGGGTGATGCCAACGCCGTGGCCGATGGTCGCTGGCCCCTGGCTTACATGAACAGCTACACCGGAACCATTTCCGGCGGTAGTAGCGAAATCCAGCGCAATATTCTCGGCGAACGCGTGCTCGGGTTGCCGAAGACGAAGTAGGACACGACATGGCACAGCCGCAAAGCTTCGGCATCGACGACGATGTCATCATGCTCAAGGACGCTGCCCGGCGCTTCCTCGATGAGCGCGAGCCGCTACTCGGACTGCGGACGAGTCTGGCGGGCACCGAGGACCCCTATCGCGGTACCGAGCGCGAAGGCTGGTTCGATCCCGCCGCCTGGCGGGAAATGACGGAGCTGGGCTGGCCCCTGGTCGCGGTTCCTGAACCGGCGGGCGGCCTTGGCCTGGGCCTGGTGGCCGCGACCGCGATTCAGGAAGAGATCGGCCGCGCGGCCTGCCCCACGCCACTCAGCAGCACTCTGATGACCACTTTCGTGCTCCGGGCGGCGTCGGCGGACGCCTGCCTCGGCCGGATCGCGGCGGGCGGCACCATGGCACTCGCCGTGTTCGGACCAGACGGGGCACCCGATGCGGACTCGACCGCCGTCACGGCCGACGGCAATCGCCTGACCGGCATCAGCCACTTCGTCCAGGACGCACAGAAGGTGGACGGCTTCGTGGTTGCCGCCCGAGCCGATGCCGGGCTCGGACTCTACTACCTGCCGCGGGATGCGGTCACCTTACACCGCGACCGGATCGTCGATCTGACCCGCGACCAGGCGCGCATTGAGATGCGCGACGCAGAGGCGGAAGTAATCGCACAACCCGCTGCCGGCGAGGCGGTCATGGCGCAGGCGCTACCTGCCCTGCTGACGTTGATTGCGGCCGATATCGCCGGCGCTGCAGAGTGGCAGCTGCAGACTACCGCCGAGTACGCCAAGACGCGGATGCAGTTCGAACGGCCGATTGGCTTCTTTCAGGCCGTGAAGCACCCCATCGTCGACATGATGATAGCCACCGACGGCACCCGCTCTCTGGTCTACAACGCAGCCTGTGCCTTCGACCACGACCCGGAGGATGCGCTCCGATGCGCGCGCATGGCCAAGGCCAGCGCCGCGGAAACGGCCTACTTCTGTTCTAACCGCTCGACCCAGCTCCACGGCGGCATCGGCTTCACCTGGGAGGCCGACGTGCAGATCTTCCACAAGCGCCAACTGCACAGTCAGAACCTGTTCGGCGACGCCGCCTGGCAGCGGCGCAAGCTCGGCGAGATGCTCTGAGGCAGCCCGGGGTAGAATCGCCGCGGTTACGTCGCTGCCGAGAGAGACACCCGATGCCCGACTCCGCCACCTTCCGGCCCGAGCAGACCAAGAGCCTGTACTCCGAGGAGCTGGAATTCGATCCGGACGCGCTACGGGAAAAGTACCGCAGCGAGCGCGACAAGCGGCTCCGGACCGACGGTAACGCGCAGTACGTCCGCATCGCCGACGAGTTCGCGCACTACTCCGGCGATCCCTACATCGACGCGCCGCTCGAGCGCGAGCCGCTCACGGATGCGGTCGAGATCGCCATCATCGGCGGCGGCTTCGGCGGCCTGATCACCGGCGCGCGCCTGCGCGAACTCGGCTTCGACGATCTGCGCATCATCGAAGAGGCTGGCGACTTCGGCGGTACCTGGTACTGGAACCGCTATCCCGGCGCGGCCTGCGACACCGAAGCCTACATCTACCTGCCGCTGTGCGAAGAACTTGGCTACGTCCCGAGCGCGAAATACGCCTTCGCCTCAGAGATCCTGGCGCATGCGCAGGCCATCGCGCGGCACTACGACCTCTACCGCAACGCCTGCCTGCAGACGGCGGTAACCGATCTCGTCTGGGACGATGCGGATGGTCGCTGGGTGATCCGTACGAACCACGGCGACGCGATGCGGGCGCGCTACGTGATCATGGCGAACGGGCCGCTGAACCGGCCGAAGCTGCCAGGCATTCCCGGCATCCGTTCCTTCCGCGGCCACACCTTTCACACCAGCCGCTGGGACTACGACTACACGGGCGGGTCACCGGAAGGGCATCTGGACAAGCTCGCGGACAAGCGCGTCGCCGTCATCGGTACCGGCGCCACCGCCGTGCAGTGCGTGCCGCATCTCGGCGCGTCCGCCGAACAGCTCTACGTCTTCCAGCGCACGCCCTCGTCCATCGACGTGCGCAACAACCGCCCCACCGATCCCGACTGGGCGTCGAGCCTGCAGCCTGGCTGGCAGCGTGAGCGCATGGAGAACTTCAACGTCCTCACTTCCGGCGGCATCGTCGATGAGGATCTGGTGCAGGACGGCTGGACCGAGATCATCCGGAACCTGATCTCCATGGCGAACTTCCGCGGCACCGACATCCCGCGCGAGGACGTGCCGCGGCTGATGGAACTTGCCGATTTCCGCAAGATGAATCAGATCCGCGCCCGCGTGGATGAAGTCGTCGAGGACCCGGAAACCGCCGCAGCGCTCAAGCCCTGGTACCGGCAGTTCTGCAAGCGGCCGTGCTTTCACGACGAGTATCTGCAGACCTTCAACCGCCCGAACGTGCGCCTCGTCGACACCGACGGGCGCGGCGTGGAGGCGATCACCGAGAACGGCGTGGTCGCGAACGGCGAGGAGTTCGAAGTGGACTGCATTATCTTCGCCACCGGATTCGAGGTGGGGACGGCCTTCACGCGCCGCGCGGGTTACGACGTCACCGGCCGCGACGGCCTCACCTTAAGCGAAGCCTGGGCAGACGGCATGCGCTCCCTGCACGGCATGTTCGTGCACGGCTTCCCGAACCTCCTGCTCGCATCCAACGCCCAGAGCGCGTTTACCACCAACTTTCCCCACGCCATGGACGAGCGCGCCCGCCACATGGGCTGGATCCTCGACCGCTGCCGGCAGGACGGCACGACCGTTATCGAGGCGACACAAACGGGGCAGGATGCCTGGGTGGAGGAGATCATCCGCGTCTCGCGATTCAACGAGGATTTCCTTGCTTCATGCACGCCGGGCTACTACAACAACGAGGGCCAGCCGAGCCGGCGCGGCATTCTCGAAGGCAGCTACGGCCGAGGCCCGGTGAAGTTCTTCCGCATCCTGGAGCAGTGGCGTGCGGCGGGAGAGTTTGAGGGGCTGCTACGGAGCTGAGCCGGACTCCGGGCTCTCAACGTCGGAGTAGCGGCAGGACCTCTCGCGCCTGCAGACGTTCCGCCGCAATGGCCGCATCCCGATCGACCCCCGCAGTCGGGCCTACCACGACGACTTTGTCGATACCTATGGCTTAAGGGTCCGCGCCGCTTGCGGCACGGGAGACTGGTTCAGGCCGCCCGCAGCTCCGACATCACCCGGCATTCGCGCCGGTGCAGAACAAGATCCTGCTGTGCCATTCGGATGCTGATCATGCGCATCCTCCTCTGAAGGGGCCGCATCGGCGGAGACCATAAGCAACTTGCGCGCGCGGCCGCGGCAGCGCAAGCCGCGGCCTGGAGTGTCACTTGCGACTCGGCGTCAGCGCGGGATCACGGAAGGCTGCCGGGCATGCCTCCGACGACGCGCACGACCTCCTCCACGAAGCGACGGTTCTGCGACAGAAACGGCAAGTGGGCCGCCTCCTCGAACACCACGAGATCCTTCTGGGGCGCGTCGAGGATCTCGTAGTACTCTTGGATCAGTGGCAGCGGCGTGTTGAAGTCGCGCGCACCCGCGAAGAAGTAGACCGGCACCTCGACAACCGGAATCGACTCGATCAGATCGTAGTTCTGCATGATCCCGCCCGCGTGCAACGGGCGGCCGCCGCGGTTCATGCCCCGCAGCAGCCTCGGATAGTCCCGGAACGAGTACTCGGGAGCCGCCAGAACGATCCGCCCCAACTCGGCCGAAGACAGGTCGAGGCTGCCGCCATACTTCGTCGTCAGCCGATTGAGTTCCCGATACTCGCTGTGTTGGCGCGCCGGGATCTCGATCCCCATCAGCGCCTGCCAGTCCTGCGGCGCCCGCTCCGCATCGATCGTTTCCTCGAGCCACGCGAAAGCGACCACCGTCGCACGCTCGTGGTGCACGACCTGCCCGACCCCGATGTAGGCCTCGAACAGTTCGGGGTGGCGGTCCACCAGCTGCATGCCGATGCGCGTGCCCCAGGAATGGCCGAGCAACACCAGGGTGTCGACCTCGAGTCGCGTTTGCAGGTAGGCGGTCAGCTCCAGCGCATCCTCGATGTAGCGATCCAGGTGCATGGTCCGCTCATCGAAGCCGCGGTGATTGGACTT
>SLQW01000052.1 GCA_007131295.1 Pseudomonadales bacterium | reverse complement strand
ATGATGTTCCTGCCACCCTTCATATCCAGGAAAACGCACAAGCGCACCCACAAGTGCGTACGCTGCGACAAGCTGACGAATCCCGCCCTCGCTTCCTGCGAACACTGCGGCTACACGTTCACCGATGCCGACCGTAACGCCATGGAGGCCTGCCGCGAAGAGCGCAGCCAGGGCGCGTTTGGCGGGCTGCTGATTCCGCTGGTCTTCGTGCTGATCGTAGTCGTCGTGCTGCTCACGCTGTAGGTTCGGTGTGACGGCGGGCCACCGCTCACGAGATACTGCGTGCGCATCACCGTACTGGCCATCGACGCCACAAGGGTCAATCGTCGGCAAGCGTATCCTTGTAAATCACCCCGTCCTTCATGATCACGACGAAATTCGCCTCCGGATCCGCGATCAGTGCGAGATCCTCGAGGGGATCGCCCCGAACAAGCAGCAGGTCGGCCAGGGCGCCCTCCTCCACCACGCCGATGCGGCCCGAGTAGGGACTGCGCAAGCCGGAAAGCGCCAGCAGCTGCGCGTTGTCGTGGGTGAGCATCTTCAGGATCTCCTCCGGCAGGAACCACTCGGTCAGCTGCAGGATCAAAGCACTCTGCTCGGGGTTCAGCGCCGGCTCGAACAGAAAGTCGGTACCCCAGGCAAGCTTCACGCCGAGGTCCCGCGCCATGGGCCACAGGCGCGCCTGACCGCGAATCACCGGCTCGCGCTTCGCGAGCCGGAGGGGATCCATGTCGGGGGTACTGGCGCGCAAGGTCTGAGTCGAGAGCCAGACATCGTGCTCCACCAAGAGTGCGAGCGTTTCCTCGTCGAGCATCTGGCCATGCTCGATGACGCGGACCCCCGCCTCGATCGCGCGCCGAACCGCACGCGGCGTGTACGCGTGCACGCTGACGTAGGTGCCCCAATCCTCCGCCGCTTCCACCCCGGCCTTCATCTCGTCCAGCGTGTACTGGGTGACATCGACGGGATCATAGGCCGAGGAAGTGCCGCCACCGGCCATCAGCTTGATCTGGCTGGCCCCGAAGCGCAGGTTCTCCCGCACCGCAGTCAGCACGTCAGCGCGGCCGTCGGCGATGAACGTCGCGCCAAGCAGCTCGGCGCGCGAGGGCTCGCCGAAGAAACGCCGCGAGCGTTCGTGCGGCAGACGGAAATCGCCATGGCCGGCGGTCTGACTGATGGTGGCGCCCGAAGGCCAGATCCGCGGACCGATGTAGCGGCCGGCATCGATCCCGGCCTTCAGGCCCCAGACCGGCCCGCCCATGTCGCGCACCGATGTGAAGCCGCGCAGCAGCATCGCCTCCGCCTCGCGCGCGGCCGCCGCCTCCGCACGCTCCGGCGTGAGGTCCGGAGCCATCAACTCGGGCATCGCGAGGGCCCCGAAGGTCATGTGCACGTGCACGTCGATCAAACCCGGCATGAGGGTGTGACCCTGGCCATCGATCACCCGGGCATCATCGCCACCGGTGACGTCATCACCAATGGCGGCGATCTCCTTGCCTCTGACAAGGACCCGGGTCGGTTCGGAAAGTCGCTCGGACGTCCCGTCGAAGATCCGCACTTCCCGGAACAGGATCTCGTCGGACGCCGCAGCCGCCGACACGCCAAACCCAGCAAGGCACAAGAGCAGTGCCGACAGGCCAACAAGCCCACCGCGGACTTCCTTCACGACCAGACTCCTTCTGCGATAGTGAGGCACCGGCTTCGGTGCGGGCCTCAGGCTATCACCTTTGACGGCTGGGTATTGCTCCTCGGTTCGACGGCGCCAACGTAGGCTCGCGCAGTATCGTCAGCATGGGCGTAGACTCGAACCAACGCGTCCCAGGCACAAGCAATCGGCGCCGTTCCGCCCCGAGCGACGCCAGGCCGGAACGCGAGGGGGGCGACGATAGGGGGGAAGGTATGAACTACTACCTGGATGTACTGACGAAGAAATACGCTGTGTTCGAAGGCCGCGCCCGGCGGATGGAGTTCTGGATGTTCGTCCTGTTCAACTTCATCGCCATCGTGGTGCTCAGCTTGGTCGATGCCATCATCGGCATACCGATACTTGCACCGCTCTACTCGCTTGCTGTGCTCATTCCAAGCATCGCCGTGACCGTGCGCCGCCTGCACGACATCGACTTCGTCGGCTGGTGGTTCTTCATAAGCTTCGTTCCGGCAGTCGGCGGATTGATTCTTCTCGTCTTCATGGTCCTGCCGGGCACGCCGGGAGACAACCGCTTCGGCAGCAACCCGAAAGGCAATCCGCCTCCAGCACAGCCGGTTTGAGGGGCGCCGGGGGCGGCCCTCACGACGTTCTTCGTTGGCCCGCCCTCATCACCTCGAAGAGGTTCCGGCATTCCGACCGTACAGCACCTGGGCGACTGCCCACCTACCCTCGCGCGGACACCACCGCGCGGGCGATCTCACCCCAGCGCCCGAGGTGCTCCGGGTGTCTGGCGATGTCTTCCTGAGCGAGATACATGACAAGACGGTTCGCGTAGGGCTGATAGCGCTTGATCAGCGCGTCCGCGAGATCGTCCCAGCGCGCCGCCACCGTGAAGTGGGCGAGCACCTCGTCCGTGACCAGCGTTCTGATCCGATCCATGTCTCCGGCGCGCATCGCCTCACGCAATCCTTCACTTACCCCTTCGAAGCCGAGGTCGGTGAACTGGTAGGCATAGTTCGGCGTGGAGCCGTAGAAGCCGATCTGCGTGCGCGCCCGTTCCAGGAGTGGGGCACGCTCTTCCGGGGTGTCGCCCGGGATCGCGAACACGGGAAAAATCAGGTCGATTTCCTCGACGCTGCGCCCCGCCTTCTCCGCACCCCTACGCAGCTCGGGCAGCAGCCGGTTCTGCACGTAGGGAATGGAGTGCATGGGATGGACGTGCACGCCGTCGGCGAGCTCGCCAGCCACCCGACACATCAGCGGCCCCACGGCGGAGATGTCCACCTTGATGTCCTCGTGGGGATGGCGCCCCGGCGACCACGCCGCCGGCAGCAGGTTGAGCCGATAGTAAGGCCCCTCGTAGGCGAGCTTTTCCTCCTGCCGGAACGCGCGCAGGCTCGCGCGCACCGCCGCCAGGTAATCCCGCATCTGCGGCGCCGGCTTGTCCCAGGTGGAAGCATAGCGGCGCTCGATGTGTGGCTTCACCTGACTGCCGAGGCCAAGTCGGAAGCGTCCTGCCGTGTTCTGGGCCATCTCCCAGGCGATCTGCGCCGCGATCATGGGGCTGCGCGGAAAAGCCACAGCAATACCGGTAGCAAAGTGCAGCGAAGGCGCCGCCATGGCCGCCGCAGCGATCTGCATCCACGGCACCTGCCCGGATTCGGTGAACACCATGCCGGAGAAACCGGCCGACTCGAGGTCGCGGGCCAGCGCCGCGGTTCCACCCCAGGTGTTCGAACCGGTCATGAGATCGAAGTGCATTGCCCCTCCTCGCGCCACGCTCAGGCCTCGGCCACATCAAGACAGATCTTGCCGAAGTGCTTCTGCGCTTCCTGGTGCCGGAACGCATCCGCAATGGCCTCGAGCGGATAGTGGGAATCGATCACCGGCTCGATGCCGTTCACCTCGATGGCGCGGATCATGGCTTCCTGCTGGGCGCGGCTGCCCACGGTGATGCCCTTGAGCGCCGCGTTCTTGCCGAACAGCGCGGCGGTGGGCACTTCGCCGGCGAAGCCTGCGAGTACGCCGATAAGCGAGATGTGACCGCCGATGGCTACAGCCTTGATGGACTGGGGCAGCGTTCCGGATCCGCCTATCTCGACCACGACGTCGACGCCGCGGCCACCGGTCAGCTCCAACGCCCGGCCGGCCCAGTCGGTCGTCGTCTTGTAGTTGATCAGTTCGTCCGCGCCGAGCGCCGCGAGCTTCTCGAGCTTGGCGTCGGAGGACGACGTGGAGATCACCCGGCAGCCCGCCGCCTTGGCGAACTGCAGCGCAAAGATGGACACGCCGCCCGTGCCCTGGGTGAGCACCACATCGCCGGGCTGGATGCCCGCCTCGACCATCAGCCCGCGCCAGGCGGTGAGTGCTGCGCAAGTCAGGGTCGCGGCCTGGGCGGCCGAGTAGCCTTGCGGCGCCCGGGTGAAGGCCGTCGCGGGCATGGTCACCGTTTCGGCGGCGAAACCGTCCGCGTGATCCCCCGGGACTCCCAGAAGCTTGCGGCCCTCCGGCTCGCCGTCTTGCCAGTTCGGGAAGAAGCAGCTCACAACCGCATCGCCCACTGCGAACTCGCGCACGCCCTCGCCCACCGCGGTCACGCTGCCGGCACCGTCGGACATGGGAACCCGGCCGTCGTCCACCTTGAGCATGCCGCTGACGACTGCGTAGTCGTGGAAGTTGAGCGAGCTGGCCTCGACGCGAACCTGGATCTCGCCCGGTCCCGGCGGCCGGGGCTCGGCCTCGGCCAGCGCCAGCTTGTCCAGACCGCCCGGCTTGGTCAGCTTGATCACACGCATGCAGCAACTCCTGGTGGCAACAAGTGAAGCGCGGACGATAGACGATACGCAGGTCGCCTGCAGCCGCCGGACCTCTGACCTGGATCAATTCACACAGGGCCGAGGCCGTTAAGCTGACAGGATGGGAACGGCCTCCACCGGCCGCTGCCCCGGAGACACGCGATGGTCGAGGCGCTGGCGCAGATCAATGCACGATTCGAGGCGAGCTACGGGCGCCTGTTTGGCAACGACATCGCCACACACGGCGATGAGCCGTTCTTCCAGGACTTCTACGATCGCTTCATGGGGCATTCCGAGGAGATCCGGTCGCTGTTCCGTAACACGGACCTGGCACGGCAGCGGACGGTCCTGCGTCGGAGCCTGTTCGACATGGCAACGTTCTACGCCACAGGCATCGTCACCGCGCGCCTGCGGCACATCGCACGGATTCACCAGCGGCTGGACTTCCCGATCGATCTCTACGATGTCTGGCTCGACGCGCTGATCAGCTGCGTCGAAGATCACGACAGCGCCTGCGATGCAACCACGGCCATGGCATGGCGCCTCGCGCTGACACCGGGCGTCACTTACATGAAGCTCTGGCATCGGACCGACGTGAGTCCGCTTGACGGGCCTTGAAGCGCGGCTGGCTGCGTCCCCCTGGCGTCACGGTTTGATCGAGGTCATGGCGTACGGCAACGGATTCCCGTGCAATGGAAAACGCCTGCATCGATGATCGCGCCATTCCATGACCGTCCCTCACCAGAGACTGAACGAGCGCAATATCGCGACGTCCGCGCCAACGACGCGCGGCAACGACGCACGCTTTCGCACTCAGGTGCGCCGGTTTCTGGATCAAGCGCTCACCGAGGACTTGCGCGCGGCAGGTCGGGCAACGATCGGTACCCACTCTGAGATCGGTGCCTGTCGGATCTGGCACCGGCGCCTGTATGAGCAGGGCTGGATCGCGCCTGCGTGGCCGAAAGAGCACGGCGGCACCGGCTGGAGCGCCAGCGAGCGGCTGATCTTCGATCAGGAATGCGCCGCGAACGACGCACCGATGCTGTTCGCCGGTGGCCTGCGCAACGTCGGTCCCTTGCTGATCGCGCTCGGCAGCGAGGCCCAGCGCAAACGCTATCTGCCACCCATACTCAGCGGCGAGGAATTCTGGTGTCAGGGTTATTCCGAAGCAGGCGCCGGCTCCGATCTTGCGTCCCTGCGGACGCGGGCGCGAACGGAGGCCTACCGCGACGGCGACGCGTACGTCGTCAATGGCACCAAAATCTGGACGACGGGAGCGCAGCACGCGGAGAAGATGTTTGCCCTTGTGCGCACCAGTGCGGGCGGCAAGCCGCAGCACGGCATCACTTTCCTGCTGATCGATATGCGCTCGGCAGGCATCACCGTCCGGCCGGTGCAGACGCTCTACGGCGAGGCGGAATTCAACGAAGTGCACTTTGAGGACGTGCGCGTCCCGGTCGCCGACCGGGTCGGCGCCGAGGACGACGGCTGGAGCGTGGCCAAGCAGCTCATGGTCTACGCCCGCGCAAGCAACACCACCTGCGCGCTGCTGCGGCGAACGCTGCGCCGGCTCGAGGCCGCGCTCGAGGCGGCGGACGCCGCAACCCGCGCCAGCGTGCGTGACGACCTCACGGACATCGAGCTGCGTCTGAACGTGATCGAGCGCCTGGAGTACGATGCGGCCCGCAGGGAGGGAAGCGACGCCGGAGCGCATGCCTCAGTGATGAAGCTACGCGCCACAGAGCTGCATCAGCGGATGACGGAGCTGCTGCTGGAAGTGGCCGGCCCCGCTGCCTGCAGGCAATGGCTCGACCATGCCGATCTCGCGGAACCCGGCGGGGCCTTCGCGAGTGCGAAATACTTCGCCACTCGTGCCGCCACCATCTACTCGGGTTCCAGCGAAGTGCATCGCAACATTCTCGCGCGCCAGCTCATCGGCTGACGGCGCGCAGCAGCCCGCTACCAGGGGTGCACCTGTACCGGCAGCTTCGTGATGCCGCGGATGAAGTTGGAGTGGAGCCGCTCCGGTTCGCCCATCACCTCGACGAAGCGGAAGCGCTTCATCACCTCCTCCCAGACGATGCGCAGCTGCATCTCGGCGAGGCGGTTCCCCATGCAGCGGTGAATGCCGAAACCGAATGCGACGTGATGACGCGCATTGGCGCGATCGATGACGAGTCGGTCCGGCTCTTCGATGACGCTCTCATCGCGGTTGCCCGAGATGTACCACATGACGACCTTGTCGCCCTTGCGGATGGTTTTGCCGCCGAGCTCCACGTCCCGGGTCGCCGTGCGCCGCATGTGCAGCACCGCGGTCTGCCAGCGCACCAGCTCCGGAACCATGTGCGGAATCAGCTCGGGATGGGCGCGCAGCCTCTCGTACTGCTCCGGATACTCGTTCAGGGCCAGCACGCCACCACTGATGGTATTGCGCGTGGTGTCGTTGCCGCCGACGATCAGGAGCATGATGTTGCCGAGGAACTCCATCGGCCGCGTCGGCAGGTCGCGGGTGGCCGGAGAGTGCGCGAGCATGGTGACGAGGTCGAGGCGGTCACCCGGCGGCTTTGCCTGCCGCTCACGGAATAGATCACCGAACACCTCGAGGCACTCCAGCAGACCCGCGCGGCGCTCATCCTCCGTGAACATGGTACCGCCGGTGGTCTCCTCGCCGTCCGTGGACATGTCTGACCAGCGCGTCAGCCGGCGCCGCTCCTCGAAGGGAAAATCGAACAGGATCGCCAGCATCTGCGTGGTCAGTTCGATCGAGACCCGATCGACCCAGTCGAACGTTTCCCCCACCGGCAGCGCATCGAGGATCGGCTGCAGGCGCTCGCGGATTACCGGCTCCAGCTTCATCAGGTTCTTTGGCGCCACCACCGGCATCACCGCATTGCGCTGCTCGTCGTGCTTCGGCGGGTCCATCTGGATGAAGTTGTCGATATCGAAGTCCTCGGGCGGGTCGCCGATGACGATGGTGGGTTCCGATGAGAACTCGTGGTGGTGGGTGTCGACGTACATGATGTCGTCGAGCTTCGTGAGCGACCAATACGGGCCAAACGGGCTGTCCGGGTGGAAGTGCACCGGATCCTCCGCACGCAGGCGCGCGAACAAGGGTCGCCAGGTGTCGGTCTCATATAAGTTAGGATCGCTGACGTCGATCTGATCGATGGGTCCGTCGAACATGGCGCCTCCCCGGGGTATCTGGACACCGTCGTCCATGCGGCAGAAGGTTACCAGCTGCGACGATGACGGGTCACCGCACCGTCGCAGCTGACGCATGCAGCGCCGAAGGTCGCGTCGCGCGCCTACCGACTCTGCACGTAGATGATCTCCTTCAGCGCGACACCACCCGGAACGTCCACCACTCCTCGTCCGGCGGCCGCGGCGTATCCGGCGGCTCGTCGGGATCACCGCCACGCAGCACGTGGATCTTGTCGATGCGGGCCTGCCAGGCGCGGTCCTTGAGGACCGGGTCCGTGACCCAGGTCAGCATCACCGGGAAAACCTCGTCGTCGAGTCTCAGCCGCGCTCTCGGATCCTCCAGCGCTGCGGTGGACCAGCGCTTGCCGTCGCAGCTCGCGCAGCTCAGGTAGAGATCGCCGTCGTCCGTGGCCATGCAGTTGAGGTTGATGGAATGCGGAAGCGGGCGGGTCCGCACCTGGATCTGGCAGAGGCGGACCTCGTTGGCGAAACGCCAGTCTTCCACCGGCTCCCGTACCTCGCTACCGAGCAGGTAGCCCCCGGGCGTCCGCTCGCAGGGACAGTAGAAGAACCAGGTCAAGAAAGCGACGACACCCACAACGAAGAGCACGGCAACGACGATGGTGAGCACCGCGCCCCCGACACGAGCGCGCGGACGGTAGCTGGCAGCGGACATCGCAATCGGCCTCCTCTCCTCGACTGGAGCCAGATTACCGGAAGACCAAAGTGCCAGGCACATGAGGCGCGTCAGAACCGCTCGCGGCAGACCTCCTGCAACGCGGCGATGTCCGCGGCAGCGGCGACCCATCGCGGACCGGTCACGCGCTCGCGGCTCCGTTCTCCTCCGGGTCGACGCGACCGTCCTGACTCAGGAGGATCGCCAGCGGCCGAGTCACGTCGAACTCGGCGAAGATGATCATCATGATCACCGTGATCGGTACGCAGAGGAAGGCACCGACCAAGCCCCAGAGCGCACTCCAGGCCGCCAAGGAGAGCAGAATCACTACGGGGCTGAGATTCAGCGAGCGACCCATGAGCCGCGGTTCGAGCAGATTGCCCACCACCATCTGGACGCTGATGAGACCGACCAGGGCCGCCAGAAAAGGAGCCAGCGTGCCGAACTGTAGCAGGCTCAGCGTCACCGGCAGGAGCACCGCGACGAAACTGCCCACATAAGGAATGAAATTCAGCACGAAGATCAGTACCGCCCAGAACTCGGCGTAGTCGATGCCGATGATGCGCATGATGACCCAGCTCGCACCGCCGACCACGGCGGAGACGAACGCTTTCAGCGTCAGATAGCGGCCGATGCGCTCGCTGATCTCGCCGAGCGCGGAAGCAACGCGCTTGGCCCCTTCCGGCGTGTCCGCGAGTCGCTCCAGTTTGGCCATGGTCGCGCGCCGCTCCATCAGCACGAACAGCGCGTAGATGGCGATGACCACCAGATTGCCGAGCAGTGCCGCGACAATGCCCACCGTGCTTCCAAGGGCGCGGCCGATGTCGACGGCCGCCACGGCGCGATCGAATACCTCCGGCAGAGTCGGCACGTCCTCGAGACCGAGCAGTTCGGAGACGTACTCCACCCAGAACTGCAGGTTCTCGCGGTACACCGGCATCTGGCGCTCGACCTGGGCGATGTTGCTGGTGACCATCATCACGATGGCCCAGATCACCGCCCCGATCAGCAGCAGCGCGCTTATGTGAGCAAGCCAGTCCGGCATGAAGCGGCCAATCACGGGCGCCTTCTTCACCCAGTCGACCAGGGTAATGAGGATGTAGGCGACGAACACGCCGAGCACCAGCGGCACCAGGATCGGCCTGCCGATGTGCAGGATGTAGCCGATGGCGATGGCCAGCACCGCACCTGCGGCAAGCCGCGTCAGCGCGTCCGACGCTACGGTCACGTCAGCGAGGCCTGATAGATGCTCTCGATGGCTGCATCAAGGGTTGCGTCGAACTCGGCATCGCTCTGGTCCACCGACAAACCCTCGGTGAGCGCCCGGGAGAAGCTCGCGACCACACCCTTCTGCCGCGCCAGGCGCGCATTCGCCTCCTCGCGAGCGTAGCCGCCCGAGAGCAGCACGACCCGGAGCACTCGGGGGTGGGTGACGCAGGCCGCATAGAGGTTGTCCTGCTCCGGCGGCGTCAACTTCAGCATGACCTCCTGGTCCGCATCGAGGTCATCGAGCTGTTCGAGGATGGCAGCCTTGAGCAGATCCTCGGCCCGGGCTTTGTCCGGGCAATGAATGTCCACTTCGGGTTCGATGATCGGCACCAGACCCGCGTCCAGGATACGCCGGCCGAATTCGAACTGCTGCGCGACGACGGCGGTGATCCCCTCCGGTTCGGCCTGCTTGATCACCGAGCGCATCTTGGTACCGAAGAATCCATGCCTCTTCGCCTCCGCGAGCAGGTCGTCCAGGTCGGGCATGGGCTTCATGAGCTGCACACCGTTGGCTTCCTCGGCGAGACCCTTGTCCACCTTGATGATCGGAACCACCTGTTTGACGTTCCACAGATAGTCCGCGCTCGGGCGACCCTCGATCTCCCGGCGCATGGTCGCTTCGAACAGGATGGCCGCGAGGATGCGCTCGCCGTTGAACACGGGGCTGGTGATGATCCGAGTCCGCATGGCATGGACAAGGTCCATCATTTCTTCTTCGTCCTGCCAGCTGCCCTCGGTAATGCCGTAGAGCTTCAGCGCCTTGGGCGTGCTGCCGCCGCTCTGGTCGAGCGCGGCGATGAAGCCCTTGCCACTCGCCATCTTCGCCTGCTGTCGTTCGAACTCGCTCATGATTTACCTCTCGATAGGGACCTGCTGGTGGTGAATCCTACGCTGCCTCCGTGGCGGATTCACGACGTCGCCTCCAGCACGTGACGGAAACGCAACGGCAGGCAGCTCCCACCACCACTTCGCTTGCTCGTCGGCGCGGCGAGCGCTACGTTGCCGGGAAGGTCGCCTCACGCGATCCAACCCGGCAGCGGAGCCTATGACCCTCGAAATCGCCCTCGTCCTGATCATCCTCGCCGCTGCCTTGCTGTTGTTCGTCACCGAGTGGGTGCGCATGGACGTGACGGCCCTGATGGTGCTGTCGGCGCTGGCCATGCTCGGGCTGGTGTCTCCGGCAGAAGCCGTGAGCGGCTTCAGCAATGCCGCCGTGGTGACCGTACTCGCCATGTTCATCCTGAGCGAGGGTCTCACCCGCGCCGGTATCGCCGACATCATCACCCGCGGCATCCAGCGCCTCGCCGGGCGCGGCGAGGTGCGCATGATCGCCGTGTTCATGCTGGTAAGCGGTGTCCTGAGCGCGTTCATGAACAATATCGGCGTCGCCACCCTGATGCTGCCGGTGGCGGTGGAGGTGGCTCGCGCCGGGGGTATTGCGCCATCGCGGCTGTTGATGCCGCTGGCATACGGCACCCTGCTCGGCGGCATGATGACCCTGATCGGTACACCCCCCAATCTACTCGTCAGCATGACCATGATCGAGGGCGGCATGGCGCCCTTCGGTTTCTTCGATTTCGCCTGGATCGGCCTGCCTGTACTGCTCGTCGGTACCGCGTTCGTGGCCCTGATCGGCCGTCATCTGCTACCGCGCACGGACACGACTGGCGGCCTTGCCGGCCAGCGCGACCTGAGGCGGCAATACAGCCTGCAGGAACGCATCTTCGCCATGCGAGTCCCGGCCGACGGCCTGTTCGTGGGCAAGACGCTGGCAGACACCGCCCTGATGACGTCCGCGAACCTCATGGTGATCGCCGTCACCCGGCACGGGCGTACCGAGGCGCTGCCCGACCGCAGAAAGGTCCTGCAGGCAGGCGATGTGCTGTTGGTACAAGGCCGCCGAGACCGCTTCGAAATGCTGCGGCGCTGGAACTCACTGGTGATCCAGCGCGAAACGCCGGAGCTGCAGCGGAAGATGTGGAGCGCAGCGGTCATGGCGGAAGTCGTGATCGCCGATGAGGCCACCCTCGTCGGCGATCCTCTGCGGCACCGTCAGTTCCGCGAGCAGCACGCTGCCAACGTGCTGGCGATCCGTCGTGGTAACACGGTCCGACGCACGCGCCTGTCGAACATGGCGCTGGCGGGTGGTGACCGCCTGCTGATCCAGTGTGCCGAAGAGGTGCTCGAGAAGCTGCGCGAGTCGAAGGAGTTTGCCGCGGTCTCACGGCTCACGGAAACCGATCTCGCGGAAACCTACCAGCTCGACGAGCGCCTGTTCGTCCTGCGGGTGCCCAAGGACTCGGAGCTGGGCGGCACCACCCTGGCCGAGAACCGGCTCGGCGATGCCTTTGATTTCCGCATGCTGGGCATCCTCCGGGAAGGGGAACTGCGAGCCTGGCCGGGTTCCGACGAGGTGGTGGAGGGTTCTGACCTACTGCTTATCCAGGGCCGCGAGGAAGACATGGACGTGCTGCGCGGCCTGCAGCAGTTGGAGATCCTGGACGACGCCGCGCCCTATCTGGACGTATTCGAACTCGGCAAGCTCGAGCTGGTAGAGGCCACGCTGCACCCGCGCGCGCGCCTGGAAGGCCGCACGGTGGCCGACCTCAAGCTTCGCGAACGCTACGAGGTGGAAGTGGCCGCACTCTGGCGCGACGGCGAGTCGCGCCGCTCGGGCCTCGGCAATGTGCAGCTCGAGTCGGGCGATGCGCTGTTGATTGTCGGACCGAAGCGGCGCCTCGCGCTGCTCAATGACGACGAGGACCTGATCGTGCTGACCCCGGTGCAGGCGAAACCGGTGGATTCAAGCAAAGCGCCGCTCGCGGGCGCCTTCATGCTGGCCATGGTCGCGGTGGCCATGCTCGGCTGGCTGCCCATCTCGGTAGCGGCCCTGGTGGCGGCCACGGCGATGGTCCTGACCCGCTGCCTGACCATGGATCAGGCCTACGCCGCCATCGAGTGGCGGACCATCTTCGTCATCGCCGGCATGATCCCGCTCGGCCTCGCCATGCAGCAGACGGGCGCAGCGAGCTGGCTCGCCGGCGGCGTGCTCGACGTGCTCGGCCCGTTCGGCCCGTGGCCGGTCATCGCCGGTCTCTATGCCGTGACGACGCTCGGTACGCTGATGATTCCGGCCGCGGCCCTGGTGCTGATCATGGCCCCACTGGCGCTATCGCTGGCGCTGGAGCTCGGCGTGTCGCCGGCCGCGCCGCTGATGGCGGTGGCGGTGGCGGTCTGCGCGAGCTTGTCGAGTCCAGTGTCCCATCCGGCGAATATTCTGGTGATGGGGCCCGGCGGCTATACCTTCGCCGACTACCTCAGGCTCGGGCTGCCGCTGCAACTGGTGGTGTTCGCGGTGGCGGCACTGCTGATGCCCTTCGTCTGGCCGCTGTGAGCAGCCCGGACGCACCGCAAGGACTCAGGACACACGCTGCCGGGCCAGCGCCGCTGCCACCAGATCGAGAACCTCCCGCGGCCGGAAAGGCTTGCTGAGATCAGGCATGCGCGCACCCCGGTCCGGGGTGGCGGTCGCTTCCGGCGCGAAACCGGACATGGTCAGGACCGGCAGATCGCGTCCGTCAGCGCCGATGCGGTCCAGCAACTCCCAGCCCGTGGGGCCATCACCGAGCTGAATGTCGGTCAGCACGAGGTCGACCGGGTCGTCACCTTCCAGCGCGGCCAGTGCTGCAGCCACGTGCTCGCAGTGGGTGACGCGATAGCCACCACCGCGCAGCGTTCGGACGAGCATGCGTGCAAGCAGATCGTTGTCCTCGACCACGAGCACGTGCTGACCGACGCCGTCCGGCCTGGTGGTTCTGTCCGGGGTCGTGGTCTCCGCCTCTGCCGGCGCTGCGGCTGTGGCAACCGGAAAAAGCAGCGTCACGGTGGTGCCCTCGCCGAGCGTCGAGTCGATTTCCAGGGCGCCACCACACTGACGCACGAAACCGTAGACCATGGCCAGGCCGAGGCCGGTGCCCTGCCCCACCGGCTTAGTGGTGAAGTAGGGCTCGATCACGCGATCGATAAGGTCGCTGGGGATACCGATACCTGTATCGCTGACCGTGATGACGGCGTACTCACCCGCAGGGAGCTGCAGGCGGCGGGCGGTGTCCTCACTGAGCAGCGTGCGCCCGGCGCGTATGTCGAGGGTCCCGCCGTCGGGCATGGCGTCGCGGGCGTTGAGGCACAGGTTCAGGAGACCGCTGCTCAAGAGAGCCGGATCCACCCGAATCTCAGCCTCTTCCTGCTGCGCCAGCCGCACCTGGATACCGCGGCCGACGACACGGTCAAGCAGCCGATGCAGCTCGTTGACAGCCTCCGAGATCCGCAGCCGCCGCGGCTCGCTCGGACGCTGCTGGCTGAAGGACAACAGCTGCCGAGTCAGTTCCGCGGCGCGCAGGGAAGCCGAGAGGATCAGTGCGGCCGATTCGTGCTCTGGACGTCCGACGCTGAGCGACTCGGAAAGCTCCTCGGCACCATTGATGATCACATTCAGCAGATTGTTGAAGTCATGGGAGATACCGCCAGTTAGCTGGCCGAGAGCCTCGAGCCGGGCGGTGGCTGTCATGCGCACCTGGTTTTCGACGCGCGGCGCAGCATCTCGCAGCAGGGTGATGATGCGCTCGTTACCGGAGGTTTCGTCGCGAATGAGGACCGACGCGGCATCGGTGAGCACCATCCCGCCAGTACTCGTTCGCAGGCGCACCTCGCCGTCGAAGCGGCCGGTGCGCGCGAGGATGTCCAGCGCCCGGTCGAGTTCCCCGGCATCATTGATCACCGTTCCGGCGTAACCGAGTTCGAGCAGTTCGTCTTCCCGGTAGCCGAGCAGGCGGCAGGTAGCCGGATTCGCCGCGACGATGGTGCCGTCCGGATGGGCGATCACGACGCCCTCGGCAGTGTGTTCGAACAGCATCTTGTAGAGCCGGTCCCGGTCGTCGAGCTGGCGGCGCATTTCGGCATGCGCGGCGCGCTCGGTGCGCAGCCGATAAACCGCGCCGATGGTGATTTCCCTCAGTACGTCGAGGAAGCTCTGATACTCCTCGTCGGCGCGCACGCTCGGCGCCGGTTCCACCACCACCAGGTGAGCTGTGCTGTCCGTCAGGTCCGGATGCACCAGCGTAGTCAGAAAGCGTCGTCCATCGAGCCGCTCGACCCGGGAACCCTGCTCGATTCCTGCCGCGACCTGCTCCTTGAGGTCGCGGACGATGCCGTCGGCCTCGAGTTCGGCCGGAAACGCTGCGGGTTCCGCAAACCGCTGGGTGACGGTCGAGCCGGCCATGACCTCGAAGACTGCGATGCGGGCGACATCCTTCCGGTTGCGCAGAACCACTTCCAGCGCATTCGGCAACACCCGATCCTCCATGGACAGCTCCACGAGACGGCCGGCGACCGCGCTCACCGTGCGCTGTCGGCGCTGCGCGACCACCTCGGCGGTGGTCTCGCTGCCGGAAGCCAGCACGCCCCGGATCACGCCATCGCCGTCACGGATCGGCGCATACCAGAAATCGAAGTAGCCCTCCTCGAGCGCTTCGTGGCGGACCATCGGGAACGCTACGTTCCTGCCGCAGAAGGACTCTCCGTGCTCATAGACGTCACGCAGGATCGGAGTGATGAAATCGACGAGCTCTGGATAGACCTCGAGTACCGGACGGCCGAGACCATCAGGGTGCTTGACGCCCATAACGGGGATGTAAGCGTCGTTGTAGATGATCCGGAGCTCGGGGCCCCAGCCGACGGTCACTGGAAACGGCGAGTTGAGGCAGAGCTGGACGCTGATGCGCAGCGCTTCGGGCCAGCCGGAAACGGGGCCCAGCGGCGTGGCGGACCAATCGAAGCGGGCCACCTCCTCCGCCATGACCGAGGGCTTGAGGATCAGCCCGCCAACCTCGATCAACCTGTCGCCTCCGAGTCTCTCCCGATTCCCGTCATTGACGCGGCTCGCCTCGGGGGGTGCAACGCCGGCAGGACAGGCGGTAGTCAGCGTCAGCCGGCCTGTCGCGCCTTGCGGAAATCCGGCTCGCGCTTGTTGAGGAAGGCATCGATGGCTTCCTTGTGCTCAGCGGAGGCATAGCACTTCTGCAGCGCCTCGAGTTCCCGCTTCTGCACTTGGGCGATGTCGGACTCGGTGGCATTGACGCTGATGAGCTGCTTCACCGCCCTGAGCGCAGCCTGGGGATTGTCGCCCATGGCCTTGGCCATGGCACGGGCTGCCGGCAGCAGTTCCTCCGCATCCACTGCGCGATCGACGAGCCCGATCCGGGCCGCCTCTTCACCACTGACGGTCTTGCCCGTGAGCATCAGCTCGTTAGCCTGGCCGAAGCCGCAGCGCAGCGTCACGTACTGGGAGCTGGCCAGCTCCGGAACCAGGCCCATCTTGATGAAGCGCAGGCTCAGCTTCGCGTCTTTCGCCGCGATCAGGTAGTCCATGGGCAGAACCTGGGTGAGGCCGACGCCGATGCAGGCACCGTTGACGGCAGCCACCATGGGCTTGGAGTCGCGTACGAGCTCCACCCAGCTGCGCATGATGGGCCGGTCGGCACTCGCGCTGTCGTCCTTCTGCTGGGCGTCGAACACATCCTGGATGTCGGCGCCGGCGCAGAAGCCACGTCCGGCGCCAGTGACGACGATGGCCTCGATGGCGTCGTCGTCATTGGCGGCGGCAATGGCATCGCCGAGTTCCGCGCCCATCCGGTAGGTCCAGGCGTTGAGTCTGTCGGGCCTGTTCAGCGTGATGGTAAGGAGCCCGTCGGCGGACTCGGTGAGGATGGTCTCGTAGCTCATGTCTGCTCTCTCTGCGCTCGGTTCGTGGGAAGCGGCGCTCAGTGGATTGCGGCGAGGAAGTCCAACAGCAGCTCGTTGGTAGCCTCTGCCTGTTCCTGCTGCACCCAGTGGCCACAGCCTTCGAGGATCTCCGAGCGGTGCAGCTTCGGCAAGGTCTCGCCGAAGCGCGCGATGGCCGGCTGTCCCCAGATGGTGGGGCCATCCTTGCTGCCGCCGATGAACAACGCAGGGATCTCGATGGGACGGTTCGCAAAGGCAGCGAGATCCTCCCAGTCGCGATCGACGTTGCGGTAGCGGCTGAGCGGCCCGAAAAAACCCGAATACTCGAATTCACGGGTGTAGACGTCGAGATCCGTCTCACTCAGCCATGCCGGCATGGTTTCCGGGTAGACGAACTTCTCGCGCAGGGTGCGGCCGCGATCCACCATAGCGATGTTCGGGCCGTTTTCGATGTCGCCGGACGCGCACCAGTAGAACCCGAGCAGCCAGCCGCGCACGTCGCGCTCGATCTCGGCCTCCGCCCGGCCGGGCTCCTGGAAATACTCGATGTAGAACTCGTTCTCGCCGGCCATCTGGCGCATTCCCGCAAGCGGGCGCGTCGGGCCATGGGGCGGGGCATAGGGCACCGAGAGGCCGGCCACGCCCCGAAACAGATCCGGTCGCAGGAGCGCCGAGGTCCAGGCAATGGGCGCACCCCAGTCGTGGCCGACGATGGTCGTGGGTCCGCCGCCGAGGGCGGCCACCACCCCCACTACGTCCGCCACCTTGAGTACCATCCGGTAGTCTTCAACCCGGCTCGGCTTGGACGAGCGGCCGTAGCCGCGCACGTCCATGGCCACTGCCCGGTAGCCTGCAGCGGCCAGAGCCGGCAGCTGATACCGCCAGGAATACCAGGACTCGGGGAAACCGTGGACCATGAGCACCACCGGGCCCTCGCCCTGCTCGGCCAGGTGAATGCGGGTACCGTCTGCATCGACGCTGTGAAAGCGAAGTTCGCTCATGCGCTCACCACCTGGCCGGTCGCGGCCGTCGTGTAGCCATCGACTGCATTCCACGCCACCGCACCGTTGACGATCACGGTATCGATGCCCTGCGCACCGCGCACGTAGCGCATGCCACCCTCGGGCATATCGTGAGCCGCCACCTCATCGCCGCGGGCGATGGCCTCGGCATCGAAGATGGTGACGTCGGCGGCAAAGCCCGGCTGCAGCAGACCACGCTGCGGAATGCCCCAGATCCGGGCCGTGTCGGCGGTGATCTTCTTCACGGCCTGCTCCAGCGTCAGATCATGGCGGTCGCGGACGAAGCGGCTGAAGAGATAGCCGGTATCACCGTAGGTGGCGAAGGACTGAATGTGGGCACCACCATCGCTGGCGCCGATGTGCACCAGGGGATGGGCCAGCAGCGGGCCGACCCTGGCCGGATCGTCGTGCCCGAGATCGGTGGCGACGAAGCAGGCATCGAGGTCGTTGGCCAGCGACAGCTCGACCATCACCCGGGCCGGCGTGCTGCCGCGCTCTGCGGCGATCTCCCCAAGGCTGCGCCCGACGAGCGTCTCGTCCTCGGCACGCGTCACCGCGCGCACTTTCACCCGTGCGAAGCGTCCCGTGTCCCCCCCGGGCTCCGCTTCGGCGATCAGCGCCTCGAGCTGCTCGGGGTCGCGCAGGGCGGCAATCTTCTCCTCCCGGGGCAGGCGCATTGTCCGGTACCAGCCTGGTGTCGCAGCAAACAGCAGGCTCGCAACATCGAAGGTGAAGCTGATGTCGATAGGGCGCGTCTGGACCTGTGGCCAAACTCGCGCCCCGCGTGCCATCTGTTCCTCCACCCGCGCCATCACCCGGGAAACGTTGTCCGGATTGGCGGCGGAATCGAACAGCGGCGAGAACGTGGTCGGAATCTGGTGGGCGAGCGACAGCTCGGCGAGCTGATCCACCCGCGCCAGCGTGATATCGGTGGCGTAGAACTCCGGCACCACCTGCAGCATGCGCCCGTACTCGCCGAGCACCGCGGCGAGGGCGTCGAGCTCCTCGAAGTGGGCGTAGCGGCTCGGTACCGGCTGCAGGTTCTCATCCACGTCCACGAAACTGGTGGACAAACCTATGGCTCCCGCCTCCAGACACCGGCGCAGCAGATCCTGCATGGCAGCGAGTTCTTCGGCGTTGGCTGCACGCTCCGTGGCCGCGTCGCCCATGACCCAAAGCCGGATCACGCTGTGGCCCGCCAGCGGCGCCACGTTCACCGACAGCTTCGCGCGCAGCGCATCGAGGTAGCCGTCGAAGGACTCCCAGGTCCACTCGAAGGCACCATCGAAGGCCGCATTCGGCATCTCCTCGATCTGCTGGAACATGCCCACCAGCCGCGGCCGGTGTTCCGCCTTCAGAGGCGCCAGCGACAGCGAGCAGTTGCCGGGAACAACGGTGGTGATGCCGTGCTCGAGCGCCGGCCGCGCTTCGCCGTCCCAGAGCAGCTGCACGTCGAAGTGGGTATGCGGATCGATAAAGCCCGGCGCCACCACCCGTCCGGCGGCGTCGATCTCGCGCGCTGCGGTGGCGGCGATGCGGCCACCGACATGCACAATGCGCCCGTCGGCGATGCCGAGGTCGCCCTGATAGGCCGGCAAGCCTGTGCCGTCGACGATGCGGCCATTGCGTATGATCAGGTCCATGGATTCAAGCTCCCGTTTCGTCCAATACGTGCAGCAGGTGTCGCCAGGACTGGCCGACCAGCTGTTCTAGTTCGTTTGCACCGCAGTGATCGAGCAGTCGTTCCGCCGCTTGTGCATCCAGCGTAACGCTGTCCAGTCCGCCGTTACGATGGCGGATACGCAGCAGCAGTTCGGCGCTGCCGTCGTGGCCCGGCGCGACCAACGCACGCTCGATGCGCGCTTCTTCGGAGCCAGCTTCAGCCCCCATCGCTGCGCGGCGGCTCGGTGAAGATCACGTCGCAGCCGAGTATCCTGCCCCTCGGCTGGCGCAGGAACAGGTGCAGGTTCCAACTCTTGAGCGCTTCCAGGGCGGCGGATTCATCAAGGTCGGCCAGGCTGCGGCGGGCGATGTCGGGCCAATCCTCGCCCGGGCGGGCGGTCGTGAAGGCGCGGGCGCGGGAGAGGGTCATGGATCATCCTCGGCAGAACGAAAAGTAAAACGCGTTATAATCCAACCGCGCTCCTGAGTCACGCTCGGTGCGCAATTCGAGCGAGGACGAGCCCAGCATGGCGAGCCGGGAACAAGCCAAAGACCAGCGCCGCAAGGCCATCGTCGCCGCTGCCATGCGGCTGATGCACAACCGCGGTGACAGCGGATTTTCCATGCGCGCGCTGGCAGAAGCGGCAGGGGTGTCCATTGCCACGCCCTATAATTTGTTCGGTTCCAAGCAGGCCATCATGCTGGCGGTCCTCGACACTGGCATGGCGCTGTATGAAGAACGCCTCGAGCAACTCGACGCCGACCCGCTCGAGATCTTCTTCGAGGCAGTGACGCTGGCGACAGAACTCTACGCCGAAGCGCCGAAGTTCCACCAGGCGGTTCTGTTCTCTGCCTATGGCGACGGTGGCCGCGACTACCGCGCCGTGTTCGGCGACCCGCGCTTCGTGTTCTGGCGGACCCTGGTGGAGCGCGCGCGCGAAGCCGGGGAACTCGATGCCGGGATCGACGCCAGTGCGCTGGCTCTCGCGCTCGGCCAGCAGTTTTTCATCTGCATCCTCGAGTGGGCCTACGGCCAGATCGACCTTAGCGAACTCGAGTGTCGCGTTCACTACGGCTTTGCCCTGCTCCTCAAGGGTGCCGCCACAGCTTCCGCTGCCGACCGTCTGGCCGGGAAGATTCCCGAGCTGCAGGCGCACCTGACGGCCATGTGGGCCGCGGAGCCGACGGCAGTGGTCGCTTCGCGCGTTCAGAGCCGATAGATCCGACGGACGTTGTCGCCGGGCACCTTGGACCCGGGTCGCCAAGTCGAGCGGCTCAGCGTCCGACGAACTTCGGCGTGCGTTTCTCGATGAAGGCCGCGACGCTTTCCTTCGAATCCTCGGTCTGCATCAGGGTGCGGATCTGGCCGATGGTCCAGGCGCCGAGCTCGCGCCAGTCCGGATCCAGCGCGCGCCGCAGACCCGCTTTCAGCGCCTTCACCGCCAGCGGCGGGTTGGCGGCGATCTTTTCCGCGAGCGCCAGCGCCGTGGGCAGCAGTTCGGCATGCGGCACGACCCGTGAGACGAGACCGATTTCCTTCGCCGTAGCGGCGTCGATCACTTCCCCGGTGAACAGGAGCTCCGCCGCCTTCTCGCGACCGACGAGCTGGGCCAGGCGGCCGAGGCCGGCGACGTCACTGCACAGGCCCCGGATCACGAAGAGCTCGCCGAAGCGCGCCTTCTCCGCGGAGGCGATGCGGATGTCTGCCATCAGTGCGAGCTCCATGCCCCAGCCCAGGGCATGGCCGTTGACGGCGGCGATAACCGGGATGTCGGTGGCAAGGAGTGCATCGGCCGCCGGCGTCAATCCGCCGGTGCGCCTGCTGCGCTCCCCGGCCTCCGGCGGCGGCCCACCCTTGCCGCCGAGGATCTGCTTGACGTCGTCGCCGGCGCAGAATGCCCGGTCGCCGGCGCCGGTGATCACCAGCACGCGCGCATCCGCCTCGCGCACCGCATCCTCCAGGGCCATGTAGAGGCCGTAGGTGAGCGAGTTCATCGCCTCCGGCCGATTCAATGTGAGCACTCCCACGTATCCGTGTTGCTCGTAACGCAGTTCGTCGTCGGCCATGGCACTCTCCTCCCCAGGCTGTTCAATGCCGAGTCGAGGATGTTCTAATCGACGCGAATTATCCAGACCGAGACGGAGGACGCACCGCCATGGACTTCGAGATTCCCGCTGAGCTCCAGGATTTCCTGAAGCGCCTCGACGACTTCATCGAGACCACGATCAAGCCGCTGGAAAACGAGAACGACAACATCCGCTTCTTCGATCACCGGCGGGAAGATGCGCGCACCGACTGGGAGCGCGGCGGCCTGCCTAACGAGGAATGGGAGCAGCTGCTGCACAAGGCGAAGCGGCTGGCAGACGATGCGGGTTTCTACCGCTACGCGGCACCGAAGGAGTTCGGCGGCCAGGACTGCGGCAACCTGGCGATGGCGGTCATACGCGAGCACCTGGCGGTCAAGGGACTCGGTCTGCACAACGACCTGCAGAACGAGCACTCGGTGGTAGGCAACAACGTCGGTCTGCTGCTGATGGCCATGTACGGCACCGACGCGCAGAAGAAGGAGTGGATCGACGACCTCATCCACGGCCGGCGTGGCTTCGCCTTCGGCATCACCGAACCCAACCACGGCTCCGACGCCACCCACATGGAAACCCATGCGGTCCGCGAGGGCGACGAGTGGATCATCAACGGCGAGAAGACCTGGAACACCGGCATCCACAAGGCGCAGTACGACATGGTCATGGCCCGGACCAGCGGCAAGGCCGGCGACGGGCTCGGCATCACCGCTTTCCTCGTGCCCATGAAGGCACCGGGCGTGAAGATCGAGGAGATGCTGTGGACGTTCAACATGCCCACCGACCACGGCCGGGTATCGTTCACCAACGTCCGCGTTCCTCACGACGCCATCTTCGGGGGCGAGGGCCGCGGACTGCAGGTGGTGCAGCACTTCTTCAACGAGAACCGGATCCGGCAGGCGGCATCCAGCCTCGGCGCCGCCCAGTTCTGCGTCAACGAGTCGGTGCAGTACGCCCAGGAGCGCAAGCCCTTCGGCAAGCCGTTGGCCACGAACCAGGCCATCCAGTTCCCGCTGGTGGAGCTGCAGACCCAGTGCGAGATGCTGCGGGCGCTAATCCACAAGACAGCCTGGATGATGGATCAGTACGGCGCGTTCTCGCAGTCCGACAAGGTCTCCATGTGTAATTACTGGGCGAACCGGCTGTGCTGCGAGGCGGCGGACCGGGCCATGCAGGTCCACGGCGGCCTCGGCTACTCCCGGCACAAGCCCTTCGAGCACATCTACCGCCACCACCGGCGTTATCGGATCACCGAGGGCGCGGAGGAGATCCAGATGCGGCGGGTGGCCGGCTACATGTTCGGCTTCATGAAACAGAAGGCACCGAAGGGCGTGCTCGAAAACGAGTGAGCCGGATTCGGTGGTGAACTGAAGGTCGTCAGGGGCACTGCGGGCGAAAGCAGCGCCCGCCAGGGCCCGCACCTGGTCGTTCAGAGGCTGACAGGCGCGGCGCGCGCGGAGGGGCCGGCACGCGGAATCGTTCGCGGCCCTCTGCGCGACGCTCAACGTTCCCGGCAGCACCTTCATCCCACCGCCCGGAAACTGAATCCGCGCGGAGCGGCAGCGAAATCCGGTATCCTTCCGGCCTGCTTCGGGCACCGACTTTCGAAAATCCGTAACGGGAGAGACCCATGAAAGGTACCGTTCACTACAGCACGGACGGCGAACTCGCCATCCTGCGCATAGACAATCCGCCGGTGAACCCGCTTTCGAGCGGCGTACGCCAGGGACTTTTCGAGGGTCTCGAAAAGGCGAACGCGGACGACAACGTGAAGGCGATCGTCCTTCACGGCGAAGGCCGTGCCTTCATCGCCGGCGCGGATATCTCCGAGTTCGGCGGCAAACCCGAGGGCGCGCCGTTGCACACCTGCCTCGAGATGATGGAGCAGAGCCCGAAGATCGTGGTCGCTGCCATCAATGGCACCGCCTTCGGTGGCGGCCTCGAGGTGGCACTGTGCGCCGACTACCGCGTGGCGGCACCGAGCGCGCCCGTGGGCCTGCCCGAGGTCAAGCTCGGCCTGCTGCCCGGTGCCGGCGGGACCCAGCGCCTGCCGCGGCTGATCGGCGCCGAGAAGGCCCTGCAGTTCATCCTCTCCGGCGACCCGATTCCGGGGCCGAAGGCGAAGGAACTCGGCATCGTCGACGACGTGATCGAGGGTGACTTCGTCAAGGGCGCCATGGACTGGGCGCGCCAACAGGTTGCCAAGGGCGCACCGAAACGCCGCATCCGCGACGACTCCGGCAAGGCAGCCGCCGACCGCGGCAAGGACGAGATCTTCGCCGAGGCCCGCCGCAACGCCGCTCAGCGCATGCGCGGCCGGTTCGCGCCGGAGATGATCATCCAGTGCGTCGAGGCGGCGGTGAATCACGACGATTTCGATGCCGGCATGAAGGTGGAGGCGGAGAACTTCCGCAAGTGTCTCGAACATCCGCAGCGGGAAGCCCTGATCCACATGTTCTTCGCCGAGCGCGAAGTGGCGAAGATCCCCGATGTGCCGAGGGACACGCCGGTGAAGGAGATCGCCAAGGCAGGTGTGGTCGGCTGCGGCACCATGGGCGGCGGCATCACCATGTGCTTCGCCAATGCCGGCATTCCGGTCACCGTACTCGAGATGGACGAGAAGGCCCTCGAACGCGGTCTCGGCGTGATCCGCAAGAACTATCAGCGCATGGTGGACCGGGGCCGGCTCAGTGCCGATGCCCTCGAGAAGCGCATGGGCCTGATCACCGGCACGCTGGACTACGGCGACTTCGGCGACGCCGACGTGGTGGTGGAAGCGGTCTACGAAAACCTCGACGTCAAGAAGCAGGTGTTCGAGAAGTTCGAGGCGGTGTGCAAGCCCGGCGCCATCCTCGCCTCCAACACTTCGGGCCTGGACGTGGACGCCATGGCGAACGTCACGAGCCGCCCCGAAGACGTCATCGGCATGCACTTCTTCAGTCCGGCGAACATCATGCGCCTGCTCGAGGTGGTGCGCGGCGAGAAGACCGGCAAATCCACCATCGCCACGGTCATGCAGCTCGGCAAGAAGCTCGGCAAGGTGGCCGTGCTGTCCGGCAATGCGCCCGGCTTCATCGGCAACCGGATGCTGGCCGGCTACACCCGCCAGGCCGGCGAGATCATCCTCCAGGGCGCGACGCCCTATCAGGTGGACAAGGTCATCGGCGAGTTCGGCATGCCCATGGGGCCGTTCCAGATGAACGACCTCGTCGGCCTCGACCTTGGCTGGCGGGCGCGCAAGCTCTCCGGCATGCAGCCGGAAGACGTTCCGATCACCGCCCGGGTCGCCGACAAGCTCTGCGAGCTCGAGCGTTTCGGCCAGAAGAACGGCCGCGGCTTCTACATCTACCAGGAAGGCAGCCGCGCCGGGCAGCCGGACCCGGAGGTGGTGAAGATCGTCGAGGAGACCTCCGCTGAGCTCGGCATCGAGCGCCGCGAGATCAGCGACGAGGAGGTCAAGAAGCGCTGCCTCTACGCCCTGATCAACGAGGGCGCACGCATCCTCGAGGACGGTATCGCCCTGCGCGCCTGCGACATCGACATCGTCTACATCAACGGCTACGGCTTCCCGGAAGTCACCGGTGGACCGATGTTCTGGGCCGACAAGCAGGGCCTCGACAACATCCTCGAGGACATCAAGCGCTTCCAGGCCGAGTACGGCGACTTCTGGAAGCCGGCACCCCTGCTCGAAAAGCTGGTCGCGGAAGGCAAGACCTTCGCCAGCCTCTGATCGACGTTCGGGTAAGCGCTGGCCTGCCTGACGGGCCAGCACGTTTCGGGGACCTGCGCGCCTGCGCAGGTCTCCATCCAGGCGCTGGAGCCTCCCGCTCTGGGTCGTCCTCCCGGCAGCCGGCAGCCTGCCGCTAAAGCACGCGACTCAAATGCATCCGGTGGGTAAACTGCTGCGCTTCATCCTACCGGGAGACCAAAATGCAGCAACGAGGTGAGGAACGACGCATCGACATACCCGGCCGCAGCCTGAGCGGGCGCGCCTGGGGCGAACCCGCCGGTGCGCCTTATCTCTGCCTGCACGGCTGGCTCGACAACGCCAACAGCTTCAACCGGCTTGCGCCCGCGCTTGGGGAGCTGAACCTGCTGGCGCTGGACTTTGCCGGCCATGGCCGCTCCGATCATCTGCCGCCCGGCTGCCACTACTTCCCGCTGGGCTACATTCAGGACCTGTTGTTCGTGGCCGATCGGCTCGGCTGGGAACGGTTCGGCCTCATCGGCCACTCCATGGGCGCCGGCATCGCCTCGGAACTCGCCGGCCTGTTTCCGGAACGGATCAGCCGCGTGGTCCTGATCGACGGCATGGTCCACCACGAGGGCGGCCCCGCTGAAGGCAATCAGCGCAATCGTCTGGCGCTCGAGCAGATGCTCAAGGCGGAGGCCAAGACACCGCCGGTCTATCCGGATACCGAGAGCATGGCGCGCCGGGTCACCGAGGCAACGGACCAGAGCCTCGATGCTGCCCGCGAACTCGTGGCGCGCGGCCATCGCCAGGTGGAGGGCGGGGTCACCTGGCGCACGGATCCGCGCATCCGCTTCGCCACGCCCCTGCGGATCTCAGCGCGGCAGATCGACGCCCTGATGGAAGCCACCACCGCACCGACCCTGCTCCTCACGGCTGCCGAGGGCGACCGCTGGTACCGGGGCGGACTCGAGCGGCGGATGCAGCACCATCGCTACCTGCAGGTGGAGGAACTCGCGGGACCGCACCATCTGCATCTGGAACCTGAACATGCAGAGACAGTCGCAACCCGGGTACGCAGCTTTCTCGAACTCGACCAGGAAGCCGACAGCCCGGTCCGCCGCCAGGCTTGACTGTATACCCGTACAGTTGTTAACGTTGCGGCATGGAACATCCGCTGCAACTGCGCCGTGGCCGCGGCGCACCTTCGAGTCCGCCGGGCCGCTTCGCCGTCAGCCGCAGCCAGTGGCTCGCTGACGGCTGGATCGACACGCCCGAAGTCAGCGAGTCCATCGCCACCGAGGTGCTGCCGGAGCGGGCCCGCAGCATCGTCACCCGCAACGACTCGCCCGACGTGCCCTTTTCCCAGTCGATCAATCCCTACCGCGGCTGCGAGCACGGCTGCGTCTACTGCTTCGCGCGCCCGGCGCACGCCTACGTGGACCTGTCACCCGGTCTCGACTTCGAGAGCCGCCTGTTCTTCAAGGTTGACGCCGCAGCGCTGCTCGAGCGTACCCTGGCGCGGCCTGGCTACGTGTGTGAACCAATCGCCATCGGCACGAACACCGACCCCTACCAGCCCGTGGAACGCCGCCTGAAGGTCATGCAGGGGCTGCTCGAGGTGCTGGACCACCATCACCATCCGCTGTCCATCACCACCAAGGGGGCGCTGATCCTCCGCGACATCGACCGCCTGGCGGCGATGGCGGAACGCAACCTGGTCCGGGTCGCAGTAAGCCTGACGACGCTCGATAACGGCCTCAAACGCAGCCTGGAGCCGCGCGCCGCCGATCCCGGCACCCGGCTGCGCATGATCCGCGCGCTGCATGCGGCCGGAGTGCCGGTGAGCGTGATGACCGCACCGATCATTCCGGGCATCAACGACCATGAGCTCGAGGATCTGCTGGAGGCGGCAGCCGCCGCCGGCGCGAGCCGGGCAGGCTACATCCTGCTGCGCCTCCCACATGAGGTTGCACCGCTGTTCGAGGACTGGCTGCAGCTGCACTACCCGGAGCGGGCCCAACGCGTGCTGTCACTGATCCGGCAGTGCCGCGGAGGCGCCGCCTACGACGCCCGTTTCGGCCAGCGCATGGTCGGGACAGGCCCATTCGCGCGCCTGCTCAGCGAGCGCTTCCGCATCGCGGTGCGCAAGTTCGGCCTCGACCAGCCGGAACCACCGCTCGACTGCAGTCGCTTTGCAGTCCCGGCCGAAGCCTCACCCCAGCTCGCGCTTTTCTAACCAAGCGGCGACATGCTCGAGGGCGTACTCGTACCCGGCGTCGACCACCTGATCGAAGTGACTCACCTGCAGCATGCCGAAGCGGTGCACCGGCGGCTGCAGCAACAGATCCGCGCGCGCGGCCAGCTCCATGACCCGGCGCCGGGTGCCAAGCTCGGTGGCCTTGAGGATCATCGTGGCCGCTCCCGGAAGACTATAACGGCGTGTGAATGGCAGCAGGCGACCCCGGAGGATGGCCCAGGGCGATGGCACCTCCTCGAAGGATACGTCGCTCTGGCGCCGTGAGGTCAGGTCTACCGCGACGACGTCCTGCACCAGCTTGTCCTGCATGATGTCCACGGGGAGGTTGTTCAGCATGGCGCCGTCGACGGCGAGCTGGTGCTGATGAATCGCAGGAGGCATCACGCCGGGCAAGGCAGCGCTGGCGCAGGTCGCTCGCCATAGCGGTCCACGCTCATGGAGATTCAGTTCGCCGCTGCCGAGATTGCTCGAAACGCAGAAAAACGGAATCGGTAGATCTTCGATGGCCGCGCCGAAATACTCGGCAGACAGCGCCTGCATGCGGCGACCACGCAGCAGAGAGACGATCGGCAGCGTGTAATCTGTGAACGGCCGGCCATCCACAAACGCCTTGCGGGCATAGGCGATGGTTTCGTCCACTGGCAGGTCTAGCGCAATACTGGCGGCCATGATGGCACCCATACTTGTACCGCCGACCCAATCCACGGGCACGCCGAGCTCGACCATGGCTCGGTAAACGCCGAGATGGGCGAAACCGCGCGCCGCGCCGCCGCCCAGGACCAGCCCCAGACCACGCCCGGAAAGTACGCGTACGATACGCGCGTGATCGCGCGGCAGATCTACCCGCAAATGTAGCGGCGTCAACGCGGGCCTGTGCTCGAGCCAAGCCCGCGTGTCACGAACGGCGTGTTGACCGACCGGATGCGTCATCAGCAGGATTTGCCTGGCTCCCTGCCAGGCATGTGGAGCGACTTCAAGGGAACGCTCCCAGGGACGCAGCTCCGGCGTAGCCGTCGCGCTGGCGACGCGCACTACGAGATCGGCCTGGCGAACCGCGAAGCGCAACCAGGCACCATCGCGGGGCCCGGAGCGATACACGATCAGGCGCCGGTCGTCCTCCAAAGACCCGATCCAGTGCTTCAGACTGGTCTGAAGATCCGTGGCACTGCTCGTCAGCATTTCCGGCGCACCTAGCTGCGTCAGGCCTTCGGGCCGCAGCGCCAGGGCATCCGGGGGCGCAGCGAGGTCGTCCACCAGACGATCCACCAAAGCGAGCAGATCCGGAGAGTCATCGAGGGCGATGATCGCGATAGTCTTCAGTTCGGGGCGCGCTCTGCGCTCGGTCGAGGTGTTCCGCTGCAACCGCTCGGCGACGCTCGCAGCCAGCTTCAGCACCAACGCCGGATAGCGCTCGGTCAGCCGCTCGAAGGATCGCCGGTCCACCCGCACGAGCAGGCTGTCGCGGATGGCCCGCACGCTGCCTGTCCGGGGCGCATGAGTCAGAAGTCCTACCTCTCCGACGCTCTCTCCCGGCACGACTTCGCCCAACAGCTCCGTCGGCCGACCCGCGCCACCCTCACGCCACACCTGGAGGCGGCCGCGAACGAGAAAATAGAGGGCATCACCCGAGTCACCCTGGTGGAACAGCCAGCTGCCGCCCGCCAACTCGAACAGATGCAGCGCCTCGAGTACGTCCGGGTGCCCACCGAGATCGATCCCGAAGTAACGCTCGATCAGGCCGAGCACGAAATCGTCCAGTTTGGTCACGTCAGCACGTCCTCGGCTTCGCGCAGAGGATCGTGCAGGCTCTCGAGCACTACGCCCAGAGAGTCGATGAACTCGCCGAGGCGGTGCTCGTCTGCGGCCGCAAAAGGGCGACCGCCGCGACGGTTCAGAAGCTGGGCAACCGCGAAAACTTCACCGCTGCGACTGCGGATCGGCAGGCACAAGAGCGAGCGGGTGCGATAGTCGAGCAGACGATCTACTTCCGGATTGAAGCGGGGGTCTGCATAGGCGTCGTCCACGCGCACGGGCTGACCAGTGGCCGCGACGGCACCGGCAATGCCGGTGCCGATAGGAATCCTGATCGGCGTCTCCGGAAGGTTCTCGCTCACGCGCAGCAGAATGGTGTGGCGCGTGGGCTCCACCAGGAACAGGGAAGCGCGTTCCGCATCGAACAGCTGCGCGAGCTTGCGTGTGGCCGCGAACAGTCCCTGTTCGAGGAGACTCCGGAAGACCAGATCGTTGGCAAGCGTCGTCGCCTCGAGAACACGCCGGGACTCCTGATCGAGCTGCTGCAGGAGATCGCGGAAACTCTCTTCATCGAGCCCGTCAACCAGCGCCGGCAGGTCCTCCTTGCGATGGCTGTCCGCAAGCAGCCCCATCATGTGGCGATTGTTGGCGAGCACCGAGTCAGTGAATCCGGAAAGGTGCCCGTCCTCGAGGTGAATGATGCGATCCGCCACGTCCAGAACGCGATTGTCGTGCGTCACCATGAGGATGGTCGTACCCCGGTCGCGCGCAAGCTGCTGCATGCGGTCGACCACCTCTCTGCCCGATGCGCTGTCGAGCGAGGCGGTCGGCTCGTCCGCGAGCACCATCTCCGGTTCGGCTGCGAGCGCCCTGGCAATGGCGACTCGCTGCCGCTGGCCACCGGACAGGGATTCCGCCCGGTAACCCATGCGTTCGCCCAGACCTACGGCCTCGAGCATGGAACGGGCCGTCTGGCGTAGTGCAGCTCCGCGATACCGCCGGGTGACGCGAAGCCCGAGCTCCACGTTCTCGAGTGCACTTAAAGAAGCGATCAGATTGTGCTGCTGAAAGATGAAGCCGATGTTCCGGCGCACCGATTCGAGGACCCGCGATGATGCACCATTGAGCTCCTGTCCGAGCACCCGGACGCTGCCCTCTTGTGCCGAGCGCAACGCGCCAATCAGGGTCAGCAGGGTCGTCTTGCCGGATCCCGATGGGCCCGTAGCGATGACGATCTCGCCGCGGCGGATTTCGGTATCGATGCCGAACAGGATCTGTTTGCGCAGCGCGCCGCGACCGTAATAGTGATTCAGTCCGGCCACCCGGACGGGCGCGTCGTCGAGCACTAGAAGACCTCCGCCGGATCGACCTTCCAAACCTTGCGTACGGCGAGCAGCGCCGAAAAACCGCACATGGCGAGCGTCATGAGAAACACGCCGAGCGCCCGCTCCAAGGTCACGTACAGCGGCAGAAAGGTGGCATTGGCGGCGAGCTGGTAGAGGAAATGAACGATGACCAGGCCGGGCAGATAGCCGAGCACCGCGAGCACGGCGGCCTGTTGCAGGACGATGCCACCGACGAAGACGGGTGGATAACCCAGTGCCCGCAGAGTGGCGTATTCATCCAGATGCTCGGAGACATCCGCAAACAGGATCTGGTAGACGATGATCGCTCCGACGACGAACCCCATGATCGCTCCGAACGCGAACACGTAGCCGATCGGAGTCGCCGAGTTCCAATACGCCTGCTCCCGACGCACGAAATCCTGCTTCGTGAGCACCAGGACATCCTCAGGCAGGTAGTCAGCAAGCCGGTCCCGTACCATGACGGGATCCGCTCCTGGGTCGATTCGCAGCAATCCGAGATGAATCTGCTCCCGGGGTTTGTCCGGGAACAGCCGCAACCAGTTGTCGATGCTGGTCATCACCGTGCCATCGATGCCGAATGAGGTACCCATGTCGATCAGGCCGACCACGGACACCGCGCGGTCGTTCACCTCGGTGACCAGTGGTAGCGCGGGATCGAATTCGGTGGCCACCGGCCCGAATTCGGGTCGCGACCGGGCATCGAACAGCAGCGTGTCCTGACGCCTCAGGAGCCGGCGACCTTCGGAGAATCCCGGCGCAGCCAGTATGTCCTCCTCGGGATCGAACCCCACCAGGTTGAGGCTGCGCCGGCTGTTGTCCCAGGGATTCTTCCAGACGGCAGGAAAGATGTAGACCGGCGCCACGCTGACCACGTCGGGGTCCGCAAGGGTCTGGTACAGCCTGCGGATAGAGAACGTCTCCGGCCGCACGATGAACACAGAGTCGGGGCTGAAAAGGGCAATGTCGTACTGGTATCGCTCCTGGAACCTGACGGCGCTTTCGAACAGCGCTGAGCGGAACCCGAGCTGCATCATGATCAGCAGCACGGCGAACCCGATGCCCATAACGGCAACGAGAAGCCGAAGGGGCTTGTGCCGAAGCTGCTGCCAACCGAGTGGCGCTCTGAGCATTCCCCTGCCCCCGGCTTCAGCGCCCGATCACGATTTCGACTTGGAGATGGCTCAGGCCTGCGACGGCAGTCGCATCTTCGAGCAAGATCTCGACCTCCACGATCCGTGCATCCTTGCGCGCGGCAGGATCGGTTCCGAGCTGATCGAGCTTGCGCACCTGCTGGCGCACGTGTTCGACCACGCCATTCATCGGCTGCGGTAGGACCCGACTGAATACCCGGGCCGGCTGGCCCACTGCAACGCGGCCGATGTCGGTTTCGTAGACCTCGGCAATGGCATACATCTGCTGGATCTGTCCGAGATCGACGATGCCGTCCCAGCCGATCAATTCGCCCGGCCGGGCATTCACGTGCAGTACCCGGGCCGCGACTGGTGCGCGCACGTAGGCCCGTTCGAGAGCAGCCTCCGCACGTCCTATCCGGGCGCGGGCTACGTCGACTTCGGCTGCCACAGCTTCCGCATCGAGGCGTGCCGCGCGGCAGCTCGCCTCCCGGAAGTCCGCCTCGTTCAGGGCGCGTTCGGTTTCCTCGACCGAAGAGAGGTCCTGCTGCAACAAGCGACCGCGCCTGTCGGCCTCGCGACGGGCGTTACCTGCGCGGACGCATTCGGCATCGGCGATGGCCGCGACGGCTCGCGACCGGCGCTGGGAGCGCTCGAGGTCAGCTTGGGTTTCGACGAGGACGGCGCGCAGGAGAGGGGCCGTTTCGGTGACCGCGATGAGCTGCCCCGGAGTGACGTCGTCGCCCGGCTCGACCAACAGGTCGGCGAGCACCATCCCCGTGGTGGCTTCGGGGCTCACCGGCGCCGTCACCCGAATGACACCGTGCAGAGGTTCGAGCCGACCGAGCGCGGACACGGCCGAGGTCTCGGCCCATGCCTGCACGGAAGCGACGATCACACACAACGACAGAGGAGCGGCCAGAAGCCGACCTAAAACGCGACGCACCGCCACTGCCCCACCCCCAGGCTCGACGCTTTTCGCAAGCTGGCATTATCACCGCAAATGCCAGGTTGTCACGTCATAGTTTTCGGGTGGTGTCGCTTCCCGTCACCAGGAATCGACGTGGCGAACCCCGTCCATGGACTTGCGCGGGGCCGGCTTGAAATCGGTACCCAGGGTGTAGGCCACCGGGATCAGGGCGACCTGGGTCACCTCGTCGTAGGGTATGTCGAGGAGCTCCGCGGTGTCCTTCTCGTGCGGCAGATGCAGCGTGGTCCAGCAGGTCCCGAGGCCACGCTCGCGAGCGGCGAGCATGAAGCTCCAGACCGCAGGCAGGATGGAACCATAGGCACCGGCCAGCATGGCCTGATTGCCGGCAGCCATGGTCTCCAGCCGGCCCTCGATGCAGGGAATGAGGAATACCGGCACCCGGTGCAGGTTCTCGGCCAGATAATCGGCGGAATTCAGCACCCGCGCCTGGGTCGCTGCCATCTCCGGGTCTTCGATATGCTGATTGCGGGCCGACTGCGGGCCCTTGGCGTAAGCGTCGAAGGACGCCTTGTACCAGGAGGCGATTTTCGCGCGCTTGTCCGCATCCTTCACGAACACGAAATGCCAGCGCTGGCTGTTGGAGCCGGAAGGCGCCTGCAGCGCGAGCTCCAGGCACTCATCGAGCACCGACTGTTCCACGTCCCGGTCCAGATCCAGACGCTTGCGCACAGCCCGAGTGGTGCGGAGCACCTCGTCCGCACTTAGTCCCAAAGACATACTCTGCCTCCCTGTTCAGCCCCAGTTGTCGTTGTCGTTGTCGTCGCCGGTCTCGCGCCGGCGTCGTTCCAGATCCCAATCCCCGTCATCATCGCTCCAATCCGCATCGTCGGGGTCCACCAGATCGTCGAGGTCGTCTTCTTTGGCCTCGTCTTCGTCCCAGATCGTGGCGTCATCGCCCTAGCCTGCCCCTGCCCATGACCGACCTCCCTCCTGACCGCTGCCGCTATCTTCACCACGGCCACATACCGACGGCAAGATCGGGTATCAGCGACGCAGCGTTTGGAGCAGGGCGTCGAGTTCGGCAACGAACTCGAGGGGCTGGTCGAGGAAGAGGTGATGCTGCGCGCCCGGAAGGGCCACAGCAGGAAAGTCCTCACCGCGCAGGCTGCGCATGTAGTCGAGGGTGCGCCCTGAGAACAGCTTACTGTCGGCGCCGTATATCAGCCCGAAGGGCAAGGCGAGCGCACGGAAGTCGGCCTCGGCGTCATCTCTGGAAACGCCACTCATGCTGGCGGGCAGATCGGTGTCGAACTTGAATGCGTAGCCGTCGTCGATGGCCATCACCGACTGCCGGGCGATGTACTCGAGCAGAAAGGCGTTGGCGCAGTCCTGCGGCGGCTGCAGCCGGAAGCGATTGCGCGCGGTCTCCACGTCTGGGTACAGCACTGGTCGCCCGCCCATGGGCGGCCGCTCGCCGCTGTCATCTTCGGGATCGCGAATACCTGCGTCGGCCATGATCAGGCCCCCGAAACGCCCGGAGTGCCGGACGGCGGCGTGCAGACCGATGCGACCACCGAAGCTGTGGCCGACGATGATCGCATCGCCACCGAGGCCGGCGGCGTCCGCCACCGCCGCGAGTTCGTCCGCCCAGATATCCGCGGAGTATTCGTAGCGATAGTCGGAGTCGCCCATACCGGTGAGGTCGATAGCGGCAATGCGGTAGCGGTCCGCCAATCGAGGTGCGATGAAGTCCCACCAGTGTGCGTGCGCGTTCATGCCGTGCACCAGGAGCAGGCCCGCCTGGCCGGGCTCCCCCCAGGTGACGAAGTGGACGTCGCACTCGTCCACCTCCACCTGGCCCTCGCCCCGCGGCGCTTCCACCGCGGCCCAGAACCAGTCCGGAATGCTGCTCACCGCGACACCACCATGGTCGGCACCTTTTAGCGCTTCAGTCGAAGCTGCCGTAGCGCTTCAAGTGGAAGTCGACGTTGCCGAACAAGGTGTCGATCATGGTCAGGCGCTTGAAGTAGTGCCCCACCGCGAGCTCTTCGGTCATGCCCATGCCGCCATGCAGCTGCACAGCCTGCTGACCGACGAAGCGCCCGGACTTGCCGACCTGGACCTTGAAGCCCGAAACGGCCTTTTTCGCAGCCTCGTTGTAGCCCTCGTCGAGGCGCATGGCAGCCATGAACATAAGCGACTTGGACTGCTCGTACTCCATGAACATGTCGACCATGCGGTGCTGCAAGACCTGGAACTTGCCAATGGGCTGTCCGAACTGCACCCGCTGTTTGGAGTAATCGACCGTCGTCTTGTAGAGCACTTCCATGCCGCCGACCGCCTCGCAGCCCACCGCGAGCGTGGCATCGTCGATGATCTCTTCGATCAGGGGCAGCGCCGCATCGGCATCACCGAGCAAGGCATCCTTGCCTACCTTGACGCCATCGAGCATGACTTCCGAGGCGCGCAGGCCATCCACGGTGGGATAGTCGCGCCGTGACAAGCCTTTGGCGTCGGCATCGACCAGGAACAGACTGATGCCCTTGGTGTCGCGCTGGTCACCGGCCGTGCGCGCCGAGACCAGGAAGAAGTCCGCCGAAGGCCCATTCAGGACCACACACTTGTGGCCGCTCAAGGCATAGCCGTCGCCCTCTTTCTTGGCGGTCGTCGTGAGATCGGCCAGATTGAAGCGCCCCTGCGGTTCGGCGAACGCGAACGCACCGAGCTTGCTGCCGTCGATGATGCCCGCCAGATACTGCTCCTTCTGGGCCGCCGAGCCTGCCCGCCGCAGCGCGCCACCAGCGAGCACGACCGTAGGCAGGTAGGGCTCCACCACGAGACCGCGGCCGATCTGCTCCATGATCAGCATCAGCTCGATGGGGCCGCCGCCGAATCCGCCGTCGTCCTCGGCGAAGGGAATGGCCAGCCAGCCGAGCTCCGCGAACTGCTGCCAGTTCTTGCGGCTGAAGCCATCTTCCTCAGCCATCACCTTGCGCCGTTTGTCGAAGTCGTAGTCGTTCTGAACGAAGCGTTCGACGGAATCCTTGAGCAGGGACTGCTCATCGGAGAGCGAGAAATCCATGAATCTTCCTCTTGCCGGATGGAGGGCGGGCCGTCAGAGCCCGAGCACCGCCTTGGAAATAATGTTCTTCTGAATCTCGTTGGATCCGCCGAAGATGGTCGCGGCACGACCGTAAAGCATGGCCTGCATGGCCGCATGGGCGTAGGCCTCACCCACCGGACCCTCGTTGTCGATGAGCGTCTGGTCGGGATAAGGCATGCCGTAATAGCCGAACACCTCGATCTGCATCACCTGCAGCGCCTGGCTGATCTCCGTGCCGCGGATCTTGAGGATGGACGACTCCGGCCCGGGTGCACCGCCCTGCTCCACCTGCGAGAGCACCCGCAGTTCGGTCATCGCCAGCGCCTCGAGGTCGATCTCGAGTTCGATCACGCGGCGGCGGAAGTCGGCATCATCCCACAGGCTGCCACCGTCTACGGCAGTGCGCGCAGCGATGGCCTTCAGCCGCTCCAGAGCGACCTCACTCCGGGCAACGCCGGCGATACCGGTGCGCTCATGAGTCAGCAGGCCTTTGGCATAGGTCCAGCCCCGGTTCTCCTCGCCTACAAGGTTGGCAACCGGAACGCGGACATCCTTCAGTTCCACCTCGTTCACCGAGTGGATGCCGCCGAGCAGGTGGATGGGATTGACCGTAATGCCGGGGGTGGTCATGTCGATGAGAAGGAAGCTGATGCCTTCCTGCCTCTTGCCTTCCGTGGAAGTCCGCACCAGGCAGAACATCCAGTCGGCGACGTGCGCACCCGTGGTCCAGATTTTGGTGCCATTGACGACGAAATCGTCGCCGTCACGTACTGCCCGCGTCCCGAGGGCCGCGAGATCGGATCCCGCGCCCGGCTCGGAATAGCCCTGGCACCAGATCATCTTCTGCTCGCGGATCGCCGGGAGGAAGCGCTCTTTCTGTTCATCCGTGCCCCAGGTGTAGAGCACCGGTGCCAGCATGCGGGCTCCGAACGCGGACAGCTGCGGGCACTCGGCACGCGCGGTTTCCTTGTCCCAGATGTACTTCTGCGTTGGCGTCCAGTCGGTTCCACCCCACTCCGAGGGCCAGTTCGGGACCGCCCAGCCACGCTCGTTGAGGGCATCGAAAAAACGTCGCACTTCCGGCGACTCGCCCTTGGTCTCCTCGAAGCGGCCGGTGTTGCGGCGTGCTTCGCGCACGTCCTCGGGCCAGTGGCGGTCGAGGAATTCGCGGACTTCCCGCTGGAAGGCGAGGTCGTCCTCGCGCAATTTCAGATCCATGCTGGCGCTCTCCCATGCAGCGGCCGAATGATATGCGCGGGTCGTTCGATGGGGCAAGGCGACGCCCGTGGCAGTGACTGCGCGATCCGGGCAAGATACTCGCCCACAGCAACTGGCGCTAAGGAGCACTCATGGCGTTCGAGACCATCCGCTACGAAGTGGACGCGGGCATCCTCACCCTTACCCTGAACCGGCCCGACCGGCTGAATGCCTTCAACGGCACCATGATGACCGAGATGATCGCGGCCTTCGACCAAGCGGATGCGGATGACGCCGTCCGCGCCATCATCATAACCGGCGAAGGGCGAGGCTTCTGCGCCGGCGCCGATCTCGAGAAGGGGGGCGACACGTTCAACTACGACGAACGCTCCGACCGCGACGGCGCCAGCGGTGGCAGCGCTCCCAGGGACGGCGGCGGTCTGCTCACCCTGCGCATCTTCGAGTCGCTCAAACCCGTGATCGCCGCCGTGAACGGACCTGCGGTCGGCGTCGGCGTCACCATGCAGTTGCCCATGGACATCCGGCTGGCCTCCGAGAACGCCCGCTTCGGGTTCGTCTTCGCCCGCCGCGGCATCGTCCCCGAAGCCTGCTCGAGCTGGTTCCTGCCGCGGGTCGTCGGTGTCAGCCAGGCTCTGGAATGGACCTATTCGGGACGCGTGTTTCCGGCGTCGGAAGCACTTGCCGGAGGTCTGGTGAAGGAAGTCCTGCCCCCGGATCAGCTGCTGCCACGGGCACGGGAGATCGCCCTGGAAATCGCCGAGAACACTTCCGCCATTTCGGTCGCGCTGACCCGCCAGATGATGTGGCGACTGCTCGGCTCCGATCACCCCATGGAGGCGCACAAGGTGGACTCCCGCGCCATCTATGCCCTCGGGCGCACGGCGGATGCAAAGGAGGGTGTGACCTCCTTCCTCGAGAAGCGGCCACCGCAGTTCCCGGGACGCCCAAGCCAGGACATGCCCGACTTCTATCCCTGGTGGAAGGACCGGGAATACAGCTGACAGTCAGCGGAGACCCAATCCATGAGCGAACCCGTAGTAGCCAGCAAGACCCCTTTCCCGGTGGAAGTGAAAGCCGGCCGCCAGTATTTCTGGTGCGCCTGCGGACGCAGCGCCAAGCAGCCCTTCTGTGACGGTTCCCACAAGGGGACCGGTCTCGAGCCGGTCGCGATCAAGGCGGAGGAGGACAAGACCCTGTACTTCTGCGGCTGCAAACAGACCGGGAAGGCACCGCTGTGCGACGGCACCCATGGCAAGCTGTAGCCGGTCGCGACCGGGGTTTCGAGCCGGGTCCATGCACCGGGCGACATACGGGAGCCGAAGGCACGGTTTGACTGCATGATGATCAGTCGCCTGCTGCGACGTCTCGGCGCCAGCAAACCGGAGGCGCAACGCACCGATGTCGGCGACCCGGCCGTGCGCCGGGCCGACATCGCCCGGCTCGACGATCCGGATGCACTGCTCGCCTGCCTCGACGACCCCGGACTCGCCACGGCTGCACGTCGTCGTCTCGGGCAACTGTTCGACGCCGGGCTCGACCCGCTCGCTCTGATCGAGGTGGCCGACAGTATCGCCCGCCGGCGGCAGCTGCTCGACGCCGTCACCCGGGAACGGCACTGGCGCCCCCTGCTGGCGGGACTGCATGGGGACGATCTTCTCGCCGACGTCGCCTGTCGCCATCCGCTGGCACCCGTTCGCCTGGCGGCGGCGGAGCGACTGCTGGACGAGGCCGCGCTGCGCCGGGTCGAAAAGATCTGCCGCGACCGCGACAAGACGGTCGCTCGTCTGATGCGCGAGCGGCTCGATGAGCTGCGCCATGCCCGCAGCCGGGTCGCCGAGATCGATGCTCGCCTCGAGGCGCTTACCGCCGACCTGACCCAGCTGGCGCGGCTCGAGGACGAACCGCATCTCGAGGAACGACTGAACTGGCTCCTGCAGCAGCAGCAGACTCAGCTGCAGCAGCGATCGAGTCTCGCTGCGCCGTTCGAGCAATGCGGACAGAACCTGCCCGAGCAACCAGAGTCCGTCGCCGTATTCGCCACTACGGCGGCTGCCATGCGCGATCGCCTCGCGCAACTGCGAGCGCAGGCCGAAGCGGCAGCCGAGGCCGCAGCCCTCCGGGAGACCGCCGCAGCCGATCAGACCGCCGTGGTGACAGCCGTGGAACGGCTGCTCGAGCAGATCCGCGAGCGGCTCGAGGAGGACCCGTCCGCAAGTGAGGACCGCAACCAGTGGCGAGCCGCTGCCACGCTGGAGCAGGGACGCTGGGAAGACGTCTGTCGGCGAGTCCAACCAGAGCCGGAACTCGAACGACGATACGAAGCAGCAGCGGAGACCCTCATCCGCATTCTCGCCGCCTGCGAACATCTGAACACGCTGCCTGCCCCGCCTGCGCTGCCGGAAGGCGCCGATATGGAAGCCGTCGCGGCGGCCCGCGCCGCATGCCGCGCGGCCCTCGATGCACTCGATTGGCCAGAAGATTGCCCGGCGCCGGCACCGGTGCAGACAATCAAGCGGGCTGAGGCCGAGTTCGACGCCCGTCTGGCCGACGAGCAAAGGCAGCAACGCCGGTCGGCCGCCGAATTAAAGCGCCAGCTGCCGCGCCTGGACCGCGCGATCGAGCAGGGACGCATGCGCCAGGCCCGCGCCATTCGTGCCGATGTCGAACGCCTGCTCGACCAAGCTGCGCTTGGCGCCAGCGATCGCCTGCGTCAGCGCAGCGATGCCGTCCTCGCCCGTCTTGATGACCTGGCGGACTGGCAGCGGTTCGTCACGGCGCCGAAGCGTCAGGAGCTGTGTACGGCCATGGAAGCGCTGGCCGAGGACGCCGACCTGGCTCCGGAACCGCGTGCGGCCCGCGTGAAGCATCTTCGCGAGCAGTGGAACGAACTCGGACCGGCGCGGGACCGCGAGAGTCGCGTCCTCGGTGAGCGCTTCGATGCCGCCGCCGAGCGCGCCTTCGCGCCAGCTCGCCACTTTTTCGAAGCCACCGCGGAGCGGCAACGCTTCAACGCCGACAACCGTCGGCGGATATGCGACGAGCTGGCTGCCTTCATCGAGGGTTACGACTGGGACGCTGCCGACTGGCGCGCGGTGGAGCGCATCTACCAGCACGCCCGCCGGGAGTGGCGGCGTTATGCCGATGTGGATGCACGCGAACGCGGCCTCGGCAAGCAGTACCACGCGCTGATGCGTACATTTCGCGAGCGCCTTGATGCGCGCTGGCAGGCAAATATCGCAACCAAGGAAGCCCTGGTCGCCGCAGCCGAGGCCCTGCTCGCCTCGCCCGACGCCAACAGCGCTGCCGAGGCGCGAAAACTGCAGCGCGAGTGGAAGCAAGTGGACATCACCCCTCGCAGCGTCGATCGCAAACTCTGGGATGCCTTCCGCAGCGCCTGCGATGGCATCTTCACGCAGCTCGAAGAACAGACCCGGGCCGCCGAGGCGACTTTCGAAGCAGGCATCGAAGCGCTGCAGAAAGAAATCGATGCACTGGCCGAGCGGTGCCTCGCCCAGCGCCGACGGCCCCTGCTCGAGCGCGAAGTGCCGGGGGCCGAAGCATTGCGTGAGCTGGAGAACCGGCTGCGCGAACTCGCGGACAGTGCACCGGGTGCAGTCCACAAGCGCCTGCAGCCGCTCGAGCGCAGCCTCGCTCAGCTGCGCAGTGACCTGCGCGATCTCAGTCGGGAAACGCGCCATCGAGACGAGCTGCTCGCGGCACAAGCAACACTTGCAAAATGCGTTCGTGACGGCGAGGCTTCCCCCGACGCTCGGGCAGCGGTCATCGATCTGGAACTCGCCCTCGGCCTCGACAGCCCGGAGGGCGATGCACCGCTGCGCCTGGAAAGACAGGTGAAGCGCCTGGAATCCGGCCTCCGCGGCGCCGCCGACGAAGACCCGCTCGCAGCGACTCTCGAAACCCTCGCACGCAGAGGTGCCAACGGCGAACTCATCGAGCGCGCCCGGCGCGCCATCGCCACCGCGTTGGCGCAGACACCGTGAGCGACGACGTGGTCGTCGCCTGCCCCTACTGCGGTGAACACTTCGGCACGCTCCTGGACACCGGCGCGGCCAGCGACGAGACCTGGGAGGACTGCGCAGTGTGCTGTCGGCCCATCCTGCTGCGCTGGCAGGTGGCTGCAGACGGCAGCCTGGAAACACTCGAGGCGCTCACCGACAGCGACGTTTGATCCTCAAAGGCGGCAGCGCCGCGTTCAGGCAGCGGGCAGCGAAACCGTCGCGGCGGCACCGCCGAGTTCGGCGTCGGTGTCGATGCTCACCTCACCGTCCCAGGCGGCCACCAGCTCCGAGACCACCGCCAGTCCGATGCCCTGACCGCTGGTAGTGGTATCGGCTCGGGCACCGCGACCGAGCACCGCACGCCGCAGCGCCTCCGGCACGCCGGGACCATCATCGGCCACCACCAGCCGTACCCGGTCGCCCTCGCGGCGGGCACGGACGCGAACCTCGCGCCGACCATACTTGCAGGCATTCTCGGCCAGATTGCCGATGATCTCGTAGAGATCACGCTCATCTACCGCCACCGCGAGCGACTCGTCGAGCTGTGCATGCAGCTCCAGGCGCTTGTCGGCGTGCAACCGCTCGAGCCCGGCCAGAACCCGCTGCACCGGAGGCGTCAGCGGCGTGCGGTGGGCGCGCAGCGGATTGCGGGTGACGCTGGCGCGCTGCAGGTGATGGCTGACGATACTCTGCATGCGCTCGATCTGTTCCTGCGCCAGCGGCGCCGCGTCGGGGGCATCCGCCAGGGCATTGCGAAGAATGGCGAGCGGTGTCTTCAGACTGTGGGCGAGATCGTCAAGGGTATTACGGTAGCCCTGCTGTCTGGCCCGCTCATGATCAACGAGCATGTTGAGGTTGCGGGCGAGTCCGGCAATTTCCGCCGGCCAGCGGTCATCCAGCCGCTCGGCGGCCCCCTGCTCGACCTTTTCCACCTCGCGCGCAAGGCGACGCAGGGGTCGCAGAGCTGCGGCCAGAACAGCGAGCAAGGCCAGCAGCAGCCCGAGTCCGGCGCCACCGAGACCAGTGAAGAGCGCGCGCCGGAAGCTCTGGGCCTCGGCCATGAACGGCGCCTGAGCCATGGCCACCGAGAACACGTGGTGCGCATCCTCCTCAGGCGCCTCCCAGAGTACGCCGAGACTGTAGCGATAGAGAGCCACGCCATCGGCATCGGTGAAGGCCTCGAAACGGATGGCGCCCGGAGCAAGGATAGGCACTTCGAGCGCAGCGCTGCGACCGACCAGACTGCGCGAAGCCCAGACCTCACTGCCGGAGCCGTCGATGACGCGGGCGTAGAGCCCCGACCCGGGCTGGTTCAGGCGCGGTTCCGCCTGGATGACCGGCAGCGACAGACGCCCGGCCACCAGATCTGCGGTGCCGAGCAGGGCGAGCACCCGCAGGCGCAGCTGCTCGCGCGCGCTGTCCTCTATACTGGTACGAAAGGCCCGATCGAGAATCACGCCGGTGCCGGAAAGGAAGAGCATGAGGACAACCACTGCCGCCAGCAGCAGCCGAAGCCGCAGGGAGACGGGCGCGGCGGCGCTCATTCAGTAGCCAGACGGTAGCCCTGGCCGCGGATGGTGGCGATAGGACGCAGTTCGCCGTCCGGATCGAGCTTGCGCCGCAGGCGCCCGACGAAGACCTCGATGACGTTGCTGTCGCGTTCGAAGTCCTGCGCGTAGAGATGCTCGGTGAGCTCCGTCTTCGACACGACCTTGTTCGGATGCAGCATCAGGTACTCGAGCAGGTTGTATTCGTAGGCCGTAAGGTCGATGCGACCGCCGCCTACCTTGACCTCCTTGGCCACCGTGTCGAGCTCGATGCTGCCGAGGCGCAGCACCGGACTGGCGAATCCCGAAGCCCTGCGCACAAGGGCCCGGAGACGGGCCAGCAATTCCTCGTAGTGAAAGGGCTTCGCCAGATAGTCGTCGGCACCGGCCTCGAGACCGCCGACCTTGTCCTGCCAGCTGTCGCGGGCAGTCAGGATGAGTATGGGATAGCGACGCTCTCCGCGGCGCAGACGCTCGATCAGACTGACGCCATCGAGTTCCGGCAGCCCGAGGTCCACCACGGCCACGTCGTAGTCGTACTCCTCGCCGTAATAGAGCCCCTCACGGCCATCCACCGCGAGGTCCACCACCATACCGTCCCCTTCCAGCCGCTCCTTGAGCTGCTGAGCGAGGGTCTTCTCGTCCTCCACCACCAGGACCCGCATGCGGTTCTCCCACCCGTGTCAGTTACGGCGTCGGCGTTCCACGACGGCGCCGCTTCGCGCCTCGACGAACAGGGTCTTGACCCGCCCGTTGTCCAGCAGCACCGTCGCCTGCCAACCGTGGCGCCCATCCTGTTCGGCGGGACGGATGGAGATCAACTGCCCGCCGTAACGCTGCTGGGCGCGACTGGCGGCCTGATCGATGTTCAGTTCCGTGGACGGCGCCTGCAGCCTCTGCCTATCTTCGGCCTCCCACGGTGAAGCAAGGGCCGGTATCAATGCCACCGTCAGCGCCAGAGCCAAGGAAACCGAAACCGACCTGAACATGCCTGCAACCCACCCGGTCGAACACCGGGATTCACGATGATTTAGGGTGCCGTCGCTCATGACAGACCCTCGCTTGCTGCATGCTGCCGTCAAAGCGCTGAATCCCTCCTGAATCCCCGTGAGCGCCAGGCCCCACCGGGACCCACGGCCGCGATCCTGTGGTCCGAATCGAGCTCGAGCAGAAGATCGACTCTCGCCGGCATGCTGACAAGCATAGACCGCGTCAGGCGTTCGTAGTGGGCGACGAAGCGTTGCACCTCGGCGGAGCTCATGGCGCCCTGGGAACGCTGCCTCAGCACCGCCTCCTGCTCCTCGCGCCAGCGCTGGGCGGCAGCAAAATCCGGTACGGCCAGAAACGCCAGTGCATCGAGGCGCCCGAACAGATCCGCATAGGGACCGGCCAGGAATCCGTTGACCGAACGCCGCCAGTGGCCTTCGGGATCCTCCTCCCGTTCCAGCGCGTTCACGGGGCCTGCGAGCGCAGCGTCGGTTTCGGGCACGGCGCCCACGCACCAGCCCTCGAACAGCACCACGTCTACAGGCGTCAGCACCCGGGGCCAGTCCGCCTCTGGCCACGGCTCGTCGCGCCCCTTGTCGAAACGCGGCAGCGGCAGCTCACCGCTCGGGGCGACCAGCGCATCGAGCAGGCCAATGCCCCGGGCCACGTCATGCGTTCCCGGCACGCCACGGGTCGCGAACAGCGGATGCTCCGCCTGCGCGCGTTCCGCTCGCGCCGTTCGTGAGAGATAGAGATCATCGAGCGACACGACCGCCGGGCGTAAACCGAACTCGCGTTCGAGTAGCCGCGCGCTCAAGGCGGAGAGCGTCGATTTTCCACTGCCCTGCCCGCCGGCGATGCCGATACGCAACGGGTTACCGTGATGGCGTGCGTGGATCCAGGCCGCGAACAGCGCAGCGTGTCCCGCCATCATGCCTGCCACGGCAGCGGGAAGATGCGACGGCCAGTCCGGATCCCCATCCGCGGCCAGCCGCGCGGCCATCAGCGCTGCCGCCCGGGGAGCGAGCGTGCGCTGTCCGTCAGTCCAAACCGCCGCGGCACCATACGCTGCGTCGATGATTCCGTCTTGCGACATTGCGAACTCCACCGCTCCCATGGCCGCAATTGTGCACCATGCGGTCGGCTCAGGTAGAGTCCAACTCCCGTCTTCACCTCGAGGTAGTCGTACCGTGCCCTGCCTGCACCCGACCTTGCGGTTGCTGCCCGTCCTCCTTTGCCTGCTCGTCATCGCCTGCGTCGCGCCTTCCGCCGGTCCGGCAGATGAGTCCGCGCCGGACCGGCTCACGCCTCATACTCCGGCCATCGACGAACGCGAACATCTCTTCCTGGAATTGGAAAATGGTCTCCGGGTCCTGCTGATCTCCGACCCCGAAACCGATCAGGCTGCTGCCGCCCTTGCGGTGGCCGTCGGCAGCATTGCGGATCCGCCCGGCCGCGAAGGCCTGGCCCACTTTCTCGAGCACATGCTGTTTCTCGGTACCGAAAAGTACCCGTCCCCGGACGAGTACAGTGACTTCATCAGCAGGCATGGCGGTCGCTACAACGCCTACACCGCCCAGGATCACACCAATTACTTCTTCGAGATCGCTCACGGACAGCTCTATGGCGCCCTCGATCGCTTCGCCCAATTCTTCGTCGCGCCGCTGTTCGATGCGGACTACGTCGAACGCGAGATCAACGCGGTGCACTCGGAATACATGATGCAGATGCGGGAAGACGGCTGGCGCCGCTTCATGACCCAGAAAAGGGCCATGAATCCGGAGCATCCTGCCGCCCGCTTCAACATCGGCAGTCGTGACACTTTGGCTGACCGTCCCGATGACCCGATTCGTGATGCGCTGCTCGAGTTCTATGATCGCTACTATTCCGCAGATCGAATGGGGTTGGTCGTGCTCGGCCGCGAAGACGTCGAGACGCTGGGCGCATGGGTAGAAGACATGTTCGGCGACGTGCCGCGACGGGACGTGGCGGAAACCGAGCCCGACGTGCCGCTGTTCCGGAACGAAGACCTGCCGAAGCTGCTGCAGATACGTCCGATACGTGAGCTGCGCAGCCTGCAGATCAGCTTCCCACTCCCGCCGCTGGATCCTCACTACCGGGTTGCGCCCGGCAACTTCCTCGCGAACCTGAT
>SLQW01000081.1 GCA_007131295.1 Pseudomonadales bacterium | reverse complement strand
TGCGCTCGCGGCCTGCGCTCGCGGCCTGAACGGAGCAGCCTGGACGGAGCAGCCTGGACGGGTATCATGCATCGGACCGTTAACAGGAGGCTCCGATGCGCGCGCTGTCGCTGTTCCTGTTGCTGGCCCTGGTCAGCAACCTCGCCCTTGGCCATGCCCGGCTCAGTTCGAGTACCCCTGCCGAAGGCGAGACGCTCGCTGCCGACGCCGAGGCGATCACGCTGCAGTTTTCCGAAGCGATCCAGCCCCGGTTCAGCGACTTCACTCTGCACTACCTCGGTACGCGACAGGATGGTGAGGCTAACCGCGACAACCAGCTGCCGCGCGGAACGCCGCAGGTCGACGGCGATCGCCAGGTCGTGGAGGTGGCGATACCCGAAGATGCGCAACCTGGCTGGTACCTGCTCGACTGGGAAGTGCTCGCCGAGGACGGTCACACCACCCGCGGAACCGTACGCTTCTCGATCGAACTCTGATGACCTTCGGCATCGATGTCCTGGCAGAGTCCCTGCGGCTGGCCGGAATCGTCGTCATGGCAACCGCGATCGCGCTGGAATGGGTCGACGGTCGCCGCTATCCGACCCTTGCGCTGGTCAGCACCGGCACCGTGATGCTGGCCGTGGGTTCCGTGGCGGTGCTCCTGGCTACGGTCCTGCCCATCGCCCGGCGACTCGAAGAGCCGGTGATCGCCCTGGCCCTGGAATACTTCCAGACCACAAGCCATGGGCCGAAGCTCCTGACGCCGATCCTGCCGGCGGTATACGCCGTGCTGCTGGCAGAGGGTCTGCGCGTAGTCGACGCGCCGGGAATCCGCCGCGCGCTGTGCTGGATGATGGTGGCCACGCTGGTCGCAGCGCTGGCGCTGATGGCAGCAGCCGGTCACGTCGCAACCACCCGGCTGCAGCACCTCGGTATGGTGCTGCAGATCGTGCATATGGCCGCCGGCATCGCCTGGGTGGCACTGGTGCTGGCTATGCTGCCGCGCCTTTACCGCCGCGAGCCGCTGGCGGAGATACTCACGCGGGTGGGTAACGTCGCCCTGGCCCTGGTCGTCGCACTGGTGGCAACCGGCATCGCCAGCGCCTGGATTCACGGCGCGCCCCTGCCCTGGCCCATGAACGAAGCCTACGGCCAACTGCTGCTCCTGAAGAGCGCGGCGCTCGCTCTGGCGCTGGTGGCCGCCGGCTGGAACCGTTTCATCGAGCTGCGCCCCCCGGTCATCAACGAACCCGGCATTAGGCGCGTACTGGGGCTGGAGACGCTGGTGCTGCTCACCGCCCTGCTGCTCGCAGCATGGTTGACGCGCACGCCGCCGCCGGGTTGAGCGGCCGGCTCAAGTCCACAGGGCATCGAAACGCTTCCACAGCGGCGTGAGGTCCACGACCGTGCCCGCGGCCGCAGCCTGATCCGCCGCCATCACCGTCAGCCCTGCTTCCAGCGCCTGGCGCACAGAGACCGGAAACGGCGCACCCTCGAGCCAGGTAGCCGCGAGGTCGCGCGCCATGGCCGGGTCCGCTCCAGAATGATCTGCGGTCCTGCCATCACCGAACTGCTCCGTCGCCGACTCCCCTGCCCCGTCCGCGGGCGTGAACTCGAGACGACCCGCACGCAAATCCACCGCGAGTGCAGCCTCGGTACCTGCCACGAACCACGCTCGCCGCGGCGGTACGACGTGAGAGTTGCTGTGAAAAGTGCCGAGGACGCCGTTGCCGTACTCCAGCGCAAGAACCTGGGTATCGGCCGTATCAGCTGCAGCATCGAACACCCGCTCGCTGCCGGACCACCCCGAGGGCCAACTGCGGTAGCGGACACCATCATCGAGGTGGGCATGCGCCGGCGTGAAGATCCGATTGGCAGCGAAACTGGCTATGCGCACCGGGCGCGACCCGGTGATCGCATTGAGCAGATCCAGATCGTGACAACACTTGTCGAGCAGATAGGAACCGCCGAAGCGGCGCAGGCGCCGCCAGTCCCGGCGCAGGTAGCCGCCGTGCTCCGGATGCAGGTGCTCGTTCGCTTCCAGGCTGATGATGCTGCCGAGACATCCGCTGCGGATGCGGGCAAGAGCGGCCGCAACTACCGGCAGAGAGCGCAGCACCAGACCGACGACTACCCGGTCCTGCGGCTCCCGAGCCAGCCACGATGCCACCTCGAAAGACTCCTCTTCGGTGCGCACGACGGGCTTCTCGCAGAAGATCCTGGCATCGCTCGCAAGCGCCAGTTCCAGGTGCTGCCGATGCAGATGATTCGGCGAGCCGATCATCACGGCGTCCGGCCGCACCGCACGCAGCATGGCCTCGGGGTCTGCGTAAGACCTAGGGCGCATGCCGTGCCGTTCCAGCCGGGCGAGTCCGGCCGGGTTCGGATCTGCATAGGCGACGCAGCTGATCGAGGGCGCCACCCGGGACAGGTGCAACAGTACCTGCGCGAGGCGCTGACCCAGTCCCAGACAGGCAATGCGCAGCGGCACGCTCATCACGTCTCGATTGGCTCCACCACCGCCGTGATACCTTCATAGCGCAGCACCTTGACCCGTACTCCGGGCTGCGCCGGTTTGCCCGAAGCGTAACGCGCGGGCAGAAAGTCTCCCTGCACGCGAATGCCGACCCGCTCGCGGTGCTCTACCACCTCGAAGGTGCGTCCAGCGACCCGGAGGTCGGTACGCGCCTCACTGCCGGAGCGCCAGGCGACGCGCCGCAGAACCCAGATCACTAACGGCGTCGCCAAGGCGCCAGTCACCACAGCCGCGAGTAACTGTCCGGTGAGATCTACACCGAGAAGGGCCGCCGACATTGCGCCGAGCGCGGCCAGGGCCAGCACCAGCAGGACGCCGCTGGCACCACCGGCCAGAGCGATGTCGGCGACGACGAAGACCAGCGCGAGGCTGAGCCAGATCTGCCAGTGCGTCATGTCCATGCAAGAAGGTCCCTGGTCTGCGGCACGCCGAGTTTGTCAGGACGGCGCTGGAAATGCAGCGCCCGAAAAGGTCATGCTTCGCCAGGCGAGGCCGGCAGCTACGAGGCAAGTACAATGACATCGAGGTGGTCTCGACCAGCGGCGCTGGTCCTGCTCGTTCTCCTCGCGCTGCTGGCCGGTTGCGGCGACCCAGAACCGCCGCCGCAGCCGGGCCATCTCGTCATCATCGGCGGTGGCCTGCAGCCGGACAACGCCGAGATCTACACGCGCCTCGTGTCGCTCACAGGTGACTCCGGGCACTGGGCAGTGCTCCCCACTGCCAGCGGCGCACCCGAGACTGTAGGGCCACGTACGGTTGATCGGCTCGCCGCCCAGGGTGCCGACGCGCGCCTGATCGACCTGCGCGCCGGCGAGTTCGAAAAGGCAAGCGATCCGAAAATCGTTGCCGACATCGCGGCAGCACGGGGCCTTTTCTTCACCGGCGGCTCGCAGACGCGGATCGTCGAGCTGTTCCGACCCGAGGCCGGCGACACCCCCGCCTATCAGGCGATGCGCCGGCTCCTGTCCGAGGGCGGCGTCGTTGCCGGCACCTCCGCTGGCGCCGCAATGATGAGCAATCCGATGATCGAGCGCGGCGACGCCAGCCTGGCGTTGAGCCGGGGACGAACCTTCGGCCCCGATCGCGCTGCCGAGGACGGGGTCAGCATCGGCCGCGGCATGGGCTTCTTCCCCTACGGCATGACGGATCAACACTTCCTGAGCCGGGGTCGCCTCGGACGGCTGATCATCGCGCTCGAGGAAACGCGTTTCGACCGCGGCTACGGTATCGCCGACGACCGCGCGATCCATGTCGATCTCGGCTCGGCCCGCATCGAGGCGCTCGGTGGACCGGCAGCGCTCTTGCTGCTCGACGCCTCCGAAGTGCGCGCAAGCGGCGGCGCCAGGCGCGGCTTCCGCATCGACCTGCTCGGCAGTGGTGACGTCGTGGATGGTCTTTCCGGTCGGGTGACTCCGGCCCGCGGCAAGGTCCCGGCAGGCAGGCCACCGGGCAATCTCGAGCAGCTGCCGCCGGCCGAAGATGCCTGGGACGCGCACGTGATCGAGCAGCTCATGCTACTCCTGGCGCAGCAACCGGCCCGGACTGCAAGCGCACTCGATGCCTACTACGAACTCGTGTTCGAAGAGGACGAACGGACCCAGTACTGGCTCGCTCCCGACGGCGACGCCGCCTCCCTGACCGTGATCGGCCTCCGCCTCGACCTCATTCCGCGGCGTTCGCAGTGAACGCGTGGCGCGCCGTACTCGACGCGCCAGCGCCATCCGGTCTCGATGAGAAGATGCACTACGGTCATTTCGTCTGGCAGCTGTGCGTACCGGCCGGCAGCCAATGCCACTTTGTGGCTGCGCAGCGCTACGCCTGAACCCTTCCTGCCGAGCCGGCTCAGCTCGCAACCTCGCGCTGATCGTCCAGATCCTCGCCGGCATCACTGATCCGTTCCGGCGACTGCCCGCTCGTGAGCAGTTCTACGGCCCGGTCCGCCGCGTCCTGGAAGGGTTCGAGGATGAGTTGCGCACCCGCCTCGCGCAGGGTTTCGCCTTCGGCCTCCGAATGACTGGTCACGGCGATGCGCCCGTGGAAGCCTGCCGCCCGGAGCGCCTGGATCAACGTCCGGCGGTGGTCGTCATGGGTCACGCCCGGCGCCAGCGACGGGACCGTGGACACGGCCCAGCGGATCCGCGACAGCGGCAGGCTGGCGAGAAACTCCGGGTCGGTGGCGTCACCGTACTCGCAGTCGAGATCCCACTGTCGCCAGCGTTCCACCGCTGCCGGATTGAAGTCGACGCCGAGCACCTCCAGACCTTTGCGCTTGAGGCGCATGCCGAGCGCGCTGCCGAACCGGCCGGTACCGAACACCAGCACGTCGATTTCCTGTTTCGGTGCGGGTCCGGTTTGCTCCCGCGGCGTCTCATGGCGTTCGAAGATGCCAAGCCAGCGTTCGAAGACGGCAAACAGCTCGTGCGACCAGGTGATCATGTAGGTGGACGCAGCGATCGTGACCAGACCCACCAGCGTGACCAGGCTCAGAACGTCGTTGCCGACGTGGCCGATGCTCACGCCCATGGCAATGAAAATCAGCGAGAACTCGCTGATCTGGGCTACGGTGAGGCCGGCGAGAAAGCCGGTGCGCTTGCGGAAACCCATGACACCCATGATCACCATGACGATGAGCGGGTTGCCGATCAGAACGAACAGCGAGAACACCAGGGCGGCCCCGACCTGCGCGCCCAGATTGCCCAGATCCAGGGAAAGCCCCAGGGAAATGAAGAAGAAAAGCAGCAGAAAATCGCGCAGCGGCGCGAGGCGGGCGGCAATGGCCTCACGGTAGCGCGTGGAGGCGAGCGCCACGCCGGCGAGCAGACCACCGATTTCCTTCCCCAGCCCCACTAGGTCGCCCAGCGCGGCCAGCAGCGCCGCCAGCGCGATCGAGAAAGTGATCAGCAGTTCCGGAGAACGGGCCAGCCGATCAGTCAACGGCACTGCGATGTAACGCACGAAGACGCCGACCGCAACGAGGAGCAGCGCGCTGTAGAGCACAAGGCGCAGGATCTGCCCGGCCGGCGCCTCGTCTCCGCCCGCTCCGATGCCGACCGCCGACAGCACCACCAGGGCGAACACCACCACCAGGTCCTGGACGATGAGGAAGCCAAGGGCCACCTGACCGTGCAGCGCATCGATCTCGCGCTTGTCCGACAACAGCTTGACGATGATGATCGTGCTCGAGAACGTCAGCGCGACAGCGATGTACAGGCTCGCGACGGGCGAGAAGCCGAGTGCGAGCCCGATGAAGAATCCGAACACGGAAGTGAACAGCACCTGGCCGAGGCCGGTGAACAAAGACACCACGCCGAGTGAGCGCACCAGCTTCACGTCGAGCTTGATGCCCACCAGGAACAGCAGCACGGCGATCCCCAGCTCAGAGAGCAGTTCGATCTCTTCCTTGGATCGAATGAGATCAAGAACGTCGGGGCCCACCAGCAGGCCAACCGCGATGAAGGCTACGATCAGCGGCTGCCGCAGCATGAGGCCAACGAAACCTACTGCCGCGGCCAACACCAGCAGGGAAGCGATCTCTACGAATACGGATCCGGCGATGAGTTCGTTCATGGGATCAGACCGACGTCACCGGCTGCAGGCGCGGCTCCCGCTCGGGCGGCAGATGGTCTTCGAGATCCGCCAGCAGGTCGGACTTCAGCGCCCGGTAGCCGGGATCATCCCAGAGATTGCGCCACTGCTGCGGATCGTTGCGCAGGTCGTAGAGCTCACCCTCGTCACCTTGGTAGAGGGAGCAGGGGCGAGTTGCGGTGACGATGAAACCGTCCCGGTACAGGGTCCGTAGCGACACCGTCGTTCCGTCCACGTGCCGGCAGTCCCACTCGGTGAACACGCGCTCCCGCTCCTGCCTGCTCGCTTCCGACTCATCTCGCGGCAACGGCCGCCCCTGCATGTAATCCGGTACCGGCAGTCCGGCAATCGCCAGGAACGTGGGTGCGAAGTCGACCTGGCCAACCGGAGCGGTCACGACGCCCGGCTTCTGTCCGACTGCGGGTGCCGGGCGCCAGATCAACGGCAGGCGCATCAGGGACTCGACGTGGAACGGCCCTTTGAACAGAAGCCCGAAGTCACCCTGGAATTCGCCGTGGTCGGTGCTGAATACCACGTCGGTGTCCTCTCCCCAGCCGCGCGTAGCGACGTGATCCAGGACCCGGCCGATGGCTTCGTCGATGAGTTCGTTCTCGATGTGCGTGAGGGCATTCACTTCACGCACCTGATCTGGCGTCATGCTTGCAGGAACGAACTCGGGTGGCGCCTCGAAGTTGGTGAGACGCTCACCGCGCCACCACTCCAGCCAGTGCCGGGGCTTGTCGGCCAGGATGCGTTCGATCGCCTCGGCACTGCCAGGATAGCCGGCAGGCAGGTCCAGTTCGCGCCAGTCCACCCGATGCAGCTCGGACGCCGGCGGATCCCAGGGATGGTGCGGGTCGGGAAAACTCATCCAGACGAACCAGTCCGCGTCGGCGTCGAGACCGTCGAGCCAGGCGATGGTGCGCTCGGCCACCCAGTCCGTGTGGTAGTGCTCGCGGTCGATGTGATTACCCCGGTGCGCCTGGCAGGCGCCGGTTTCGCCGCCACCGGCGCCGTTCACCTCGAAGCGGTCGTTGAGGTTGCGATAGAAGCCGGTGAGCGCAGCGGGATCCTGCTCCCTGAGATAGCGGCCGTAGTGCAGGATCAGTGGCGAATGGGTCGCGAGTTCCATGTGCTCGAAGCCGCGGTGCGGCCCGTACTCGCCGAGCTGGGCCATGCGGTTTTCGTAAAAGCGCTGCTCCAAGTCCAGGTGAGGTTCGAAGTGGGACTTGCCGATCAGCGCCGTACGGTAACCCGCGCTTGCCAGTTCGCTCGCGACCGATGGTGCGTCCACCGGCAGCGGCACCCCGTTCATCCACACGCCGTGGGTGGACACATACTGGCCCGTGACCATGGTGGCGCGCGCCGGCATGCAGACCACGTTCTGATTATGGGCTCGGTCATAGCGGATCCCCGCGCCCGCGAGCTCGTCGAGGACCGGCGTCCGCGCGACCCGGCCGCCGTAGCAGCCAAGCGCATCCCAGCGCATCTGATCCGCGGTGATGAAGAGGATCTTGCGACCCATGCCGCCACTCCTTTGCTGCTGTTTCACGAGCACGGAAGCATGCCGCAGCCGAGCTTGCAATGCTCTCCGCGCTGCCGCCAGGATAGGGACTCGAACCGCAATGAGTCATCTTGCATGATCCGATCCGTCGCCGCGGCGACCTGCAGGAGCCTCGTCGTCGCGCTCGCTATCGCGGCCGGCGTCGTGGTGGCCGAAGAAACTGACGAAGCGCTCGAGCCACCGCCGGCGGCGAGGAGCAGCATCGAGCTGGCAGAGCCCGTGCCACCCGGCGCCACTCAGACCTATCCAGGCCTGCCCGACGTTCACCCCCTGGCGATGAATCCGGACGCGTCTCGGCAGCTGCTGCGGCAACGGGTCATCGCAGCCCTCGAAGATGCACCAGAGGTGGAAAGCGGACACATCCTCGTCCATGTCACCACCCTCCATACGGTGCGCCTGCACGGAGCCGTCAGAGACGATGCCGAAAGTCTGGCGGCGGAAATCATCGTTGCCGGCGTAGCCGGTGTGGCCGAAGTCGACAACCAGCTCGTCTTGGAGGCGGATGCGGACTGAGCCCGCGTTCGAGCCCTCGACTTGGATTCCCTGACCCATATCGCGCTCGGCGCGGCCATCGGTGAAAGCGTCCTGGGGCGCAAGGTCGGCAGGCGTGCGGCCGCGTGGGGCGCGGTGATCGCAATCGTACCCGATGTGGACGTGGTGCTGGCGCTGGCCGATCCCGTCGTCAATTTCACCTACCACCGCTCCATGACTCACTCACTGCTGTTCACGTTCGTGGCGGCACCCGTGTTCGCCTGGTTGATCCACCGCTTTCACGCTGACGCCGGGGCACGCTTTCGGGACTGGTGGCTGCTCTGCCTCCTCGTGCTGGTCACCCACGCGCTACTGGACGCGCTGACGGTCTATGGCACCCAGCTGTTCTGGCCCTTCGACCTGCCGCCGACGATGGTCTCGAGCATCTTCATCGTCGACCCGGCCTTCACGCTGCCGTTGCTGGCGGGGCTGGGAACGACCCTGTATCTGGCAGGCAGGCGCGAGACCCGCCCCTGGTTGCCGAACGCGGTCGGCTTGACGCTCGCGGCCAGCTACCTCCTCTGGGGTCTGTGGAGCAAACATGACGTCGAACGCTTCACCCAGGCGGCGCTCGAGGCTCAAGGCATCGAGTACAACCAGATCCTGACCGTACCGACGCCGGGCAACTCCCTGCTCTGGCGCATTCTCGTCATGAGTGACGACGCCTACTACGAGGGTTTTCGCTCCCGCTTCGATCGCGGCCGCGAGCTGTCGCTGACCCGCACCGGTCGCGATCTGTCGCCACTCGAGGGCATCGAGGACCACTGGCCTGTGGCACGCCTGCGCTGGTTCATCCGGGGCTTCTACACGGTCACCGTAGAAGAGGGCTTCGTGGTGATCACCGACCTGCGTATGGGCCACGAGCCCAACTACGTATTCGCCTTCCGGGTCGCGCGCGACAGCAACCCGCACCCGATCCCCATCGACGCCGAGCAGCTACCGATGGACTTCCAGCTGGGTGAACTCGGGTGGGTGTGGCGACGGATCTGGGACGAGACATTGCCGCCACGCCACCTCGAGCCCCGCTGACGGAAAGCAGCGTCAGCCGCCGGCGAGCTTGACCCGATACCCTTCCGCCGTGAGCAGGGCCTCTGCCTTGGCGCGCTGATCGCCCTGCAGCTCGATCACCCCCTCCTTCACGGCACCGCCGACGCCGCACTTGGATTTCAAGCGCTTCGCCAACGCCTTCAAAGCATCGTCGCTGAGAGGCAGACCCCGGATCAGGGTGACGCCAGCGCCCTTGCGGCCCTTGGTCTCGCGTCCAATCCGGACGATGCCGTCACCCTGCTCCCGCGGCCGCGAGCGGTCTCGGCAGACGCACTCTGCGATCGGCCGCACGCAGCCCGGACAGATCCGGCCGCCATCGGTGGAGTAGACGCGACGGGTTGCTTTGCTGCCGGCCACGTCAGCCTGTCTCGAACCAGTCTATGGGCGGCTGGCCGTGGGCCAGGAGATAGCGATTCGCGCGGGAAAAGTGCCGGCAGCCGAAGAACCCTCGGTGGGCGGACAGAGGCGAGGGATGCGGCGCCGTCAGTACCTCGTGCCGGCGGCGATCCACCCGCTGCCCCTTCTTCTGGGCGTAACTGCCCCAGAGCATGAACACGACGTGCTCGCGCTCGCGATCGATGATCTCCACGATGCGATCGGTGAACTGCTCCCAGCCCCTGCCCTGATGGGCGCCAGCGCGACCCCGTTCCACCGTCAGCACCGCGTTGAGCAGCAACACGCCCTGCCGTGCCCAACCCAGCAGGGATCCGTTGTCGCCAAGCCGGCCGTCGGCGCGGCCTCCAGGCACGTTCGGATCCGTCATGTCGCTACGCACCTCCTTGAAGATATTCTCGAGAGACGGCGGCAGCGCAACGCCCGGGCGGACGGAAAAGCAGAGACCATGGGCCTGATTCGGACCGTGATAAGGGTCCTGGCCGATGATGACCACACGTACTGCAGGCAGCGGCGTCGCATCCAGCGCCGCGAAGATCTCGCTGCCCGGCGGATAGATCACCTTGCGGCGCTGCTTCTCACCCGCGAGGAAGTCACGCAGCGCCTGCATGTAGGGCTGTTCGAATTCGTCCGCGAGCGCTGTCTTCCAGGTCGCTTCCAGGCGGACGCGATCAGCGCGTGCGGCCATGCTCAACCCGACAGCTACGCCAAATGCATTCGAAACGCTCGAGGCCCGGCAGGGTCTCACCGACGCTTTGGACACAGAATCCGAGGGCGCGAAAGAATGCGGCAGAGGTGCCATCCCCCGCCGCGCCGAGCTGCTTGAGCCGATAGTGCCGCGCTACGGAGCGGACCAGGTTGCGCCCGAGGCCGGTTCGGCGCTCCTCCGGCGTCACGGCAAGGTGGAGCACGATGGCCGCCTCGTCGGCGACAAAGTCGAGGCCGATCAGGCCCAGCGGCCGCCGGCCATCGAGAAAGCCGAGCAGGCGTCGTGCCGGCGCATCGATGTAGGCATCGAGCGCTTGCTGCACCACGGTATCGGCGCTGACCCCTAGCGCTGCGGCCAGGAGTCCGCGCACGTCCGGGTGATATCGATGCGGAATGAGGTCGACCAAGGCATGCTCAGCCGGCGCTCCCGCAATACCGGTGTCCACTTCCGCCAACGCCCCGCCTCCACGTCTCTGGCGCCCTGCCCGATTCAGGCATTTTGGCGTCCGCGGTGCAAGGCTGAACAAAGACCGGACGCAGTCCGGCATCAGGGAGGCACGCGTGGGGCTCAGTCCCGGGACTGCGGGCGCATGTGTGGAAAGAGCAGAACGTCGCGGATGCTGGCCTGATCGGTCAGCAGCATGACCAGACGGTCGATACCGATGCCCTCGCCGGAAGTAGGCGGCAGGCCGTATTCCAGCGCCATGACGAAATCAGCGTCGTAGTGCATCGCCTCGACGTCACCCGCAGCCTTGCGCTCGGCCTGTTCCTTGAAGCGAGCTGCCTGATCTTCCGCATCGTTGAGCTCGGCAAAGCCGTTGGCGATCTCGCGGCCCATCACGAACAGCTCGAAGCGATCGGTGACGCTGGGGTCATCGTCGCTGCGCCGTGCAAGGGGAGACACTTCCGTCGGGTAGCGAGTGATGAACACAGGATCGGTGAGGTTTGCCTCCACCCGCTCCTCGAACAAGGCGAACTGGAGGCGACCGAGGCCCCAGTCCGCCGCAACCTCGATGCCATCTTCCCGCGCCAAAGCCAGAAGCGCGTCACGGTCATCGACTACCGCATCGCTCAGCCTCGCGAAACGCAGCAGGCTGTCGCGGACGCTGACGCGCTCGATGGGGCGGCCGAAGTCGATCTCGTGGCCCTGGTAGCTGACGACGGTGCTGCCCAGCACCTGCTCACAGACCTGCCGCAGCATGGTCTCGGTGAGCGTCATCAGATCCTCGTACCCGGCGTAGGCCCAGTAGAACTCGAGCATGGTGAACTCGGGGTTGTGACGGGTGGAGAGACCCTCGTTACGGAAGTTGCGATTGATCTCGAAGACCTTCTCGAAGCCGCCGACGGTCAGCCGCTTCAGGAACAGCTCCGGCGCGACGCGCAGATAGAGATCCAGATCCAGCGCGTTGTGATGGGTGACAAAGGGCCGGGCCGTGGCGCCCCCCGGGATCACCTGCATCATCGGCGTTTCCACCTCCATGAAGCCGGCTTCTTCCATGAACGTACGGATGGCGCGGACAATCGCCGAGCGCGCGGTGAACACGCGGCGGCTCTCCGCGTTCATGATCAAATCGAGGTAGCGCCGGCGGTAGCGCAGTTCCGTGTCGGCGATGCCGTAATACTGATCCGGCAGCGGCCGCAATGCCTTAGTCAGCAGCTCCGCACGCGTCAGATTGACGTACAGCGCACCCTTGCCGGATTTCTCCAGTCTCCCTTCGCCGGCGACGATGTCACCGATATCGAACGCTTCCACGCACTCGCGCAAAGCTGCGTCGGCGCGCTTATCGAGGTAGAACTGAATCTCGCCGGCGCCGTCCTGGATCACCAGAAACGGGCCGCGCCGGTTCATCAGACGACCCGCCAGGGTCACGCTGACGTCCTGCGCCTCCAGCTCCGGTTTGGCGTATTCCCCGTAACGCTCCGCGAGCAGGGCCGCATCGATTTCGCGCCCGGCGTCGTCACGGCCGCGGCGGAAGTCCGTGGGAAAGTTCCAACCGCGCGCGCGCAGATCGGCCAGTTTGCTCCGCCGCCAGGCGATCTGCTCGGCTTCGCTGGAACCGGGTCCCTGCTTATCGTCCGTCATGACGGTCTCCGGGGTATCTGCGCGGAACGGGAGGCTTACAGCGCCGCCTTCAGGCTCGCCTCGATGAAGTCGTCGATGTCGCCGTCGAGGACCGTGTCCGGGCTCGAGATCTCGATACCGGTGCGCAGGTCCTTCACCCGCGACTGGTCGAGCACGTAGGAACGGATCTGGTGGCCCCAGCCGATATCCGACTTCGAGTCCTCCACTTCCTGAGCCTCGGCGCGCCGCTTCTGCAGCTCCAGCTCGTAGAGCTTGGCCCGCAGCTGCTTCCAGGCCTTGTCGCGATTCTGGTGCTGGGAGCGTTCGGTCTGGCACGCCACCACCGTGTTGGTGGGAATATGGGTCAGGCGCACGGCGGAATCGGTCTTGTTGACGTGCTGACCACCCGCACCCGATGACCGATAGGTGTCGGTGCGGACGTCCGCAGGATTGATGTCGATCTCGATGTCGTCGTCCACCTCGGGCGACACGAACACGGAGGCGAAGGACGTATGCCGCCGGGCACCGGAGTCGAACGGCGATTTGCGCACAAGGCGGTGAATGCCGGTCTCGGTGCGGATCCAGCCGTAGGCGTGGTCGCCCCGGAGCGCGAACGTCGCGCCCTTGATGCCGGCCACATCACCCGCGGAAACCTCGATGATCTCGGCCTCGAAGCCGCGTCGCTCCGCCCAGCGCAGGTACATGCGCAGGAGCATCTCCGCCCAGTCCTGAGCCTCCGTGCCGCCGGATCCCGCCTGGATTTCGATGAAGCAGTCGGCGCTGTCCATTTCGCCGGAGAACATACGACGAAACTCCAGGCGCGAGAGCTCCTTCTCGAGTTCCGTGAGGTCCGAACGGATGGAGGCGAGGGTGTCTTCGTCGTCTTCCGCCGCAGCGAGCTCGTGGAGCTCGGCGGCGTCCTTCAATCCTGTCTCGAGTCGGTCGACGACCCGCACCACGTCCTCCAGAGCCGCGCGCTCGCGGCCGAGAGCCTGGGCCTTATCCGGGTCATCCCACACGCCGGGCTCGGAAAGCTCGAGCTCGACCTCAGCCAGCCTTTCCTTGCGCTCCGCGTAGTCAAAGGTACCCCCGAAGTGCGTGGGTCCGTTCGGTCATGGTCGCGATCATGTCGCGAATGGCATTGACGTCGAGCATGGTTCCTCCAGTGGCAAGCCACCGCTATCGAGCGGCGCTCAGGCTTCCGGATCGAGGCTTTCTACCCGGATCCGCATGACGCGCCCGCGAGTTTCGTCGAGCGCCTCGATGGCATTCAGGGCGCGTTCGATCTGCGCTTCCTGCACCCTGTGGGTGAGGATGATGATGGGGACCCAGGCTTCCTCGTCGATCTCACGAATCGCCTGCTCTTTCTGGATGAGGGCTTCGATGCTGATGCCCTGCTCGGAAAGGATGGTCGCCACCCGGGCGAGCACGCCGGGACGGTCCTGGGCGAAGATGCGCAGGTAGTACGCCGAAGTGACCTCGCTGATGTCCAGAAACGGCACGTCGGACAGCGCATCCGGCTGGAACGCGAGATGCGGTACCCGCTGGTTGGGATGCGCCGTGATGCCCCGCACCACATCGAGCAGATCGGCCACGACGGACGAGGCCGTGGGTCCGCCGCCCGCACCCGGACCATAGTAGAGCGTCGGTCCCACCGTGTCGGAATGCACCAGCACGGCATTCATCACGCCGTCGACGTTGGCGATGAGCTGCCGCGACGGAACAAGCGTCGGATGCACGCGCAGCTCGATGCCGGCATCGGTCCGGCGAGTGAGCGCGAGCGGCTTGATCCGATAGCCGAGCTCATCCGCGTAAGCAATGTCCTCGCGGGTAACGTGGGCGATACCTTCCGTGTAGGCGGCGCTGAACTGCAGCGGCACGCCGAAGGCGATGGATGCCAGGATCGTCAGTTTGTGGGCGGCGTCGATGCCGTCCACGTCGAAGGTGGGATCCGCCTCGGCGTAACCCAGCCGTTGCGCCTCCGCAAGCACGTCGGCGAACTCGCGGTCCGCCTGGCGCATCTCGGAGAGCACGAAATTGGAAGTTCCGTTGATGATGCCCGCGAGCCAGTCGATGCGGTTCGCCGAAAGGCCTTCACGCAGCGCCTTGATCAGCGGGATGCCACCGGCAACCGCCGCCTCGAAGGCCACGTTGACGCCCTGTTCATGGGCCGCGGCGAAGATTTCGTTGCCGTGCTCGGCGATCAGCGCCTTGTTCGCGGTCACCACATGCTTGCCTGCGGCGATGGCTGCGAGCACCAGTTCGCGCGCCGTGGTGACACCACCGATGAGTTCCACCAGCACGTCGACGTCCGGATCGCGCGCCACCGCGAGCACATCCCGCTCCACGCGTGCCGGTGCCGGATCGAAATCGTCCCGATCCCGACGCATGCCGATCACGGTGACATCGATGGCTCGCCCTGCACGGCGCGTAATCTCGGAAGCATTGCGCTCGAGTACCGCGAACACCGCCTGACCGACGGTACCGGCACCGCACAGACCGACTCGTACTGGCTTCAACTGCGACTCTCCCGCTGCTCTACCGCCCACCCGCGCGGCCGGCGCGCACGTTACCCCCGCGCCCTGGGCAGGTCAACGAAGTCAGCGGTGGAGGGTGCTACAGGCCGAGTTCTTTGAGCAGCTCGGCGGCGGGCATGTAGCCGGGGAGATAGCGGCCGTCACCAAGATACATCGCCGGCGTACCGCGGACACCGAGTTCCCGGCCGAGCTCGAACTGCGCCGCAACCGGGTTATCGCAGGTTCGCGGCTCGATAGGCTCGCCGGCCTTGAGTCGGGTGATCGCCGTCTGGGGGTCGGACGCACACCACGCCGAGACATGGCGATCGTAGGACGCTGAACCCACGCCGGCACGCGGATAAGCCAGATAGCGTACCTCGACGCCGTTGCGATTGAGTTCGGGCACTTCGAGATGCAGACGCTGGCAGAAGCTGCAGTCCACGTCCGTGAACACCGTGACCACGCCGCGCTGCTCGGAATTGGCGGCGAAAACGATCATGTCTTCCTTGGGCAGGTTGGCGATCGCCTCGGCCCGGTGGCGGGCACGCAGATCCTCGCTGCGATTGACGAAGCGGTCGTCCGTGATTTCGTAGAGGTCGCCGGCAATGAGGTAGCGGCCGTCCTCGGTCGCATAAAAGACGCTGCCGTCCTCGAACTCCACGGCATAGAGCCCGGGAACCGGAGCCGGTTCGAGGCCCACCAGCGGCAAGTCGGGCCGCACCGCCTGCAGCCGGGCGCGGATGTTCTCTGCAGCTTCACCCTCGAGGCGGATTCCCGACTCGGCGGCCGTGGATAACGACAAACTCAGCAATGCCAGCAGAAGCATGGCGGCCGGAAAGACGGTGACTTCACGCATGAGGTTCTCCGGTGGGCAACAGGCGTGGCATCTTCGCATGAATCCAACGTGCCAGCGCCCCGACGTGAATTTGGACTCTGATCTCCCGCGCAGGTTCGCGAACGTAATGCTCACCCGCGAGGATGATGGGTCGCATGCAGATCCTTGAGCCGATGCCGCGCCACATGAGTATAGATCTGGGTCGTCGACAGGTCCGCATGGCCCAGCAGCAGCTGCACCACCCTCAGGTCGGCGCCGTGATTCAGCAGGTGGGTCGCAAAGGCATGGCGCAGGGTGTGCGGCGACAACGGCTGCGAAATGCCGGCCGCAGCAGCGTGGGCACGGATGCGGTGCCAGAACGTCTGCCGCGTCATCGCCCTACCGCGCTGGCTCGGATAGAGGGCGTCGTCGTCCGCGCGCAGCAGCAGCTCGCGGCGACCGAGCGCGATCCAGCGCCGGTTCCACTCCATGGCCTCGTCGCCGAGTGGCACCAGCCGCTCCTTGCTGCCCTTACCGAAAACCCGCACCACGCCCTGGCGCAGATTGAGCTGACCCAGCCGCAGGCCGACCAGCTCGGAGACCCGCAGCCCGCAGGCATAGAGCGTCTCGAGCATGGTGCGATCACGCAGTCCGAGCAGGGTGTCCGTGTCGGGCGCCGCCAGCAGCGCCTCCACCTGAGCCTCGCTGAGCGTCCCTGGCAGAGGGCGGCCGAGTTTCGGCGACGACAGATCGAGCGTCGGGTCCTCGCCGCTGTGGCCGCGCTGCAGCTGCCAGCGGAAGTAGCTGCGCAGGCAGGACAGCAGGCGCGCGGTGGAGCGCGGGCTGTAGCCGCGACGGTAGCGATCGGAGAGAAACTCGAACAGATCGGCGCGGCTCGCCCGCGCGAGTGCCCGGCTCGGACCCAACCAGCCCGCCAGGCTCACGAGATCCCGGCGGTAGGCCGCCAGGGTGTGCTCGGATAGGCCGCGTTCGAGCCAGAGGTCGTCGAGATAGGCGTCGATCAGATGCGCATCGGGCGTGGTTGCCCCATGGCTGGCGCGCGCTGGACGAACCTGACTGGAGCGTGACGACATGAATTGAGTTTACGTCCTCCGCAGCAGAACGTCCGCTCCAAGCTGCCACTTATGGTTCTGCACGCGAGCGCTGCGCACCAGGCTGGTGCCGAAACGAGCCTATGCGCCAGGATCGACCAGGATCAGCCGCACACATTCCGGTCGAAGATAGCGGCGGATTTTGCTCACTTGCGCGCAAGGCCCCATGAAACCTCGAATGTGAGGCCTTTTCCACGATCAGCGGAGGACCTGGCACGGGTGATGCATTGGGACAAGTGCGATCGGATCTTCCTCTGCGTCCCCTCGGGTGGACCGATCGAGCAAGCCTGGCGCCGGCCGTCTCTCCCCGGCTCCAGGCACCGAGTCCGGCCTGTCGCGGGGTGTCTGCTCTCTCCCTCCCCGGTTATCTCGCGGCAGGCCGGCTCCTCCTTCCGGCCACACAGCATCATTTCCCCTTGTGACACAGCTGCGCAGTCGTGCGAGCGGAGCTTCTAAGCATGGCCCAAGAACTGACCAGCGGTCAGATTCCAGTAGCGCCATGATGACAACGGATGCTCGGAGGAGGCGAGGAAACGTGCCCTCGATGTTGCCAAAGATCTATCGGATTGGGCCTGGAAAAAATAGAGATGACGGCAAACCGTGGATGGCGGTGAGTTTTGCCTCCATCGATTTCCTGCTTCAACTGCGATCGTTGATTGGTGATCGTCCGGGCCGAGGCCAGCCGCTGGGTGATCTCCCTGGCCAAGGCCAGCCGCTGTCTGATATCTGGAGTGCGCCAGACCTGATATTGACGAACAACAAGAGGCCTCCACCGGTCATGGGCGGCTTCCTGTGGATGCACGGCGGTTTTGTCGCCATGCCCGACAGCACCAAAAGCCTGTTCGAGCCAGTATTCGGGCAATACGGTGAGCTTCTGCCTGCCAGACTGACTTTGCACGACGGAACGATCGAACCCCTATGGCTGTTCAATTGCGTGCATTTCGCAGCGACTTTGGATCGCGAGCGGTCGA
>SLQW01000183.1 GCA_007131295.1 Pseudomonadales bacterium | reverse complement strand
GTTGTGGCGCGGCCGACGTTGTTTGCTCATGGGTGAACTCCTCTGCCTGATCGATCTCGATGGCAGGGAGACTACGGTCGGAGTTCGGCCGTCAGAAGGACGTCTTCGTATGGCCGGTTACGATGAAGCTGATCTCACCCTCGAAGTTCGAATCGGGATCAGCGACCGTACGCAGGCTCACCCGCTGCCCTTCTTCGATGCGACGCAGATATCGCTCCGGCAGGGTGAAGCTAACCTCGAGCGGCGTCACTCGATAGAGCCGAGCGAGTGCCTCGCCCACTGCCACGAAGGCGCCGCGGTCGACCAGCCGCTCGGATACGGCACCGTCGAACGGCGCCTCGATGCGCGTGTCTGCCAGCTGCACGTCGATAAGCGCCAGTTCCGCCTGCAGCCGGTCCCGTTCCGCTTCGGCGCCCTCCTGTTCCGTGCGGGCCTGATCGAGGGCCTCTTCAGAGCTGAGATCGCGGCGCCGCAACTCCCGCTGCCGCGCGAGCTGCCGTTCCGCCTCGGCCAGGCGCACTTCCGCCTGGCGCAGCGCCGCCGCTCGCGCCGCCCGCTGCTGCGCGAGCTTTTCGCCATCGAGTTCGAACATCAGCGTTCCCGCCGATACCTCACTGCCTTCCCGGAAATGTACGGTAAGCACGCGACCCGCCACTTCAGGCCGCAGGACCACCTGTTCGCTTGCCCGCAGACTGCCGAAACCGCGGACGGTGTCTTCGAGGTCCAGCTCCAGCACCGTTTCCACGTCCACCGTCACGGCCGGCCGTTCGCGGGGACCATCGTCCTCCTGTTCACATGCGGCGAGCAGAAGCACTGCAAAACCCAGCATGACCAACTGCGAGCTGCGGCGAATCACGAACCTGGCTCCGTCAGCATCCCGTGGAACAGGACGTCGAGAATCTCATCCGCCCGGCTCGCGAAACTGCGGCCGCAGCGGTCGAAGTGATCGGTGAAGATGGTCCCGTAGAGGGTATGGCTGAGGACGTCGAGAACCGTATCCACCTGAAGATCGCGTACGCGCCCATCGGCTACCAGTTGCGCCACGAGCGCACGCCAGGGGTCGATGTTGGCGTCGCGATGGACGAAGTAGGTGGGCTTACTGCGATCCTTGAACTCGGCACGCTCCTGAATGATCAGCTCCAGTACCTCCGGGTGGGCGTCGAAGAACGCCAGATAAAGGCGAACGCTCTCGGCGATGATCGCGATCGGATCATCGATGCCTTCGAGCCCCTCGTTGATGCCGGCAATGAGATGCCGCATGCCCCGGTCTACCGCGGCCAGAAACAGCGCCTCTTTGCTGGCGAAGCGCCGATAGACCGTGCCCTTGCCGACGCCGAGCGCATCGGCGACCCACTGCACGTCGGTCTGACGGAAGCCGTGTTCGGCGAAGATCGTCGTTGCCGCCGCGAGCAGCGCATCTTCGCGCTCGGCCTGGGCTACGGGGTCACGCGGGCGACCGCGGGGCCGTCCCGAGGTAGTCATCTGCACTTCTCCTGGGGCAGGCCTCATCGCCGCATCGCTGTGCATAGCGCCGCAGCGTGGATGAACGCGCGTGGGGAATGCCGAATCGGATTTAGCGGACGGTCGCGTCCGTCCGCTATCTTGGTCTACTCCACTGGCTGCGGTCAAATCGGCAGCGATCGGATCAAGCTACGCGCAACCTGCGAAACCACCTATAAATTCACTTTTCGCATTTAAAGCACACCGTTTGCTGCCATTCGTTCTTGGACAGCACAGCCGCACTTGTTGACCGTTCAAGTAGCGCGAGGAGCTCTCGCGCCCGGACGCAAAAAGGCCCGCCGACCGTAACGGCGAGCGGGTCGAACGTCCGTAACGGGGAGGAGAGATCATGCTGCGCCACACCGTCTGCGCCCCTGCGGGTGCATGTGTCCTGTTCTGTTTGCTGACCGCGGCCCCGCCCGCCGCCGCGCAGCAACCCACGGCTAGTCGCGTCATCGACGAGATTCTCGTCACGTCCCGGCGTCTCGAGGAAACCCAGCAATCGGTGCCCGTGGCCGTAACCGCATACGGGCCCGAGGAACTCGAACGGATGGCGCCGCGCACCCTGCGTGACCTCGACGCCATGGTGCCGAACGTGCGCATCGGCATGAACACTGCCGGCCCGAGCGCCGGTGCGATCTTCGTTCGCGGCCTCGGTTATGCGGACATCGAGAAAACCCAGTCACCGGCGGTAGGCGTCATCGTCGATGGCGTGTTCCAGGGCACGAACACCGGCCAGCTCATCGACATGTTCGACGTCTCCCACCTCGAGGTGAACCGCGGCCCGCAGGGCGTACTGTTCGGCAAGAACACCACTGGCGGCACCATCGTCGTCCAGCGTACGCAGCCTGAATTCAACGACTGGGGCGGCGCGGTCGCAGGCCAGGTCGGCAGCTTCAACGAACGGGAGGTGAAGGCGCGCCTGAACGTACCGCTGATCGACGACCAGCTCGCCCTGAAGATCGGCGGCATCATCAAGGAGCGCGATGGCTTCTACCGCAACGTCACCCGCGGTGGCCGCGTCGGCGACATCGACTATCAGGCTGCGACGCTGGCACTGCGCTGGGCACCGACGGAACACGTGAACGCGGTGCTGACCTACGACCGCATCCGCGATCGCGGCGACATTCCGCCCCAGGACCCGCTGTACAACGGCGACACACCGTTTCGTAACGAAGCGAACATGAACGAATTCCAGCGCTACGACGTGGATTCCGTCGGGCTCAACATCGACGTCGATCTCGGCTTCGGCGTCCTGAACTCCATCACCGCCTACGTCAGCGCCGACGACGTGGTGCGCCAGGACTTCGACGGCTCCACCCGCTTCAGCAGCGCCTTCCCGCTGGCCCAGCTCCATACGCTGCGCGACCAGGAGTACGAACAGTTCTCCCAGGAAGTGCGCTTGAGCGGTGAACTCCGCCCCGATCTCCACTACACCGTGGGTGGCTTCTACTGGAAGACCGATCTCGACTTCCGCCAGGGCACGAACCAGATCCTGCAGCTGCCGCCGGAAGCATTCGGCCTGCCCTTGTGCCTACCCGAGATCGGCTTCCTGCCCAATCCCGACCCTGACATCGGCGGCGCCCTGTGCCAGCTGGGGCCGATCTTCGCGTTTCAGGAGAGCGGCGAGGAGGTCGAGTCGTACGCCGTCTTTGGCGCTTTGAACTGGAACGTCACCGAAGACATCGAGCTGAGCGCCGGCGTGCGCTACCTGCGCGACAAGAAAAAATTCCGCACCCAGTTCGGCGATGGCGCACCGCCCACGGGCGGCCCCGTGGACGAACTCGGCCAGCCCATCCTGCCGCCAACGGAACGACTCGGGGGCGTATTTCCAGGCTTCCCGATCCGCGACTCCGACAGCTGGAGCGACACCATCTTCAACCTTACCGCAAGCTGGCAGATCACCGACGACAACATGGTCTACGCCTCGTTCTCGCAGGGCTTCCGCTCCGGCGGCTTCAGCATCCGCGGCACCGACCCGGCGCGGCTCACCTACGAGCCGGAAGAAGTGGACGCTTGGGAGATCGGCAGCAAGAACGATCTGTTCGACGGCCGCGTACGGCTGAATCTGGCCGCGTTCTACACCCGGCTCGACAACGGCCAGTTCAGTTCCGTTCTAACGACGGCCGAGCAGCCGGGGACGAACACGCTCATCCTCAATTCCGACAAGACCGAAATCTATGGATTCGAGGCCGAGGCGATCATCGCGCTCACCAACGAGTTCTCGCTGCTGTTCGCGGGCGGGTGGCAGGACGCCGAGCGCAAAGCCTTCACCGAGAGTTCGCTCAACACGCCGTTCAATCCGGACGGGACCGCCTGCAATCCCGCCGCCAATCCGGACCTGTTCCCGAACAACTGCCCGAGCGAGCTGTTCCCGGCCGCGCCGGTGGCGTTCGTACCGGACTGGAATTTCTCGGCGACGCTGGTCTGGGACCGGCCGATCATGGGCAACCCGTTCCAGGCCAGCATCACCTCGCGGACCCAGGACGACTTCATCATCGGCTTCGTCGGCCCCACGCCCATCTTCGAGAAGCGCTACACCCTGGTGGACGCCCGCCTCAGCTACCAGTGGCAGCTCGCGGGCGGCGACATGCTCAGCTTCTCGCTGACCGGCAAGAACCTGTTCGACAAAACCTACCGCGAGCAGATCCTGGTCCTCGGCGGCGGCGGATTCCAGGGCTGGGGCCCGCGCCGCCAGGTCGCCTTCCAGGTCCAATGGACCCGCTAGGGGGTCAGACCAGGCTAACCCTCTGATTTAACGAGGGTTGGCCGCTTAAACTGACGAAATCCAAAGCTTAGCGCCACCATTTTGGGGCCAAAAACGAGGGTCTAAGCTGGCTTTCAGGCCAGCTTTCGCCAAGCAACACGGGCCGTTTCAGGAACCCAGGGGCGAGCGACCTTGACCGCGCCCGCAAAGGAGTGGCGCTGGCGCGCCTTGATCGAGGGTGCCCGGCAATGCTGTAGTCGTACGGCAGGCATCTACGGGGGACAGCATGGCCGGGCAGCAACGATCCACCGCCGAGCTGATCGAGATAGAGTCCCGCCTCGGCGCGCACAACTACCACCCGCTCGACGTAGTGCTGACGCGCGGTGAAGGCGTCTGGGTCTGGGATGTGGACGGCAAGCGTTACCTGGATTGCCTTGCCGCCTACTCGGCGGTGAACCAGGGTCATTGCCACCCTGTCATCCGCAAGGCGCTCTCGGATCAGGCTGATCGCCTCACGCTTACCTCACGCGCTTTCCGCAACGACCAGCTGCCGCTGTTCTACGAGGAGATCTGCGCCCTGACGCGATCCCACAAGGTCCTGCCCATGAACAGCGGCGCCGAGGCGGTTGAGACGGCGATCAAGGCCGTGCGCAAGTGGGGCTACGAGGAAAAGGGCGTCGTCGACAACGCAGCCGAGATCATCGTCTGCGAGAACGGCTTTCATGGCCGGACGATCACCATCGTCGGCTTCAGCACCGACCCCGGGGCACGTGCCGGCTTCGGCCCCTTCGCGCCGGGGTTTCGCTGCGTCCCCTACGGCGATGCCATGGCGCTAGAAGCCGCCATCACGCCGAATACGGTGGCCTGCCTGATCGAGCCGATCCAGGGCGAGGCCGGCGTCATCATTCCTCCTGACGGCTATCTGCGTTCGGTTCGCGAGATCTGCAGCCGCCACGAAATCATGCTCATTCTCGACGAAATCCAGACCGGACTCGGCCGTACCGGCAAGCTCTTCGCCGAGGAGCACGAGGGCGTAGAGGCTGATGTCACCCTGGTGGGCAAGGCACTTTCCGGCGGCTTCTACCCCATGTCGGCCGTGCTCTCTAACACCGAGGTTCTCGGCGTTCTCAAGCCCGGCAACCACGGCAGCACCTTCGGCGGCAATCCGCTGGCCTGCGCCATCGCCCGCGCGGCACTGCGAGTGCTGATCGAAGAGGGGATGATCGAGAACGCGCGCGTGCAGGGTGAGTACATACTCGAATCCTTGCGATCGCTGCGCCACCCCGGGATCAAGGAGGTGCGCGGCCGCGGTCTGATGCTGGCAATCGAACTGCATCCCTCCGGTAAGGGTGCGCGCGCCTACAGCGAAGCGCTGATGCGGGCAGGCGTGCTGTGCAAGGAGACCCACAAACACACGCTGCGCCTGGCACCACCGCTGGTCATCAACCGCGCCGAGGTGGACTGGCTACTGCAGACCATCAGCGATGCCTTCGAAGCGGTGCCAGCCTGACAGACGCCTCAGAGCCAAAGGGCGCCGGCGCGCGACGCCTGGCGCGACAACCTGTCCCTGACTGCAACCGATGAAGTCAGTCGCTCCACTTGGGCGTCTTCGTTCCCTGTCGCAGCAGCCAGTAGGTGACACCGAGCGCGAGCGTGGTTGCAGCGATGCCTAGCATGTACTCGGCAGAAACCACATCGAAGTCCAGTACGATCACCTTCCGGGCAATGGCCATCAAGGCAGTCGCTACCACGAGTTGCACCGGGAAGACATTGGTGCCGAGGTAGAGGCGGATGTTGATGAAGATCTCCACCGCAATCAGCACCGCCATGAAGGCGCCGAAGGTGTAGAAGATGTCGTTGATGTCCAGGAGGAGCACCGGGGTAGTCAGCAGGCGCGTATAGATGATGTAGACGACATCGGCCACGCCCCAGAGGATGACCGCCACCATAAGCACCGCGAGGACACGAATCCCGAAGCGTATGACCACGTGTAGCCAGCGGAACAGCGGGTCGGGGTGGTCGACCGGCAGTTCCTGATGGAGTTCATGCTTGGGCTCGGGGGGCTGCTTAGAAAGCGGACCTTCAGTCGTTTCCGTCATTTGTATCCGTCCAGGGCACAATCAATAGGTGATGCGCACGACCGCAGGAGCGCTTCCTTCGAGCTTCGCGCCGCGGGACTACCCACGACCAGGCAATCGCCCTGTTCCAAAGCCGGTGCATCGGCAGCCCAGTTAGATTACCCAAGCGAGCCGGGTTCCCGATACGCCACCTAGGACAGTAGGGGGTGAGACTAACTCAACCTGTTGATTTACAGGGGATCCAGGTCTTAGGCCGACCATTCCAAAGGCTTAAAAGAATGCTTTCGAGCGCAAAAACGCGCCTCTAAGCCACCGTGCAGCATCTCACATGTACCAGTGGTCCTTCTCGCGCTTGTCTCCTTAGACTGCCGTTTTTCTCAGAGAAAACGCGGTCCTAAGGGCGTAATACTGCTGGTTTAAGCGGGAGCTTTGCGCCATTTCAACGACTTAACCTAGTCTGACCCCGAACAGGCCAGATCTGGACCCAGGCGAGATCCTCGAAGAGCGCCCGCTCCTCCGGGTTGAGCCGGGCGAGTCCGACCCATCCGCGATGGACTCAGATCCAATCCTCGTGCCCATGGCGGACGCGAAGAATGAACACTTCGCCATCCACATTCAGCGTATAGATGATCAGATGAGCGCCCACTGGATGCACCCTGACCGGGGGCGTGATTTCCATTCGCTCCCGGGCCGTGAATGGATTCGACGCCAGGAATTCAAAAGCTGCGCCGAGAAGTTCATGGTAGCGCCCCGCCTGCGGCAGACCGAGCTCCCTGGCGCCGGCCAGGAAAATGTCGATGACGTCTTCCTCAGCTTTCCGACTGAGCCGGTACGGCATCGAGCCGTCAGCCGCTGGCCTTGCGTCTGGCCTGCTCCGCGAGTTCCGCCATCGAGGCGTCACCGGGACCGCTGGCGATGGCCTCGTCGACCATCGCCTGCATGTGCGCGATCTTCGCTTCACGCTCCTGGTCGCGACGGATCAGGTCTCGGACGTAATCACTGGCATTGCCGTAACGCCCACTTCGAGCCTGCCGCTCCACCCAGCGCTTCATCGCCTCAGGCAGTGACACGTTCATCGTGGTCATGCTGGTCACCTCCACAGATTCATCCTGGGGAACCTTGGCAAAGTTTGTCAATACCTCTCTGGGGTCGGACCAATTCAACTTGTTGATTCGCGACGATTCGAGAGCTCGAGCGCTTCAGGCGCTCGATTCGCGTCGCTTCATGCAGTTCACCTGGTCTGACCCCGATAAGCTGCGCAGCGCAGGCCGGCCGTTGCAATCAGTCGGGGAGTGCTGCGCGCAGAGCGCCGAAACTCACCCGCTCCTGTTCGAGGCGGACGCGCTCGCCAAAGCGGTCGCAGGCGAGATCCTCATACAGCGCCCGTTCCTCCGCGGTGAGCCGGGTCGGTTCGCCCTGATAGCGCTTGTCCGCGTCTTCCTGCCCCCACAGCTCACGATGGGCGAGCAGTGTGGCCCGGTCCATCAACATCGAGCGCGCCTCGGGGAAGGTGGCCCGGAAGCGATTGAGGATGCCGAAGCCGTGGGTGTCGATGTCGCCCCAGTAGACGATCTCCACGTCATGCAACCAGGCAGCGTCGCCCAGGGCATCGAGTCCATAGCCGAGCCCGAAGATCACGATGCTGCGCGGACAGTCCGGGAAGGCGAGTCCGTTGATGCGGTTCTCGGTGACGAACACGCGTTCGACGGGCAGCGCGAGGCGGGCGAACTCCTCCGGAAGCACGGAAAGGTCCGAGAGTCCTCCGAGCAGGAAGTCGGGGTCGAGGATGCGAAAGCGGATCAGGCGGCGGTCCGTACGCAAGCCATACCGACGGGCGAAGGCACTCGTACCCGCAGCGCGGGGATCGATCGCATCCGGTGGCAGAACCGCGTCGAGCAGTTCCGTCAGCAGGCCCCGGCGTCGTTCGATGAACTTCGAGTCGACCCCGGGAATCTCGAGTTGGCGCAGATAGAGCCCGGGGCGGGGATGCCGCTGGAACCAGTCGAGCACGGCCAGGATGCGCTCCCAGGCATCGGCATGCTCGAGGAGCTGCAGCGGACGCCTAGCGATCCACGCGCGCAATTCAGGAAAGCGCGCCAGCGTGGCCTCGGCGGCGCGCTGAAACCGTTCCGCATCGGCGCCACGGCGCAGCAGGCGCAGGGCATCGGCTTCAGTCGGGACGGTGGCAGCCACCGGGATGCGATACTCGCCCTGGATGCGGCTGTTCCGGGTCTCGAAACGCAGGTCATAGCCATGCCCGAGTGCGGATCGGTCAGCAGCCTGCAGCGCACGCACCCAGTCCATGACCTCACCGAAGCGGTCGGCGACGTCCGCCGCTTTCGGCCGCCGCAGACGCAGCTCCAGCGGATAGGGATCATCGCCCGTTATCCGTGGCGCGAGGATCTCCCCCGCACTCCAGCGCCTTTGCAGCCAGGCATGGATGTCGTCCGCGTCGGTCCAGTCAGACATCGGCCTGCGTCACGCTCAGGATTCGACCCGGATGAGTGAACGCGCCTCCTGCTCGGCACGGTACTCCTCGATCGTCAGGTTGCGCATCAGCGACTGGCGGCCATCGTTGTGGACGAAGCCGACGCTGGCGACATAAGGCTCGATGATGTGGATCTTCTGCAGCGGCGTGACGATCAGGAGCTGCAGGCCGAGGCGGTCGAAGAGTTCCAGGCCGTAGCGCGCCGACTCGTCGGAGCCACGACCGAAGGCCTCGTCGATCACCACGAAGCGGAACGACCGGGCACGCCGCTCGCTCTGTTCGAGTCCAAACTGGTAGGCGAGGCTGGCGGCGAGGACCGTGTAGGCGAGCTTCTCCTTCTGCCCACCCGACTTGCCACCTGAATCGCTGTAGTGCTCGTACTCGACATCGTCCTCGCGCCAGCGCTCCGAGGCGGAGAACACGAACCAGTTGCGAACGTCCGTGACCTTGCGTCGCCAGCGCCGGTCCAGGTCGCTGGTGCCTTCGCGGCCGCGCAGGCGCTCGATGATGGCGCGCACCTGGAGAAACTTCGACTCCGTGTAGGTGTCGTCCCCACCGATCACCCCTTCGGTGCAGGCGCGAAGCTCCTGGCGAAACTCGCGAACGTCCACGTCCGTGCTGGGCTCGGCCAGCAGCTTGATGTAGCGGTTCGGGTTGTAGTCGATGCTCGTCAACGAGCGATTGATGACGTCGATCCGCTCACGGATCTGCTCGCGCTCCCGGTTGAGCTGGGCCTGGAAGCCGGCCACCTCACGAATGGTGTTCTCGTTCAGAAGCTCCTTGAACCGGGCTTCGAAACGGGGCAGATCGTCCCGCTCGAGCTGGTGCAGCATGGTGCGATACTCGCCGATCGCCTCCATGCTGCAGTCCACCTCGGCGGTCTGCTGCGGCCAGGCGTTCTGGTAACGGCGCATGGCATCGACGATGCGCTCACGCAGGCGCGCAATGCGCTTGTCCTCGGCATCGATCTTATCCTGCAGCCACTGACGGAAGTCCTGCTGGCGATTGTCCGCGGACTCCACCGTGAGGCGGTGACTGCCGAGGGCTTCGTCACGCATGCCGTCGAGACGGGGAAAGTCCCGCTCACGGACCTCGGGGGCTGCCTGCGCAAGGGTCGCCCGATCGGTTGCGAGCATCGAGCCTGCCATCTCGCGCCTGTTTCTGGCCGTGGTCCGCTCCTCCTTGGCCGCATCCAATGCCTCCGCCGTCTCGCGGATCTCGCCTTCGAGCTCATCGAGCTGACGCTGCAGCGTGCGCAGGGTGTCGGACTCTGACTCCAGCGCCCGGCGCTCCGCCTCCAGGCGATCGATCTCGATGACCAGCGCCTGCCAGTCGAGCTGGCGGAACTCGGTGTAGGCCTGGAGCTTGAAGAGCCGACTGGTGTAAGTGTCCAGCGCGCGCTGCTGCTCCTGATGCATGGCCACTCGCCGGGCGACCTCCTGCATCCGTCGTTCGAGCGCTGATGCCTCCTGCTCGAGGGTGGCGATCTTGGCTTCGTTGCTCCAGCCGAGAATGTAGCGGGCGCGATCGTCGATGCGGTGCCGGTCGTCCTTCTCATGCCGTTCGCCACCGCCCTTGATCTGCCCTGCTCGCGTGATCGCCCGCCGTTCCCGCCGGAACTGTTCCAGGTCATCGCAGCAGGCATGGTCGAAGCGCCGGGCCAGCTCCTGTTCGAGCCAGGGATAGTGCTCGGAGTCGGGACGGATGACGAGCTTGCGCGCCAGGGCATCGGGCGGCAGTTCGGGGAGCGTCTGACTGCGCGGGCTGCGGACGCGGTAGTAAACGAGGCGCCCGCGCAGATGGGTGCGATCGACCCAGGAAGCGACCGCCGAATAGTGCTCATCGGGAACCAGAAGCGACTGGCCGAAGTTGTGCAGCAGGCGCTCGATCGCCCCTTCCCAGTCCCGCTCACGCTCGTGAACCTGGATCAGTTCGCCCGCAAACGGCAACCCCTCCTCCACCATGCCGAGGTCCTGGCACAGGCGTTCGCGGACGGCGAGCAGCACGGACGGCAGATTCGAGCGGCGCTGACGCAGGGAGGTCAGCTCGGTCTCCAGAGTGTCGTGCCGCGACTTCAGCTCGCGGAGCTCGACCTCTGCATCCGTCCGGGCGTTCTGCAATTCGCCGCGCCGTTCAGCGAGCCCTTCCGCCTCCCGCTGCGCGCGCTCCTGGTTCTCGAGAAAGCCCGCTTCGTCTGCCGGCTTCGGCCAGTCGAGAGCCTCGATCAGGGTGCGGTAGTCATGGGCGCTGGCGCGGCGTTTGTCCTGCTCCTGCTGCAGCCCGGCGACGTCGCGCTTCAACTTCTCGATGCGGTCGCCGCCACTGGCGGCAATGGCCTGGCGCAGATCGTCGCGGCGTTCGGCCTGGCTCGCCCGCTTCTGCTCGAAGCCGCTCACCCTGGCGTCGAGGTGGACGACCTCACGGTCGATGCGCGCGATGCGCTCCTCGAGCAGCGCAGCCCGGAGGCCGGCGAAGTAGGCCTGCAGCGCATCCCGGCAGGAGCGCAACGCCACGACCTTCTGTTCACTGGCATCGAACTGATCCGCGTCATGAATCAGCGGGGTCAGTGCCTCCACCTGCTCGCGGGCATCGACCACGGCCTGATGGGCGCGATCGAGGTCGTCGAAATGCCCGATGAGGTGCTCGATCCGTTCGTCCACGGCGAAGGGCTCGAGCATGTGGTCGCGCACGAACTCGGTGAGGTTGCCCACCGATTTCAGCGACACTGTCTGGTTGAACAGCTCCATGGCCTGGTCGCCGGCGATACCGAAGCGACGGCGGAAGGCCTTGCCGTATGGCGGGAAGGACTCGAACACCTCCACCTGCTCGGCCTTGCGCAGGCGCCGGCGCAGCGCGCCGATGTCACTGCCGAAATCGGCGAAGTCCGTGGCGATGCCGAGGGGGCAGTCGGCAACGACATAGAACCGGTCCGGCTGCCCCTTGGTATCGCGGATCCAGAACACCTGCGCCAGTGTGACGTGCTGCTGCAGCGACTCGTTGTAGAAGTGGCCGAGTATCACGGAGTAGCTGTGATGATCGCGCAGCGCCACGGCTCGGACGGCCCGCCCGTCGTCACCGCGCTCGGCGCGGTAATGGCCGAGAACATAGGAGCGCAGCGAGCGCTCCCGGGCGTCGGCACCGGCAGCCTTGTTGTAGGTGATGCGCTGGGCCGGGACCAGGAGGGTGCTGATCGCGTCCACCAGCGTGGACTTGCCCGACCCGATGTCTCCGGTGAGCAAACCGTTGTGCCCTTCGGGGCGCAGGCTCCAGACGCGGCCGTCGAACGTCCCCCAGTTGTAGACTTCGCAGCGCTGCAGGCGGAATCCGGCGCGGGTGTCCGCGGACGCGAAGTCCAATGGTAATGCCTGGCCCTGGTCATTCACTGCGGTCAGCCTCTCCTTGCGATTCGGCCACGGAGTCGGTGCCGGCCTCGCCGGTTGCGTGAGCATGGTACTCCGCGAGACGGGCATTGAACTCGGACAGCCACTGGGCGTCGACGAAGCTCTTGATGATGCGACGGATCTCGAAGCGGTCCTCCTGCCCGCGCAGGCGGCGCAGGAAGCCGAGCTCGATGGTCCGATTGATGTGGGTGTCGATGCGCTGGACCAGGCGGGCCTCGTCGCCGGTCTCCGGCAGGAAGAAGCGAATCATCTCGACGATCTCGTCGCGGGTGAGGACCAGGCGCGCCGCCCCGCCCGCCGCATCGTGCTCGGCGAGCTTCCGGCGCAGCAGGGCCAGCATCAGGCTGACGGGATAACTGAGCTGCCGCCGCGGGACCAGTCTGGGCAGATCGTCTTCGTCTTCCGCCGACGGCCGCTGGCGCAGGTAGGCACAGCCCTCCGTCTCGTCAAGCATGAGTTCCAGCCCGACGACGGCCACGTAATCCCGCACGCGGGCCTGCAGGCGCAACAGCGTCTGCCAGAGCTGCGGCTGAGCATCCGCGTACACCACGCCCTTGAACAGGGCGATCAGGGGCAGCGAGATCCCGGTGTCAGTTTCTTCGCCGTGTGCTTCAGTCATGCGGCGTTCTGCCCAGTGAAGATCACCACCGGCAACGTCGCCCGGCGCTGCCGGCCGCTGTCATCGGTCCATTCCACGGTGTGGGAGCGGCCCTCGTCGATCACGCCGAGACCTTCGCCCGTCGCCAGACTCAGCCAGGCGATCAACTCCGCGAGACCCTGCTCCAGCGGCGCCTCCTCCAACAGTTCCGCCAGGGTGACGCTGCGGCGCGTCTGCAGCGCCCGGCGCATGCGTGCGCGCAGTCGCTCCCGGTCGATGTAGACCTGCTCGAAGAGGGCACTCGGATCGATGTCGGCATCCTGGTCCTCGGGGCGAGCGGAGTCGAGCACGGCCGTCAGCGGCACGCTGAAGAGGGGCCGGTCCATCGGCAGCTCGACCTTCGGTGCCGGTTCGTCCAGCGCCACCAGGGTCTGTGGTGGCGCATCGCGCACGGCGATGGCATGGCGCTCCAGCTCGCGCAGGACCTCCATGATGCGGCGGTTCTCCAGCCAGGCCTGATCGTCCAGGTAGCGGCGCAATTGTTCCGAGAGGCGGGCCACCGTGCGCTGGGTCACCTCGCCCGCAGCCATCCAATCGTGGTGGATGCGGCGCAGGCGCGGGTCCGGGGAGAGCTTGGCGATGGGCTCCAGCTCCAGAATGCTCTCGAGCATCCCGCTCAGCTCCTCCTGGTGTCCCGGCGACATCAGAAAGTCCCAGAACGCACGGAAGCTGCGCCCCTGATCCGAGTCCGCGATGCTGTCGCGCTGGCCGAAGACCTCATCGAGCACGTCCGCGCGGCTGCCCTCCCAACCGGCGACGCGCTCGCGAACCCGGCGATCGAGATCGCGGAAGTTCTGCTCCACCTGCCGGAAGTCCCCTAGCAGCGCCCGGGCCGTGTCGACTGCCTGGAGGAAGCGTTCACGCAACCGGGTGTCGTCCATGAAGGTCATGCGCCCCTCACGGACCGCTGCGATCTCGGCATCGATCGCGGCCCGGCGCTGCTCCAACGCCTCGATCCGCGTCTGCGCATCAGTCTCGGTGCCATGCTCGATCTCCCGCAGCAGATCGAAGACCGCCTTCAGCCGCGACTCCGCACCGACGAAGGAACGGTCCTCCAACCCGGCAAGCCATTGCAGGGCCTGCTCCGCGGCGGGTGTGAGGTCGTAGTGGGGCTCGTCCGAGTCGGGCGGATAGTAGCGGCGCAGCCAGCCCCGCTCATCGGCCGCCCAGTCCTTCAGGTAGTCCATGCCGCTGCGGGGATGGAGATCGTCGCCGTGGCGCTCGCGCAGCCGGTAGAGGTAGTCGTCGAACTCCGCGGCGAGGTCCTGCTCGGGCATGGTCCGGACGTTGGGCGCGATGAAGGCCTGATGCAGGAAGGCCACGATCAGCGGTGCGCTGTTCGCGGCCAGCAGCCGCCAGGCCGGGTGGTCGCGGCGGAGCCTCGAAAGGTGGTCGTAATCCATCTTGCCGGTGTGCGTCGCCCGCGGAAGTCCAAGGATACAGGGTGCGGATCGATAGCGTCGCTGTTGTGCGAGCGGGCGCAGCGCCTGGCACGTGCTTGGAACATCGTCTTCCCGACCAGAACCGCGGCTCTGATCACGCAGGCCTGCCGGGTCAAGCCGTCGATTCGCGTAGTTTCAATCACCTGACCTCGTCTGCCGCCCATCGGGCCCCCGACATGGGTACCCCGAATGAGCCTCGGATCCAGACGAGTCCCTTGAGGGCACCGACTCCCCGGGTTGAGCGGGGCGAGCCTGCGACCCTTGCGAAACTGTAGTGTTAATAGTTGCGTAGTTGTAGTTTTTATATCTGCGTATATGTAGTTTATATGACCGCGAAATGGTACGGTGGGATCGCGATGCTCATCCCCGGGAGCGACAGCCAGCCATGGCTCGACATTACTTGCCTCGCGTGGTCGATCTCGAACTCGATGAGCTGATGCCCCAGTTACCCGCCATCGCGCTCGAAGGTCCGAAAGCGGTTGGGAAGACGGAAACCGCCCGGCGGCGAGCGAAGATCATCCACCAACTCGACGAGCCCGGTCAGCGAGCGATTGTGGAAGCCGATCCGACGCGGGCACTCGGCGGCACGCCGCCGCTGTTGATCGACGAGTGGCAGCGGGTGCCTGCCGTCTGGGATGCGGTCCGCCGCGCGGTGGATGCAGGGAGCCCGCCTTCGCAGTTTCTGCTGACGGGATCGGCAAGTCCGCCCAACGCTCCGACCCACTCCGGCGCCGGAAGGATCGTGACCGTGAGAATGAGGCCACTCTCGCTCGCCGAGCGTGGACTCGAGTCGGCCACCGTGAGTCTGCGCAGCCTGCTCGCTGGCGGTCGCCCCGATGTCTCTGGAAGGACCGGCATCGAGCTCGAAGATTACGTCGACGAGATTGTCCGATCGGGACTCCCGGGACTGCGTTCCTATCGGGGACGCGCCCTGCTCGCGCAACTCGACGGCTACCTGAGCCGCATCATCGACACCGACTTCGAAGAGCAGGGCCTGCAGGTGCGCCGCCCGCAGACGCTGCGCCGATGGATCGCCGCCTACGCCGCCGCGACGGCAACCACGGCTTCCTTCGAGACCATCCGCGATGCCGCGACTGGCGGCCAGGGCGACAAGCCTTCGCGCAGCGCAACGCAACCCTGGCGCGATGTGTTGGAGCGCTTATGGATACTCGATCCGGTTGCGCCCTGGCTGCCAACGCAGAACCACCTCAACCGCTTGGCTCAAATACCCAAGCACCACCTGGCAGATCCTGCGCTGGCCGCGGCCATGCTCGGCATTGACGCAACTGCGTTGCTGAAGGGCGTCGAGACCGGGCCCCGTATCCCACGTGCGGGACTGTTGCTCGGCCGTCTGTTCGAGTCGCTGGTGACGCTCAGTCTCCGCGTGTACGCACAGGCCGCGGAAACCGAGCTTCGCCACCTGCGGCTACACGGCGGCAGTCAGGAAGTGGATTTGATCATCGAGCGCAGCGACCGGCGTGTGATCGCTGCCGAGGTCAAGCTGGGGCGGACCGTCGTCGACGACGACGTTCGCCACTTGCTGTGGCTGCGCGAGAAGCTGGGTGCGGATCTGGTCGATGCCGTCGTCATCAATACGGGCCCAGAGGCCTACCGGCGCAAGGATGGGATCGCCGTCATCCCGGCGGTTCTGCTCGGGCCCTGACAGCATCTGGCGAGACGCTGGCGAAGGTCCCGAAGGGGTCGGACCAATTCAAGCCATTGATTAAAAAGGATTACGTGTGGCGCCTAACCTGGTCTGACCCCGTCCAGGATCCGCTCGGATCTCTGGTCGCCTACCTTCATCCGGACTAGACTAATATGGTTTAGTTTAGGCATAGGCCGAAGCCGTCATGGACACTGTGAACATCCACGAAGCGAAAACCCATCTCTCCCGCCTCCTCACGCGCGTGGCGCAGGGGGAAACGGTGGTGATCGCCAAGGCGGGACAGCCCATCGCCAAACTCACCGGCATCGATGCGCCCTCGCCCGCCCAGGCCCGTCGCGTGGGATTCCTGGCTGGCGCCTTCATCATTCCCAATGACTTCGACACGATGGGCGGCGAAAGCATCGCCGAGGCATTCGAGGGCGGATCGCAGCCGTGATGCTACTTCTGGACACCCAGCTTCTGCTCTGGGCGGCATCCGCCCCGGATCGCCTGTCGCAGCCCGCCCGGGACAAGCTGCTCGATCCCGACAACACACCGTGGTTCAGCGCCGCGAGCATATGGGAGGTCACGATCAAGGCCGGCCTGGGCCGCACCGACTTCCGCGTGGATCCGTTTCTGCTGCGCCGGGGGCTGGTCGACAATGGCTACCAGGAACTGCCCATCACCAGCCGCCATGCGCTGGGGGTGCACCATCTGCCGCCGATCCACCGCGACCCGTTCGACCGCCTCCTCCTGGCCCAGGCCGAAAGTGAAGGCATGCTCCTGCTGACATCCGATGCCACGGTCGCGCGCTACCCCGCACCAGTGATGCGGGTCTGAACCCGAAGCGTCATTGCTTGGCGCCTTCCGTCAAGCGGCGGGACAAGGAAATCGCGTAGGGCGCGGCCCGTGCCGGAATCATCGGATCCGCCGAGGGCTTCATGCCCTCTGGCAAGATCATGGGATTGAAGGTGATGGTCAGGCATTCACCGCCGGCGTCTTCGGCCACGGACGTGACCTCGAGCCTGCCGAGCGTCACCGTCTCGCGGTCGTCCGGCAGCGCTACCGTGGCGTCGTCGATCACGTCGCCGGGCTCGGCAAGCTGAAGGTTGAACTCGAACGCACCGCTGCCGTCGGCGACACGCTCACGCAGTTCATCGAACAGAAAATCCGGCCCCAGCGCCTCGGCTTCCTCGTCGGTCAGCCCCTGCACGCCACCCTCGGGCTCGAACACCCACTTGCCGTAGCGCACGGCGCCCTCGGCATTGATGAAGCCGAAGGCACTCACGCCCCAGTACCGGGTGCTGGCATAGCTTGCTGGTACCGGCTGCGAGGCGAAGTACTGGGCCTGCAGCAACGCGTTGGGATTCGCCTCGTTGAACGCCCTGACGCGCTCAGGATCGGCCTCACCGGTTTCCGGGTCCGGCTCGCGCGAAGCGAGCAGCGCGAACAACTGCTGGGGCGTCGACGCGCCGAAGACGGGCGAGGAAATGTTGCCCATCTGCCAGCGCTCACCGCCCGGCAGATCGAACTGCAGCGCCAGGTTGCGCTGACCCCGGACATTATCCGGAGCACTGGGATTGGCACCGCCCACCGAGAAGCGCACGATCACCGGGACCGGCTCGCCGCTGAAGGCCGACGCCGTGGACAGCGCACGCGCCTCCGGCGTGCCAACGAATTCACCCGTCGCACAGATGCCCTTGGCGCCGGACCGGCGGAAGCCCTCGTACTTGCCCGCGGTGGCCTCGAACTGATCGACGAACGCGACTGGATCGACATGTTCGTCGGAAACAGCGGCCGGTGGCACCGCAGCGCCGAGGGTGAGCAGCGCTGCCGCTGCTCCAGAAACCATCGGTTTCGCCATTGCCCTGCGCTCCTTGATGAGATTATCGCTGGCGACGCACGCCGGCGCGTTACGTCACTCGAATCCGGTCCTCATTCTACGAATCAGCACGAGCCCCGCCACGTCCTTAGAAAGCCGTTTTTGCCCCCC
>SLQW01000144.1 GCA_007131295.1 Pseudomonadales bacterium | reverse complement strand
TGCTCGGCGTGGTGGTCGGCGTCGCCCTGATGTTCTCCGTGACGACGGCCTGCCTGCTCGGCTTCCTGCTGCCCTGGTTGCTGCTGAAGCTGGGCGTGGATCACGCACCGGGCGCAGATCCGTTCATCACCACGATCAAGGACTTCAGCGGTCTCGGCGTCTACTTCCTGACCGCTGTCTGGTTGCTCGATCTGACCGTCTGAGTACCGACCAAAGTCCACACGCTAGCCGTCAGCAAAACGGCCTGTATCCAGCAGCACCAGGGTACAGGCCGTTTGTACGTTCAGACCACGTTCGCGCAGCGCACGCACCACTTCTAGATCGTCAGCACCGGGGTTGAGGATGACACGCCCGGGTTCGAGGGCAGCCATCTGATCGACCAGCGGGAGCATGCGCTCGCGCCCCAGGTAGACGGTAACGACATCCGGACGCGACGCAAGCTCCGCAAGCGGAACGGTCTTCACCCCTTCCACTTCACTCAGGGCCGGATTGACCGGAATGACTCGATGACCGTGTTGCCGCAGTTTGCGCTGCGCCCGGTTGGCGAATCGATCGGGTTTATCGCTGGCCCCAAGAATCACCACGTCCATGCGCGCACCTCGATCACAGTGTCTCGACGAGGTTGCGCAGCTTCTCGCATTGCTGCACGCGCTCGTTACGGTCCTCCCCAATGAGAGACACGTTGAGCGCGTTCACACCCGAAGCTTTGAGCGCCTGCAGGCGTTCGCGCACGAAGCCTTCGTCACCGATGAGTGAGGCTTTCGCAAGATAGTCGTCGGGAATGGCAGCTTCCGCTTCGTCCTTGCGGCCGGCCAGATAGAGCTCCTGAATGCGCTCCGCCTCTTGTTCGTAGCCGTTTTTGCGGAAGATCTGGTTGTAGAAGTTTTTCTCCTTCGCGCCCATGCCGCCAACATAGAGCGCGATCTGTGGTCGCGCTCGATCGCGCAGCGGTTCCTTGCCCTTGCCGATGGCCACGGCACCGCCGGCGAAAACCTCCAGGGGCGGCCGATTGGGATCCCGCTTTGCTGCGCCTTCTGCCAGTGCCTTACCCCAGATGTCATCCGCGCCTTCAGCCATATAGAACGCCGGCAGCCAGGCATCCGCAAGTTCGGCAGTCATGGCCACGCTCTGGGGTCCGAGCGCCGCGACACAGATCGGAATGTCGTTGCGCACCGGATGATTGATGAGCTTGAGCGCCTTGCCGAGTCCGGTGCCTTTGTTCTTCGACAGCGGAATCTCGAAATGCTCGCCCGTGTACTCGACCTTTTCCCGGCGCCAGACCATACGGCAAATTTCGATAGTCTCGCGGATGTGCGCCACTGGCGCCTTGTACGGGATGCCATGGAACCCTTCCATGACCTGGGGTCCGGAGGCGCCGATCCCGAGCATGCAGCGGCCGTCCGAGAGGTAGTCGATGCCGGCAGCCGTCATGGCCAGCAGAGTCGGCGTGCGGGTGTACACCGGCATGATGCCGGAGGCGATGGTCACCCGCTCGGTGCGCGCAGCCAGATAGCCCATGGCGCTCGGCGCATCGAAGGAATACGCCTCCGGCACCCACACGACGTCCAGCCCGGCTTTCTCGAGTGCGACCACTTCCTCGGCCGCCTCCCGGAATCCGCCTGCATAACTCAAAAGGGTGCTGATACGCATGAATCATGGCTCCTGTGATTGATCACCGCCGATGTGCGGTTGCAGTTGCAGAACTCTGTCCGTAAAGACCCAGTCAACGTCGCGCGCGACCTCGCGCCTGAGGGCACCAACATTCTCCACGAAGCCGGTACCGACCTTCTTGCCCTGCTCACGCAAGGCGTTCAGCCGGCGCGCTCCAAGAAACATGAACGAGCCGGAAACAGCGCCGTGACCGAGCTTGAGGTTGGTGGCGATGGTCTCTGCAGGGTTCAGCCATGCGACGTCCACATAGGCCGCCGGCGGAATCGCGCGAAAACCTTCGAGGTGATCCGGAACCAGCGTAAGAAGGTGAAAGTCCTGCTCCGGCTCCAGGGTGTCGAGCGCATGGCTCACGGCCTCCGGAACCGCCGGCCGCTCTCGCCAGGACTCCTTGATCTCCAGCATCAGATGCATCCGGCGGCCGTAGCGCTCCACCACCTCCGACAGGTGAGGAACTGCAGGACAGGCCTTGCGCAAAATCGCGAAGTCGACCTCAGCAATGGTCAGATCCGGTCGGCCGTGCAGCCGTCCGAGGTGGGGATCATGGTGAATCACCGGCTCCAGATCCCGGGTAAGGTGGACATCGAGTTCGATACCCCAAACGCCGGCCTGCAGGCACAGTTCGAAGGCCTCGAGCGTGTTTTCCACCGCCTCACCCGATGCGTGAGCGCCGCGGTGCGCAACCAGACGCACAGACCGATCCGCAAGGGAAATGCGCGCACCCGGCCCGAGGCTCCAGATCTGGTTGGCCAGGGTATTGAGGCGGCTGACGAGGTCGGCCATCGCGTTCATCCGTGCACGGTGTGGTCGCGAGTCTTGTCGTTTTTCACGATGCGGTCAATTTCGTGACGTCGGCGCCGCATAGGCCGTGACTTCCTCGCGGTCGTGATAGAGATGCCGCATCCGCAAGCCAAACCGCCCCGCTTCAGCTCCGAGCGTACGCTGAAAGCGGCGCTCAGCATCCTGCACTGCCGCCCAGCGCCGGCGCATGGGCAGCTTCAGATTGAACAGCGCCTGCCGCGCCCAGCCCCGCCGCAGCCAGCGCGCCATCAGCTCCACCACTCGAGCCGGCTTGTCCACCAGGTCGCAGACCAGCCAGTCGAGCGGCCGCGGTGGCTCCCAGGTGAAGGCGTCCGCGCGCACGTGGACCACATCCGGATCCGCCCTCAGGCCCGGCGCGAGCGCGCCGTTATCCACTGCGAACACCCCGAGCCCCCACTGCCGCAGCACCCAGGTCCACCCGCCGGGCGCGGCACCGAGATCCGCAGCCGTCATGCCTGAGCGCAGCTCGAGATAGCGCTGACTTTCCCCAACGAGCCAGCGCAAACCCTCCTCCAGCTTCAGCGCCGAACGCGAAGGCGCGCCCCCGAGCCTCCGCAGACGTGGGATACCACCAGGAAAGGCCGACGAATGACGTAGCGGCGCAGCACCAACCCAGGCCCGCGACCCCGAATCCAGCGTTACGTGCATGCGCGGCGCAGAAGGGTCACCCGGACGCCACAGAGCGCGCTCTTGCAGCACCCCCTTGAGCGGCCCCGTAAGGCGCTGCGTGAGCTTGCCGAGGGCACGATGCGCGTCGCCCTCAGCTGTTTCTACCAAGGCATCAGAAACGGGCAGCTGCCAGGAGGCGAGCAAGGGTCGCAGACGATCATCCGCCGGCAGGTCTGATACGGCTGCCGAGGTCGCACTGATCTGCCGCGGAAACACAGGATCAGCGAAGGTGTCGGCCTCCAGCCAAGCCAGGGCATCGCCGGCGCCGGGGAAGACTTCGAGCAAACCCGCCCCATCGCGGGTACGTGCGTGACCATGTCCGCCGGCGTCACCGAGGCGTTGCATCATCTCTGCCGCCGCGTCACCTTCGAAGCCTGGCCTGCACAGAACCAGCCACCGATCCAAATGCTGGTCGCTCAGAACTCCATCTCCAGCGTCACATGCGCACGCCGCGGCTGGCCTGGAAAGTAGCGGAAGTTCCCGAACGCGAAGTCGGCGCGATCCGCGTACCTGCGATCAGTCACATTCAGGAGTCTGAGCGCGACCGAGGCATTCGCGCGGAATTGCCACGCGGCCCGCAGGTTGAACAGCAGATGACCTGGATAGGTCGCGCTGTTCTCCGCATTGAGAAAGTGGCGACCGAGATACACGCCCTCTAGCTCAGCGCTGAAGTCTTCCCGCGGTTGCCAGAACCATTGAGCGGATCCGTGCCAGCGCGGTGCCGTATCCACATCGTCGCCGGCGGTAATCGTTTCGCCACCGGCAATCTCCCGCGAGAAATCGTAGCGGTGCCGCGACCAGGTCGCAGCCAGAGTCAGGCGGTGTTGCTCGGCAGGCTGATAGTTAAGGTCGAGTTCCACGCCCTCGGCCCGGGTACGCCCCGCGGAGATGTTGAAGCCGTTGGCATCACGCAAGACCTCGTCCTTTTTGCGCTCCAGAAAACCCGTGATGCTCGCGCCAACCCGATCGGTCCCGGTTTCGAAGCCGAGTTCAAGGGAGCGGAGCGACTCGCTCTCGAGGTCGGTGACTTCCTGACCGGACTGCAGGCGATACAGTTCCGTGGTCTGGGGAGCACGGAAACCGATGCCGGCCGTCAACCAACCGCGTGTACGGTAGCCCGGGCGGTACTCCGCGCCGACACGCGCAGCGATGTCGGTGAAGCGGTCGGAGCGATCAGCTGGCCGCGAATAGAGGCAGCCGCCGAAACCGCATGGCGTGCCGTCGTCGCGCGTATTGCCGGTGAGTGTGCGATTGGCGTAGTCGTAGCGCACCGTTTCCAGACGCAGGCTGTGGATGAGGTCCACATCGGGATGAACGTGCCAGGTCAGGTCATAGAACGCTGCCGCCAGTACGCTCTCCACCTCGTAGTCGTAATGCACGCCGGGCGGGCGCGTCTCGACCAGGAAAGGCGTACCGACTGTGGGCTCATCCTGGGTCTGCTCCAGCCAGGTGTCGGCGTACTCCAGATGGGCGCCCACGGTCCAGGACAGCTCCGGTCCGGGATTGCGCCAGCGGGCAATGATGCCTGCACTCCACTGGCCGTTTTCCTCGAGCGGCTGTCCCGGCAGGAAGTGCTGCAGGAACTCCATGTCGCTCACACGCAGGTATGGCGTCAGCACCACCGCTGAGCCTTCCTCGAGAGGCCGCAACCACTCGCTGGAGAGGCGCAGCGCCCAGGCCTTGCGGTACGCCTCAGGGTTGGGATTGGTACTGCGCAGCTCCGGGTCCTTGTAGGCATCCTCGCCGATCACGAAGCCACCGGTGTCCTGGTCGAGCCGGGTCGCGGCAAGGAGCGTACTCGTTTCCCAGGCACCGACGCTGCTGTCGAAGGCTACGTTCAGTTTCTGCTGATCGTGGCCGGTGTCGTCACGCCAGCCGTCAGCGCTCGTCGCCTGCAGCAGGGCGCGAAGCCGCCCGGCGCCGATCTCGGCCGAGACGTCCAGCCCGGCACGGAAATAGTTCCAGGGACCCGCCTCGAGCAGGACGCGATTGGGCCTGGGCGGCGTCGCCGCAGGGGCGACCACGTTGATCACTCCGTGCAGGGCATTACCGCCATAAAGCGCACTCGCCGGGCCGCGGATGACTTCCACCGCCTCCGCCTGCTCCACGTTCAGCTCAAAGAGATTGTTGACGTTGCAGAAACCCGCCGGACGGATTGGCACGCCGTTCTCCTGCAGCAGGAAGGCGCCGCAGGCACCCGGCCCAGTGAGCACCGCAGAGCGGATCGCCGTCAGATGTTCCTGTTCGGAACCGCGCGAAATCCAGACGCCCGGGACCCGGACCATGGTTTCGTGGGCGTGAACTGCCCCAATGCGGGAGATGGTGACGGAATCGATGCTGGAAAGGTTGCCCGCGTTTTCGAACTCCGGCGCGAGGCTGCGCTGGCCCACGACCCGAACTTCGTCGACCGCGTCATCTGCGTGCACGACGCCCGAACCAGGCAGAATCCAGAAAACCAGCGCCGTCGCCATGGCGTACTGCCGAAGCCGTCCTGCCAAGGTCCTCTCCTCGTCTCTGTAGAGCCCGTGTCGAAGAACGCTGCAGGATACCGGATCGGCGCGCCTGAGACAGTTCCCGTGGCCCAGCGGCGACTCCCGGAAGCCGTCACAGCGCGCTACCGGAGGCGGGCGCGGAAAGACACCGAACTTTCCTGGCCGGGCTCCAGCGCGGGCCGATAAGCCCAGCGAATATGTGTGTAGGCATCCGGATCAGCGCTGCGGCGGCTGCCGTCAGGCCCCATCATGACGAGCGTACCTGCCGCTCCCCAGGATTCTCCGCCGTCGACAGAGTAACTGACTTCGGCCCCGGTTCCCCCGGCGGTACCTGGCAGATAGGCGATCGCAGCAGGTATCGGGTTGACGATGACGATCGTTCCCGACTGGATCGGGTCTTCGCCCTCGTTACTGAAGGTGATGGTGTAGCGAAGCTCGTCTCCGGGAAACACTCGCTCTGCGCTCCTGAGCACCTGCTGCTGCTCCCCCTGTTCATCGACTACCGTGTCCACCTTCTCGACCGACGTGACGAGAGATACGCGCTCCTGCGGCCAGGCTGCCGAGGCAGCGGCCAGCAGAACCATCAACCAGGCTCGCTTGATCCGGATCACGCTCGAATTCCTCCATAAGTTTCGTCAGCCAAAGCCATCGACCCGGCCTGACAACACGATTAAACAGCAATATCAGATGGTTAAAATTGATAATTGCATTTGTTTCGAGATATTTTCCAAGAGCACGTGCAAGTCTGATTCATGCCGGCGTTCAGCAACGCCGACGGAGATCGACGGTCTCCGTCTTGGGATCGAAGCTGATCACCACTTCGCCACGACTTATCTGCTGCTTTACCTGCGCAACCTTCGTCGTCAGTGAGACCGGGCTCGCGCCGTACTCGGTTCCCTCCCGCGTGACGAACTCCTCGATGATGGCATCGAGCACCTCGGGGCTGAGCTGATCAGGAGGAATTTCCATCGCAGCGCTCTCTCGGTGATGGACTAAATTAAGGTTTACCGGCTTAGCGGCGACAATCCTACCCGGTAGGGCACGTCAGAGCCGCCGCCGGATCCACCAGCAGACGCTACCACCCGAGATCATGACCATGACCGAGCCGGACAAGCTCATCATCGTCGAGGACGAGCCGATCACCCGCTCCCAGCTCGAGGCCCACTTCAGGAGTGCGGGATTCGAGGTGGAGGTTCGTGAGGACGGTGCCGGACTGCTGGAGACCATACTCGCACGCCCGGTGCACATCATCCTGCTCGACATCCGATTGCCGGGAACAGATGGCCTCACCCTTGCCCGCGAGATCCGAACGATATCCGATGTGGGCATCATCCTCGTGACCAGCCAGCGCGAACAGATCGACAAGCTCATCGGGCTCGAGTCCGGCGCTGACGACTACGTGACGAAACCCTTCGATCCCCTGGAACTGATCAGCCGCGCCCGCAATCTGCTGCGCCGCGTGAAGGGCCAGCAGCATCAGCGGCAACGCGCTCACGTCCGCAGCTTCGCCGGTTACAGCCTCGACCTCAACCGACGCGAGCTCACCGCACCCGATGGTTCATCCCAACAGCTGAGCGCCGGCGAGTTTCAGCTGCTCTTTACGTTCATCGAGCATGCCGGCGAGGTCATGAGCCGGGACCGTATCATGGCGAAGATCCGTAATCGGGAGTGGTATCCGGACGACCGCTACATCGACGTGCTGGTAGGTCAGCTCCGGCGCAGGCTCGGAGAAACAGCAGCCAGCGCTCGCCTGGTGACGACCATTCATGGCACCGGCTACCTGTTCACGCCGGAAATCTCCTGACGTGAACGGCGAACCGATTCCGGGCGGCTACCAACCCAGGGCCGTCCTCGCTGCAACGGAGACCACCATCCTGCGGCGCGCCCGGCGCAATCATGATGGAAAGGCAGTTCTGCTGAAGACTCTGCGCGGCGACTTCGATGCCGCAGACCGGGCCCGCTTGCACCATGAATACCTGGTCGGATCCGCGCTCGAACTCGATGGCGTCTGGCGGGTACTCGAGCTTTCACAGTATGAAGGTGCGCCCACGCTGGTGATGATCGACGACGACGTCGTGAGTCTACGCAGCTGGGTGGCGAGCGGTCCGTCGCTGCCGGCACGCCTCGAAGCCGCTGTCAGCATGACCCGTGCCTTGGCTCAATTGCACCGGGCCGGGTTCGTTCATGGAGAACTCTGCACAGACGCCATGCTCATTCGGCCCGAACTCGCGCATGTGCGGATCATGAACCTCGGACTCGTCACGCTCGCAGCACGCCAAAGCAGGAATCCGGTACACCCGGCTGATCTGGACGGCAGGCTGGCCTACTACGCGCCCGAGCAGACCGGACGCCTCGCCCGAAGCTGTGACCTCCGCGCCGACCTTTACGCCTTGGGGGTAACGATCTTCGAGTTGATATCGGGGCAGCTACCGTTCGCCGCGAGCGATCCGCTGGAGCTGGTGCATGCCCATCTTGCCCGGATACCGCCCCAGCTTACTGACGTCGACGCGACTCTGCCTCCGGCCCTCTCGGAGATCGTCGCCCGACTTCTCGAGAAACGACCTGAAGACCGGTATCAGGATGCCAGCCACCTGGCTGCGGATCTCGAACGGGTGCGGCTACCTGCTGCGACGGACCCCGGGCCGCCACCGACTCATACTCGCGGCCGGGTCCGCTACCACCTCCCTGGGCGCTGGTACGGCCGTGAACAGCCACGGCGCCGCTTGCTGCAATTCATAGAACGCGCCGCCGCCGGGAGCTGCGACCTGCTGCTGCTTTCAGGAACTGCAGGCGTGGGCAAGAGCACGCTGCTTGCTGCAGCCCTTGCACGCGCCCGTTCGCATGGCTTTCGGACGGTAAGAGTCCGCTACTCACGGATCCCCCAGGCACTTCCGGCAGCACCGGTCGTGCTCGCCTTTTCGGGCCTTATCCGAACGCTCGAGGCTCTTCCCGAAGACTCCCGGACGAGCTGGCGCTCCCGCCTGAAGCAGATCCTCGGCGCCGATGTCAGTCTGCTTGCGAGCATCCTGCCGGAACTGCGCTCATGGCTCGACCCCACAACCAAGGGCGACTCACCCACCCTGCGCGAAACCGGACAACGTTTCGACCGCGCCTTCCGCAAGCTCGTGGAAGCTCTCAGCGACGCATCAGCGCCCCTCCTGATGATCGTCGAAGGCGCAGAGTGGATGGACCCGGACTCACGGCGCCTGATTGGACTCGTGACCGGCGAGGGCGGCGTGCCGCATCTGCTGGTCGTCGCGACCGCGGCCGATCCGGAGCTTGCCGCCCATACGCTCGGCCCGCTCTGGCCGGCAGCCGAGTCGCATCGCATCACGCTGCCCCATCTCGAGCCTAGCGAGACAGCCGAACTGATCGCTGACCTGCTGCACGCGGACCCGACACGCGTTGCCGAGCTCGCACGCGTCGTGCATGAAAAGACAGACGGCGTACCGGCAATGATCCTCCATGCCATGGAGGCCCTGCGGACGGCGGGCGCCGTGAGTTACACCGAAGGCGGAGCAGGCTGGGGCTGGAGCGTAGCGGGAGATGCGCCGATGCTGGCGGCGGACACGGACCTTGTCCGCTTCCGCCTGCAGACTCTGCCCCATGACACGCGGGAACTGCTCGAACTCGCGTCCTGCATGGGTGAACGCTTCGATGTACGCCTGCTCGCGTCTCTTACGCAGCGCTCACTCGAGGACACCCTTCGTGCGCTGCGGCCTGCGCTTGCCGAGGACATGCTGACGCCTTCAGCGGCGGACCCGCCGGCCCAGGAAGCATATGCCGATGCTGGTGGCCAGGAAGACGACCATCCCCTGCTGCTTCGCTTCGACGCCAGCCGCATACACCGCAGCATCTATCGCGAGCTTCCTTCCGATGAACGCGGCGCCATGCACCAGCGCATCGGCGTCCTGCTGCTCGAGTCGTGCACCAGGTCAGAAGACATCGGTGTCGATGCGAATCCACGACAGTTTCTCGATGCAGTCTCCCAGCTCAATTTCTCGAGCACGCTGCCAGGAGCCAATCAGTTCGCCAGTGACGGACTCGCGGCATTGAATTTACGCGCCGGCCGCGAGGCGCTGCGCAGCGGACAACCGCAAGGGGGATTTCGCTTTCTGCGCACCGGCATGGGTCAACTCGGCCGATCGGCATGGAACCGTCATCCGGAACTCATGGCGGAACTCACCAGCGCGGCACTGGACGCTGCCTTTTTGTGCGCCGATCCCCACCAGGTCGAGAGGCTTTCAGGTGCCGCGTTAGCCCAGGCCAGGGATCCGGGCATCCGGCTGCGCATGACCGCCATGTTGGCACGGGCCTGTTTCGCCCAGGGTCGTATCGAGGACGGCATGGCCGTAGCGCTCGCAGAACTCGCACGTCACGGCATTGCTCTGGAAACCCGGCTGCCCGACAACATGGCGCGCCGCTTGATGCTTGCGGCAGCCGCCCGCTATGGGCGCCCGGCAACGCCAGGACCGACAGACCCGCACATCATGACCCTGAGCCAAATGCTGCTCGATGTCGCCCAGAATGCGCGCTGCGAACGTGAGCTCTACGCCGCAGTGCGCACGATGCTTCACCTCAGCAAGGTACACCATTGCCTGCCGGAGACGGCCTATGCACTGGCCTGCGCAAGCACAGTCGCAATTCAGGCGGGACAGATCGCGCTTGCACGCAGGCTCGCGGACAAGGCCCGCGACCTCCTCGCAGCGGATGACGCTCGCGATGGCTATCTGCGTGCTGCCCAACGCACCCGGACAATGCTCGAAAGTCTGGTCGTACCGTGGACGGAGCGAAGGCAGTGGAGCCCGCGCCCTCTGCTTGCTGCATTCGATGAAGCGCTCGCCTCGGGTGACCTCGAAGGTGCAGGTCACGCTGCCGCCGCATTCGCTTCGGCGGCCGTCCTCGGCGGAGAAAACCTGGATACCACCCGCGAGCACCTGCGGCGCATCGAGCGCTCGCTGGCACCCTACCCCAGTACGCCAGGACTCGACGTCACGGGGCACTATTCCCGCTTCATCGATGTTATGCAGAGTGGCGATGCGGCTCGAGCGGAGACCTTCGATGCGACACTCGAGGCCGCTCCTGAAGGCTCGCCCGCCAAAGCTCATGGCATCCTTCTGAACGGGTGGCGCCATCTGCTCGACGGCAGAAGCGATGACGCGTTGTCCGTACTCGAGCCTCTAAACGAAACTCGTCTGACCCGCTCACCATCACTAGCTGGGAGCCAGGCCAATGCCCTGCTCGCGCTTGCCTGCATTGATGGCGCGGCAGGAACCAGCCGTTCGCAGCGCCGTCGGCTGCTGCGAATGGCCCATCGCGCGCAACGACGTTTGTTGCGCTGGAAACGCCGGGGTCTCATTCGGCTCGGCTCCAGGATCGCGCTCATCAACGCGGCGCTGCGCAGCCTCGACGAACACGATCGTACTGCACTTGACGACTACGCCCTCGCGATCCAGCGAGCGCAGGCTGCGGAGCACGATGCGGATGCGGTGCTGGCATGGCAGCGCGCAGCGAACTACAGCCAAGCCTGCGGTCGCGAGGCGCTAAGCGAACATTTCCTCCAAGGCGCGCGTGCAGCGAGGCTGCGCTGGGGGGCCGAGGGAAGGCTGCCAGCGAGCGCAATGGCGACCGCACGTAAAACAACTCGTGCGCCAGCCGAACACGATCAGCAGGGGCCGATTGGCAGCGGAGAGCTCGATGAGACCGGCCTGCTCGACGCAGCACGTACCATTGCCGGAGAGGTCCACCTCGACAGACTCCTGCTCACGCTCATGGATCTGGTCCTTCAGACCTCCAGGGCTGAACGTGGCGTTCTGATCCTGCTGGAGGACGCGCGCGCCATGGTGACTGCAGCCGCCGATGCAGATGGCGACAGGCGGCTGTTCGAACCGCCGCGTCCACTTCTCGACGCCAGCAGCGTGGTCCCGGTGAGCGTGATCCAGTCCGTTATGCGCACCCAGGAACAATTAAGCCTCGATGACGTGACGCTGGCGGATGCATTCAGCGACGATCCGTACGTTCTCGAATTCAGGCCTAGCGCCATTGCCTGCGAGCCCATGACCATCGCAGGCCGTCTGCTCGGCCTCCTTTATATGGAGCGCAGGCAGCAGAACGCCGCTTTCGATCTCAAGCAGATGGAAGTCATCCGTCTGCTGGCGGCCCAGGCCGCCATCGGTATCGACAACGCGCGTCTTTATGCCGCCCTGGCAAAGGCGCGCGACGATTACCGTGCACTCTTCGACCACGCTGCCGAAGGCATCTTCAGGACCACCCCCGACGGCCGCTTGCAGCGAGCCAACCTGGCGCTCGCCGAGGCACTTGGCTACCGCAACGTCGACGACCTGCTCGCTGGCGTGCGCGAGCTACCCCGCGACGTTGCGGCCGACCCCGCCGACGCGATACGGCTACAGGATGAACTCTACGGCACGGGCACGGTGCAGGGTCGGGAATTCGAGGGCTTCGGCAACGATGGCAGACGCAGCTGGTTTGCCCTGTCGGCCCGCCTGCTGCGTAACGACGAGGGCGAGCCGCTGGCGATTGAAGGATCGCTGGTAGACGTGAGCGAGCGGCGCCAGCGGCTGGCCGCCGAACGCGAGCGGGAGATCGCCCAGGCGGCCACTGAAGCCAAAAGTCGCTTCCTTGCCAACGTCAGCCACGAAATCCGCACGCCCATGAACGCCATTCTCGGCTTCTCCGAACTCATGCTCGCAACCGACCTGGACCCCCGGCAGCGGGAGTTCGCTGTGATCATGCGCACCGCTTCAGAATCCCTGCTGCAGCTCATCAACGACATCCTCGACTTCTCCCGAATCGAGGCAGGACGCCTGCGCCTCATCGCTGAACGCCTGGACCTCGCTGCCCTTCTCGCTGAAATGGAAACCCTGTTTGGAAGCAGCGCCAGGCAGAAGGGTCTGGAGCTCATCTGTCGACATGGGGGCGAACTACGGCGGAAGCTCGCAGGCCGTCTGCCCGTGGGCGACAGCGGTCGCATCCGCCAGGTGCTGGTGAACCTCCTGGGCAATGCGCTGAAATTCACAGACCATGGCCAGATCGAACTGACGATCCGGGTCGAGGCCATAGCAGAGAACCAAGCCGAGTTCGTCTTCATGGTTCGCGACACAGGCATCGGCATTTCCCATGCAGACCAGGCACGCCTTTTCCAGGCCTTCGAGCAGATCGACTCGAGCCATAGCCGACGCCGCCCCGGCACCGGCTTGGGACTCGCAATCTCACACGAACTCGTCGCTCTGATGGGCGGTGAGCTCGCGGTGAAGAGCGCCGTCGGGCACGGTAGCGAATTCAGCTTTCGCCTGCTCTTGCCGCTTGCTGGCGCACGGGCGCCCCACGCCGAGGCCACCCCGCCTTCGTCCGACAGCGATCTCTCTGGCTGCAGGGTTCTGCTTGCAGAAGACAGTCGGATCAATCAACAACTCGCCGTCGAGTTTCTCAAGCAGGCGGGCGCGAGCGTCCGCGCTGTGGACTCCGGAGCGGAAGCGTTGAGGGCAGCACGGGAAAGCTCATACGACGCGGTTCTGATGGACCTGCATATGCCCGGCATGGACGGCATCGACGCCTGCCGCGCCCTGCGCTCGGACCCTCGCTGCCGTAATCTGCCGATCATCGCTGTCACCGCGGATGCGGCGGATGAGAGCATCGCCAGGGCAAAGGCCGCCGGCTTCGATGACTACGTCATCAAGCCACTGACTTCGGCAACGCTGCTACGGGTCCTTGCCCGGCATCTCGGTCGCGACCACGCAGATGACGCGTCCGAGACATCCCGAGACGGAACACCGGATTCAGCCGAACGTGGTCGCCGACCAGCCATACTCCCGGGGATGGATCTGGAGCGGGCCATGCGTCACCACAATTCCGATGCGGATCTGTTCGCGCGGCTCGCAAAACAGTTCGTTGAACTCTATGCGGAGGCGCCCGCGGCACTCGCGACGGAACTCGCCGCCGGACGACATGAGCGCGCAGTTCGCCTCGCACACAACCTGCACGGCGTCGCCGGCAGCTTCGGTGCGGAACGGCTTCGGCTTGCAGCGCGCAACCTAGAACAGGCACTCGAGCGGCAACCGCAGCTCGCCGGCGCACCAATGGAGGAGTTCAGTTCGGCACTTGCAGAGGTGGTCAGCAGCATGCAGCTGTTGCTCGAGAACCAGCGAGAGCCGTAACGACGACACTTGCCGGCACTGTGTTAGCCTTGCGACCTGCTAGAGCGAGGACAGTGGAAGATGGCGATTTCCCGCGCGTACGACATGAACAAACTTCAAAAGCGTCTGCGCAGACGCGTCGGTCAGGCCATCACCGACTACGGCATGATCAGCGACGGCGACCTCGTCATGGTTTGCCTCTCCGGAGGCAAGGACTCTTATACCCTGCTCGACATGCTGCAGAGCCTGCAGCGCAATGCACCGGTGCGCTTCGAACTCGTTGCAGTCAACCTCGACCAGAAACAGCCGGGGTTTCCGGAGCACGTCCTTCCGGACTATCTCGAATCGCTGGGAGTCCGCTATGACATCATCGAGCGCGATACGTATTCGGTGGTGAAGCGCCTCACGCCCGCTGGCAAGACCTTCTGCCCCGTCTGCTCACGTCTGCGCAGAGGTGCCCTCTACGAACACGCGCGCCGCATCGGCGCCACGCGCATCGCACTCGGACATCACGCCGATGACATCGTCGAGACGCTGTTTCTGAACATGTTCCACGGCGCCCGTCTCGCCGGGATGGCGCCGAAGCTGCTATCGGACGATGGCTGCCACGTGGTCATTCGCCCCCTTGCCTACTGCCGTGAGCGGGATATCGCCCGCTGGGCCGAACACCGTGCATATCCGATCATCCCGTGTAACCTTTGTGGCAGTCAGGAACAGCTTGCGCGGGTCGCGGTGAAGGAAATGCTCACCGGATGGGATCGCAGTCACCCGGGGCGGGTAGAGAAGATCGCGAGATCATTGCGCAACGTGCAGCCTTCTCACCTCATGGACACGAACCTGTTCGACTTCAGCGCAATTGAGGCAGACATCCATGAGCGCGATGCCATGGTCCGCCTGGTCAATCTCTAGCCGCGCCCGGTGCGGTCACGGCAGCGGAATCGAGCACCCCCTCAGCCTCCGCCATATCGAAACGGGTGAGGTGGTTGACTCTGATCATCGTGCGCAGCTCCTCGAGATAGGCGCCACGACGCTCTGAGTACATCTCCAGTCCGTCGACGAGATCCGTGCCCATGACCATGCCGTTGTCGTTACGCGCCTCAGCGCGCAGCGCCCGCATCGGCCCATAGGCGGGATGGGAGTTCAGGTTGCGGAAATAGCTGTCCACGGCGTCACTGACGCTTTCGAACAGGGTCACTTCGTGACGCGCCCCTGCCCTGCGCCGGGCAGGCATCATTCCGCAGCCTTCTCTGAAACACCACTCGCCGAACAGATTGTTGCCCTCGAGGGCGAAACGCGAGCGACCCCAGCCGGACTCGGCCGCTGCCTGAGCGAGCGCGAGCGAGGGTGGAACGATATCGACCCGCAGCAGCAGCTCGTCGAGGTCGTCGATGGTCGGCGGATCTTCCAACTCGACCCGATAACGCTCCGCCAGCGCCTCGAGATGCGCCTTGTCTCGCCGATCCGGGGACTCTTGCGCCTGCATGCGTGCGCGCAGATCGAGGAGGTAGTAACGATTATCCTCGATCCACTGATTCTGGGCCTCGATGACCGGCAGAAGAAAGTCGAAAAACGCCTGTTTCATCTGCTCGACGTCGGCGATGGCGTCGAACTCCGGTACCGGTCCAACATCGGGCAGGTCTGCCTGCGTCGCCGGCGGCGTCGGAGCATCCGTGGCTAAGCGGTAGCTCAGCATCAGGACAACAGCCAGTAGAACCGCTACCCCGAGGAGGGCAAGGCGTTTGCGTTCCGCGGCTGCTGCCGTCACTGATACCGACATGGCGTCACCCCGTTTCCCTGAGAACGATTGCGGGCGGTGTTTTCACCACCCGGAACGTGCTGACGGTACCAATCAGACCAATGAGCAGCACACCGAGCATGGGGCCACCCAGCCACAAACCAGGATGCAAACGGCCCGGCAGCTGGAAGATCTGCTCCTGCAGGAACCACACCGTCACCTCTGCACCTACCGCAGCAAGTATGCCGGCGAACAGCCCCAAAGCGGCGAACTCGATCACCAGTGCACCGAGAATACGCCGGCGTCCGGCCCCCAGTGCCCTGAGCAGTCCGAACTCGCGCAGCCGCTCGTCCATGCTCGACTGGATCGATGCGATCAGCACCAGAGCGCCGGCAAGCAGAACCAGAACCAGCACCACTTCAACCGCCAGCGTGACGCGTTCCACGATCCGCTGTACCTGCGCCATGACCTCGTCGATCTCGATCACCGAGAGAGTCGGGAACTGCCGCAACAGCTGCGTCAGAAACTGCTTCTCGTCATCTTCCAGCCGGAAGCTTGTCAGCCAGGTGGCGGGAATGTCCTCCATCATCGAAGGCGTTGCGAGAATGAAGAAGTTCGGGCGCATGCTGTCCCAGTCCACGGTGCGTAGACTGCTGACCCGAGCTTCCACGCGCCGGTCGACGATACTGAACTCCAGGCGGTCACCGACACCGAGCCCCACGCTCTCCGCCCAAGTCGCGTCCAGAGACACTTGCGGCTCGCTCTCTCCTTCGAGCCACCAATGGCCTTCCACGATGCGATTGCCTCCGGGAAGCTCCCAGGTCCAGCTCAAGTTTCGCTCGCTGCCAAGGCGGCTGCGCTCGTCGCTTTCGGCATCACGCGTCGGCGACCCGTTCACAGCAACGATCCGACCCCGCATCATCGGATAAAACCTGTCCGCGCCCGTGGTGTTCTCATCGAGCATGGCGGTCAACGGCGTGACCTCGTCCGGCGCGATGTTCATCACGAAGTGGTTTGGTGCATCCTCCGGCACCTGGGCTCGCCACTCCTCGAGCAGAGCGGTGCGCAGGAGGTAGAGAATCAGCAGCAACATGATCGCGATGCCGAAGACGACGATCTGCACGCTGTTTTCGCGTCTGCGGCGCTGCAAGGCAGCGAGCGCGATACGCCAGCTGCTGCCTGCCTGCATGCCAAGCACGCGGCCCGTTCGGAGCAGCAGGTGTGCCGCGGTCAGCAGAACGACGACCGTCCCGAAGGTCCCGAGCACGAGCCAGCCGGCAAGCCGCAGCGAGTCGGCGTACCAGACCAGAAGAATCAGACTGCCGAGCAGACCCGAAAGATAAGCGAATGCCATCGAGGCATCGTTCGGAGCCAGATCGCGGCGAATGACCCGCAGCGGACTGACCCCACGCAGCCGAAGAAGGGGGGGCAATGCGAACGCCAGGAGGCAGACGAAGCCGGTGATCGCGCCGACGAAAAACGGCTGCACTCCAGGAGGTGGCAGCACGACGGGAACGAGATCCGCCAGGGCGATCAGCCCGAGTGTCTGAACCCCCCAGCCCAACATGAGCCCCAGTATGGTGGCAACGAGACCGAGCACGAGGAGACTGGTCAGGTAGGTGCGCTGGATCTCCCTGGGCGTCATCCCAAGGGTCTTCAGGACCGCAACGGGATCATGCTGCCGCTGGCTGTAACGATGCGCGGCCAGCGCCACCGCGACACCCGACAGGATGACCGCCAGCAGGCCACCGAGCAGGAGAAAGCTCTCACCGCGCTCCAGGGCACGGCCGATGGCATCGCTTCCGGTGCGTATGTCGATCCACTCGAAGTGGGGGTTCAGATCATCGCCGATCCGCATGCGCCAGGCATCGAGGTCACCCTCGCCGCCACGCAACAGCAGTGCATAGGAAAGCCGGCTCCCTGGCTGAATCACTCCGGTGGCCTCGACGTCCGCGTAGCGCATCAGAACCCGTGGGCCGAGGTCGAAGAAGCTCCCGCCGCGATCCGGTTCACGGGTGACGATGCGCGTGACTTCGAAGTGTCCGTTGCCCACCTCGACCCGGTCACCCAAGTCGATTTCGAGTGCGGGAAGCAGGCGTCCGTCGAGCCAGACCTCGCCGGGGCCGGGCAAAGCGTCGGTATCGCGACCTCGCGTGAAAGGCGCATCGGCAATCTGCAGGGATCCGCGCAGCGGGTAGCCCGTGGAGACCGCCTTCACGGAAACGAGCTGACTGCGCTCGGGCCCGAAAAGCATGGAGCTGAACGTGAGCGTACGGGCGGTGTCAAGACCGATCTCGGTAGCAAGGCCCTCCCACTCGGATGGAACGGGCCGGGAGCCACGCACCACTCTGTCTGCAGCGAGAAAGGCACTGCTTTCCACCAGCAACGCCTGCTGCAGCCGATCGACGAATATGGCGATGGCGGAGACCGTGCTGACGGCTATGATCAGGGCGGCAACAAGCAGCCT
>SLQW01000198.1 GCA_007131295.1 Pseudomonadales bacterium | reverse complement strand
TTGCCACCTCAGGCTGCAGGGTGCCGCTCCTGGTCCAGCGCTCGAGAAAGTCCTGCAGCTTCGGCAGGTCGAAGAAGTAGTGGGTCGAGCTGCGTAGCTCGGGGGTGGCGCCCGAGAGCGTCGAGCGCGGATTGACCAGCTCGGTCGCTTCGTAGGTCGCCCCGCACTTTTCGCAGTTGTCGCCGTACTGGTCCTCGGCACCGCAGCGGGGGCACTCGCCCTTCAGGAAGCGGTCGGCGAGGAACATGCGCTTCTCAGGGTCGTAGAGCTGCTCGACTTCCGCCGTATAGATGAAGCCGCCGTCCCGCAGACGGGAGAAGATCTCCTCCGCCCGCGCCCGGTTCTCCTCCGAGTGAGTGGTGTGATAGACGTCGTGGCTGATCAGGAAGTCCCGGGAGTCGCGCTCGTGGGCCAGCTTGACGTCGGCGATCAGCGCCTCCGGCGTCACGCCGAGCTGTTCGGCCTTCAGCATCATCGGACTGCCGTGACCGTCGTCGGCGCAACCGTACAGGCAGACGTGGCCGCGCAGGCGTTGAAAGCGCACCCAGATGTCGGTCTGGATCTGCTCCAGCAGGTGCCCGATGTGGAGATCGCCGTTGGCATACGGCAGGGCGCTGGTGACATAGATGACGCGCCGGGATTCGGCCATGACTGCCCTTTCCGACCGCAGATTCGAGGGCGCGGAAGGATACCCGCTCGCCCCGGGGAATGCATCCGTTCAGGCAGGCGTTCGGTCCGTGGCTGCAGTCGTGAATCGCCGGGCGATGCGGGTTAGACTCGCCGCCCGTTGTCCGACGCTTCACGAGGCAAGCATGAACGCCGTCACTGCCGATGAGATCCGGAACACCCTCGGCGCCTTTCGCGACCCCTACCACGATGCGGACTTTGCCAGCGTGGCGCGGGTGGGCGATATCGCCATTGAACCGGCGGAGCAGGGCGCGCGCGTGCGCTGTGAGGTCACGATCGGGTATCCGGCAGAGGGTGTGCGCGCTGACTGGGAGCGGCGCCTCGCCGAGCAGCTCGAGGCGCTACCCGGAGTCGCCGAGGCGACCGTCAGCCTTGCCTGGGAAGTGGTCGCGCAGCAGCCCCAGCGCGATCTGCCCCACCTCGGCCAGGTACGCAACATCATCGCCGTCGCCTCCGGCAAGGGCGGCGTCGGCAAGTCGACCACCGCGGTGAATCTGGCGCTGGCGCTGGCGGCAGAAGGGGCGAAGGTGGGTCTGCTCGATGCAGATATCTATGGGCCGAGCCAGGGCATGATGCTCGGCATAGAGCCCGGGCGCCGGCCCGAGATCAAGGACGGCAAGCTGTTCGTGCCGATCAAGGCGCACGGCATCCAGGCCATCTCCATGAGCATGCTGGTGGACGAGAACACCCCGATGGTGTGGCGTGGTCCCATGGTGTCGAGCGCGCTGCAGCAGCTTTTGACGCAGACCGACTGGCACGATCTCGACTACCTGATCGTCGACATGCCGCCCGGCACCGGCGACATCCAGCTCACGCTGTCCCAGCGCATTCCGGTTTCCGGTGCGATCATCGTCACTACGCCTCAGGACATCGCTCTGATCGACGCCATCAAGGGTATCGAGATGTTCCGCAAGGTGGAGGTTCCGGTGCTCGGCATCGTCGAGAACATGAGCGTGCACGTCTGCAGTGCCTGCGGTCACGTCGAGCATCTGTTCGGCGAGGGCGGCGGCGCGCAGGTGGCCGAGCGTTACGAAACCGTGCTGCTCGGGGCGCTGCCGCTTGCGCTGGCGATCCGCGAGCAGACCGATTCCGGCACGCCGACCGTGGTGGCGGAACCGGAGAGTGCGACCGCAGCGCTGTATCGGGACGTGGCCCGCTACATGGCGGCTCGGCTGTCCGGCCGCAGTGGCGGTGCTGCACGCGCCGCGCCCCGTATCGCTTTCGTCGATGATTGATGCCCTTACCCGGAAAGCTCACCAGCCCATCCGCGGTTGATGAGGTTTCCATGCTGAGTGCCCGAGGAGGGGCAGCATGACCATCAAGTCCGATATCTGGATCCGGCGCATGGCCGAGACCCATGGCATGATCGAGCCGTTCGAGCCAGGTCAGGTCCGCCAGCGCCCAGGCGGCGAGCGCGTGGTGTCCTTTGGTACCTCGAGCTACGGCTACGACGTCCGTTGCGCACCCGAATTCAAGGTGTTCACGAATATCCATTCGGCCATGGTGGATCCGAAGAACTTCGACGAGCGCAGCTTCGTCGACGTTGCGGGAGAGACCTGCATCATCCCGCCTAACAGCTTTGCTCTGGCGCGAACGGTGGAGTATTTCCGGATTCCGGACAACGTCCTGGTGCTGTGTGTGGGCAAGTCCACCTATGCGCGCTGCGGCATCATCGTCAACGTCACGCCGCTCGAACCGGCATGGGAAGGACAGGTGACGCTCGAGTTTTCGAACACGACGAATCTGCCGGCGAAGATCTACGCCAATGAGGGTGTCGCGCAGATGCTCTTCTTCGAATCCGACGAGGCGTGCTCGACGACCTACAGGGATCGCGGCGGGAAGTATCAGGGCCAGCGGGGCGTGACGCTGCCGCTGACCTGACGCTCATTCGTCGATGGAGGCGAGTGCCAGCGTGAGGCGCCGTCCGTCCACGTGCTCGAGGCGCACCAGCAGGTAATCGTGCTCCGGAGCTACCCAGATCCAGGTTTCACGGTCGGAGTCGTGAACGCGCCGCAACAGGATCGTATCGAAGCGCCCCGCAGGCACGTTGAGCGAAGGCTTGCCGACCACCCGCAAAAGGTACTCGTCAGGCTCGCCGCCGTTGCTCACCAGGTAGCGAAAGTTATCGCCTACTTCGTAATCGCCCCGCGACAGATCGCGCTGCAGCGCCAGCTGCCAGCTCACCGGATCGTAGACCAGGCCGTCGAGCTCCTGAACCATATCGCGGTCGCCGCTGCGCACCACCTTGGGCACCGACCAGTCGAAGTGGAGTTGCCGATTGCGGCTGCCGATAAGACCACTGCGGCGATCGGAATAGCTGAGCGGGCGCAGCGTGCCGTCTTCGTCCTGAGCGAAGCGGGCGCTTTCTTCCATATGCGCCATGAAGGCACTCACCCGGGAGGCGAAAACGAACTCGCCGTTCTCCCCGGCGCGCAGCTCACGCGAGCCCGTGGCGGTGACCGGCACCCCTTCGTAGGTGACCCGGTAGCGCGCGCTGAAGGGGCTCGGTTCCCAACTCGGCGCGCTGCGGACGGCGGCGGTCGCCGTTTCCGCTTCGGCCGCGTCGGTATCGGTGTCCTGCGCTTGCGTGTCACCCGCAGCAACGCCCAGCAAAGGCGCCAGCAGCAACAGCGACAACAGCGAACGAATCATGCTTCCTCCAATCGGTCGCCTGCGACGGACTCCGGGTCCATGACGAGGCGGAAACGACAGCCGTTCTCCGGCAGGCTCTGTCGGTCCAGACTAACCTGCACGCTGTCGAGCGACAGACGGCCACTCGCATACCATTGTACGACAAGGGGATAGAGAAGATGTTCCCCCCGCTGTACGCGGGCGGCGAGGCGCGGAGCGTCGTCATCGCTCCGTATGGGAACGATCACCTGGGCGATCACCGGTCCGGCATCGAGTTCCGGCACGACGACGTGCACGCTGGCGCCGTGTTCCCGGTCCCCGGCAGCAAGCGCCCGCGCGTGGGTATCGAGCCCCCTGTAGGCAGGCAGCAGGGACGGGTGGATGTTGAGCAGGCGCGGGCTGTAGCGCTCGACGAAGGCCGGCGTCAGTACGCGCATGAAGCCGGCGAGCAGGATCAGATCCGGAGCCAGGGCGTCGATGGTGGTAGCGAGTGTCGCCTCGAAGCCGCTGCGGTCTGCATGCTGCCGGTGATCGATGCAGGCGCTGGTGATGCCGGCGCCGCGGGCGATCGCGAGACCGCCGGCGTCGGGGCGGTTGCTGATCACGCCGACGATCGTCGCCGGTATCTGCCAGCAGCGGATACGCGTCAGCAGCGCTTCCAGGTTGCTGCCGCGCCCTGACAGCAGCACCAGGGTGCGACATTTCATGTCAGGCCCAGGCTCCGTGGATGCGCGCCTCGCCCTCTCCGGGGACCTCCAGGGTAACGTCCATGCTGGTTGAGCTGCCTGCAGCGACAACCGTGCCGACACGCCAGGCGTGCTCGCCGGCAGCTTCGAGTTCGGTCAGCGCGCGCTCGGCATCCGCGGCGGCGATACAGAGCACGAAGCCGACGCCGCAGTTGAAGGTGCGCAGAAGCTCGAGATCGTCGATGCCGCCGGCCGAGCGCAGCCAGGCGAAAACGTCAGGCAGCGTCCAGCTCGCAAGATCCACGTGGCAGGCGAGCCCGGCTGCGCGCTCCCGGGGAAACATGCGTGGCAGATTTTCCGGCAGGCCGCCGCCGGTGATGTGGCTCATGGCGTGTACGGCAACGCCCGCTGCGAGCAGGCGCTGCACTGCAGCGACGTAGATGCGGGTGGGCGCGAGCAGCTGCTCGAGCAACTCCTTCTCGCGCGCAAGATCCACACCCGAATCGGCGAGGACGCGGCGGATCAGGGAGAAACCGTTGGAGTGCGGGCCGCTGGATGCGAGCGCGACGAGGACGTCTCCGGCCGCCACCGCATCGCCGCGGACGATCCGACTGCGCTCGACGACACCGACGCAGAAGCCTGCGAGATCGTAGTCGCCGCGGGCGTAGAAACCAGGCATTTCAGCGGTTTCGCCGCCAGCGAGGGCGCAGCCCGCCAGTTCGCAGCCGCGGGCGATGCCGGTGATCACGCGGGTGGCGGTGTCCACGTCGAGCGCCGCAGTGGCGTAGTAGTCGAGGAACAGCAGCGGCTCGGCGCCGGTCACAAGGACATCGTTGACGCACATGGCGACGAGATCCTGGCCTACGCCATCGTGGCGGTCGTGATCGATGGCCAGCTTGAGCTTGGTGCCGACGCCGTCGGTGCCGGTCACGAGTACCGGTTCGCGCAGATGCTCGGGAACCCGCGTAAGCGCTGCGAAGCCGCCGAGTCCGTCGAGCATCTCAGGCCGGCGGGTGCGCTCCGCGGCCGGGGCAATGCGGCGAATGAGTTCCGCACCGGCATCGATGTCGACGCCCGCGTCGCGGTAGGTGAGGCCGTTGCGCCTGCTCTCGGAAGGGTCGTTCAAGTGGAGTCGCTCCTGATCGGGCCCCTGTCCGGGGCCGTCATCGAGTACACTTTGGCGGATGCCAGCGAGGAAGCGCGACATGTTAGCAGATAGGCCCTATCCGAACCGGCCTGCGCTGGATCGGCCCGCCCGCGCGTGGTGGCTCTGGCTGCTGCTGTTCGTCGTCATGCAGCCGTCGGCGCGCGCCGCGTTCGATCCCTACCAGGTGGCCATACCGGTAGCGGATCAGAGTGCGTCGGCGCGGCGCAGTGCGGAACGGGAGGCGCTGAGCCAGGTGCTGTTCCGTCTCACCGGTGATGCGGAGGCGCTACAGCGGCCGGAGCTGGCGGCAGCGCGGCAGGCGCCGCAGAACCTTTTCCTGCGCTCCGGCTACGCCCGCATCCGTGATCCGGAGTTGGCTGCCTCCCATCCGGATGCGCGCTGGCTGCTGGAGCTGGAGGTTGACCGGCGCGGCGTGCTGGACCTGCTGGCGGAGGCGGGCATTCCAGCCTGGACCGGCCGCCGCCCTGAGATCCTCGTGGTGATGCTGGAAGAAGACGCGGAGGGCGAACGGCGTCTGCTCGAGCCCACCTCGGAGGAGGCTCGGTCACTGCTGCGTCTCGGCCGCGAGCGGGGGCTGCCGCTGGTGGTGCCGCTGCTCGATCTGCAGGACCAGCTGACCCTGGACGTGCCTGAGCTCTGGGCCCGCTTCGAGGATGCCACGGCGCCGCTGGCCGAACGCTATCGGCCTGACGCCATCGTCATCCTGCGCCGCTACCAGGACGCTCTCGGCCGTTGGCTGGTGGATTGGGAAGGCGAGGTCGGCGGCGAGTCGCTCGGGTCGGCGCTGGAGATCGATGCCCCGGAAGCAGCGCCGAAGGAGCTGGTGGAACGGCTGGCGGGACGGCTCATCGCGCGCTACGCGCTGCGCATGGGCGTGGGCGAGGAGGGCGGCGAGATCCTCTGGCTGCAGGTTGACGGCCTCTCGCGGGTGCAGTCCTACGCAGGGCTGATGCGCTATCTGGAAGGTGTCTCGGGCGTGAGCCGCGTGCAGCTGGTGCAGGTCCGCGATCGCTCTCTGCTGCTGCGTCTGGACAGCACTGACGCCGGCGAGCGGCTGCTTGATCTGCTGCGCCTCGAAGCCCGGCTGGCTCCGCGCCCGGAGCCGGAATACTTCGGCGACGTAGCGATCTGGCGCGCGCGCTGGATCGCCGACGGCGGATGAGCGGCGACACGAGGCAACGAGTGACGCAGCTGCCGCTGGGTGTCCGGCTGCGTGACAGTGCCACTTTCGCCGCCTTCGAGCCCGGCAGCAACGGTACCGCGCTGGCGTGGCTGCGAGCACGCTGTGGCGCTGCCGGTGCCGACCGCGCCTGGCTTTGGGGCGCCGCGGGCAGCGGTCGGACCCACCTGCTGGAAGCGGCCTGCCATGCGGCCGAGGAAGCAGGACAACGCGCCATCTATCTGACGCCGGAGGTGGTGGCAGCAGCGCCAGAGGCTGCGCTGGAGGGCCTGGAGTACTGCTCCCTGGTGGCACTCGACGACTGCGGCCGTGTCGCCGGCCAGCGGGACGTCGAATTTGCCCTGTTCGATCTCTGCAACCGGCTAGGGGAGCGCGGCGGCATGCTGCTGCTGGCGGCGGACGCGCCGCCGCTGACCTATCCCTGGCTGCTGGCAGATCTTGCCTCGCGGCTCGCTGCGGCTACCGTTTTTCGGCTGCACGCCCTGGACGATGCCGGCAAGCTCGCGGCGCTGCAGCGACGCGCGCGGCTGCGCGGTCTGGAGCTGCCTGCCGCCACCGCGCGTTTCATTCTCGGCCGGGCAGACCGGCATCCTGAAGCGCTGTTTCGTCTGCTCGACGACCTCGACGAGGCCTCCCTCGCAGCACAGCGGCGGCTGACGATTCCCTTCGTGCGCGGGCTGATCGGACGGCAGGCGGCGCCGTGAGCGGGTCGCCGCGGATTCTCTTCACCGGCGGTGGTACCGCCGGACACGTGACCCCGAACCTGGCTTTGATGGCGCGCCTGCGGGAGGGTGGCTGGGATGTGCATTACGCCGGCTCCCGGGCCGGAATCGAGCGTGGGATCGTCGCTCCCACCGGCGTGCCCTATCACGCGTTGCCCACCGGTAAGCTGCGGCGGTATCTGTCCTTCGAGAATGTGCTGGACGTGTTCCGGGTGGCCGGGGGCATCGTCGCCGGTTGGCGCCTCGCCCGCCGCCTGCGACCGGATGTGGTCTTCTCCAAGGGTGGATTCGTCTCGGTTCCGGTGGTGGCCGGCGCCCGTCTCGCCGGTATCCCCGTCCTGGCGCACGAATCCGATTGTTCGCCCGGACTGGCGACGCGCCTGGTCGCACGCCACGTGGCGGTGGTCTGCACCAATTTTCCCGATACCCGTATTCCAGGTGCCCGGCGTGTGGTGCACACCGGTACGCCGTTGCGCGCAGGCCTGCTCGACGGTTCCAGGCAGCGCGGGCTCGCCCATGCCGGCTTGAGCGGCGGGCGCCCGGTGCTGCTGGTCGTTGGGGGCAGTCTCGGGTCGACCGCACTCAACCGGCTGGTGCGCAGCGAACTGACGACCCTGCTGAGCCGCTTCGAGGTGATCCACATCTGTGGGCGCGGCCAGCGTCGCCCGGAGCTGGATCAGCCCGGCTACGCCCAGTACGAGTTCGTCGCCGAGCCCTACGCGGATTTGCTGGCCGCGGCCGATCTGGTGTTGTCGCGGGCCGGCGCCAACGGTCTCCTGGAGCTGCTGCGTGCGCGCAAGCCGACGCTGTTGGTGCCGCTAGGAACGGCTGCGAGTCGCGGCGATCAGATCGAGAACGCGGCCTGGGCGGAAGCGGCGGGCTGGGCGCGCAAGGTCTTCGAGGCTGACCTCGATGGGCCGCGACTGCTCTCGGAGCTGGATGCACTGGTTGCGGACGCCAAGGCCCTGAAGCTCCGGCTCGAGGCGTTCACCGTACCGGACAGCGAGCGGCTGCTGCTCGAGCTGATCGCGGAGGTGGCGGGTCAGGTTCCGGTAAAGACGGCCGAACGGTCATCGGCATCGGATTCGAAGTAGGCCGCCATATACAGCGCGAGCATGTGCTTGAGCTCCTCGCGCATCATCTCGGCCTGGTCGGGGCTGGCCGTGCCGCAGCGAAACAGGACCGCCTTGGCGGTCTCGACGACCATCAACAGGCAGCGGTGGCGGCGCTCGGGATCGACGCCGGGAAAAGCTTCACCGAGGAGCACTTCCAGCGATGCCAGAAGCTCCGCCCGGAGTTGCTCGGCATGGGAGCGAAGCGGGCCGTCCTGCACCCCGCCTGACCAGAGGCCGGCGAACCCCGGAAAACTCGCGTAAAGCGCCGAAAGTCCGTCCACCACCGAGCCCACCCAGTCTGCGGTGATGCCTTTGCGCGTGTCCTTGAACTGCTGCCGCACGGCCGTATGCAGGTACTTGCGGATCTGTGCCCGGTAGCTGTCCACGAGGTGGGCGACGGCTGCATCCCGGTTCGGGAAGAACTGGTAGAAGGAGCCGATCGAGGTGTTGGCGCGCTCGGCAATGCCTTTGGTGGTAAGCGCGTCGTAGCCCACTTCCTCGAGCAGCTCGGCGGTTGCTTCGAGCAGGGCACGAACGCGCTGTCGGCCCCGGGCTTGGGAAGGTTCGCGGCGGCGCTGCAGGCGGGTTGGACTCATCAAGTAAGTATACCCGGTTCCCGGCGCCGATGATCCGTTCATTGCACCGCGGGGGTGCACACGATTGACAAGGTGAGGGGGTGCTCATATTCTGCCGCGTACTTGTGAGTCAATGCTCGCTTTCTGGGAGGCACCGCCATGTCCGTCCGTCACGTCGAAACGCCGCGCACGCTCAGTCACTTCGAGGCTCCGGCCGACGACCTCGAGTCCCGGCTCGATGCGGCTGCCGTCGAGCACCTGGCCGAGATCTTTCAGACGCCGCTCACCGGCGCCTACAACTGGGACTACAGCGTTCAGGACAACCGCATCAGGAAGCTTTACGAACTCGGCAAGGAGCTGAACTGGAACGCGACCCTCGACGTACCCTGGGACCTGACGCCGGATTGGCACCAGCGCAAGCCGCCGACTGCCGAGGACATTGCCCAGCGCCTGGAGCAGGTGCGTGCCCAGAGCCCGTTCAATGGCTTCGAACCGTTTGAGCGCATGAGCGACGCCGAAAAGCTCGAGTTCGGGCGCCACATGCAGGCCTGGTCACTGTCCCAGTTCCTGCACGGCGAGCAGGGTGCAATGCTGGTGGCGAGCCAGCTCGTGTCCTGTGCGCCGACGTTCAATTCGAAGCTCTATGCCAGCTCGCAGACTTTCGACGAGGCGCGCCACGTCGAGGCGTTCAACACCTACATCCAGCGCAAGATCGGCTTCATGTATCCCGTTTCGCGCAGCCTCAAAGCGCTGCTCGACAAGATCCTCACGGACCCGCGCTGGGATCTGAAATTCATCGGCATGCAGATCATCATCGAAGGTCTCGCGCTGGCGGCGTTCAACGTCATCAAGGCGAGCACCCCGGATCCGGTGCTGCGTCAGCTGGTTCACCTGGTCATTCGCGATGAAGCACGCCACGTCACCTTCGGCGTCAACTATCTCGAGGAGTGGGTCAAGCAGCTGACTGACGAGGAGCGTGAGGCGCGCGCCCAGTTCGCCTACGAGGCCTGCGTGGTGATGCGCGAGCGCCTGATCGCTACCGACGTCTTCCGGCATTTCGACTGGCCGGTGGAGGAGGCCTATCAGGTTGCCACTGGCGGCGAGGAGCGGCAGAAATTCCGCAATCTGATCTTTACCCGCGTGGTGCCGAACCTGAAGCGGATCGGATTGCTCACGCCAGGCATACGGCCGAAGTTCGAGGAGCTCGGTATTCTCGAGTTCGAGTCCCTGCCCGACGATGCCGACACGAGCTGGGATGCGCTGTCGGCGCCGCTCTACGAGGAGGAGGGCGCCGAAAACGCCGCCTGACATGTAGTGGCCTGACGCGGTCTGCCTGACGCGGTCTGCCTGACGCGGTCGGGGTGATCTGAGACGGTCCCTGTGTACAATGGCGCGCCGTTGTAGCCGCCGGGGGGCGTCGTCAGACCATGCTCAAGATCCTGACTCTGAACCAGATCGCGCTCGAAGGACTCGAGCGCTTTCCGCGGGACCGCTATGAAATCGGTTCAGCCATTCCCGATCCCGACGCGATCCTGGTCCGCAGTCAGACCTTGTCCGAACAGTACGCGACGCAGCGTCTGCGCTGTGTCGCGCGGGCAGGTGCGGGGGTCAACAATATCGCCGTAGAGGCAATGACCCGCAATGGGATCGTCGTCTTCAACACCCCGGGCGCCAACGCGAATTCGGTCAAGGAGAGTGTCATCACGGCCATGCTCCTGGCGTCCCGCGACGTGATCGGTGGTGTCGGTTTCGTGCATGGACTGGGCGCCCTCGACGCGGCCGAGCTGCATCGTCAGGTCGAAGCGGAGAAGAAGCGCTTCCGTGGTGCGGAGATCGCCGGCAAGACGCTGGGGGTAGTCGGCCTGGGGGCAATCGGCTCACTGGTGGCCGATGTGGGTCTGCGGCTCGGCATGAAGGTTCTCGGCTTCGACCCGGCCATATCGGTGGATGCGGCCTGGCGCCTGCCGAGCGAAGTCCAGCGCATGGAAAATCTCTACGCACTGCTGTCGCGCTCGGATTACATTTCATTGCACGTCCCGCTGCTGCCGGACACGGCCGGCCTGATCAATGACGAACGGCTGAAGGCGACGCGCCCGGGCACCGTGCTCATCAACTATGCCCGCGACGAGATCGTCGATCCGACCGCCGTCGCCCGCGCCCTCGACGCCGGGCAGCTCAGTCGCTACGTCTCGGACTTTCCGGCGCCGGAGCTGATCGGACGCCCTGACGTCATCTTCACGCCGCACCTCGGTGCCAGCACCGGCGAGGCCGAGACCAACTGCGCGATCATGGCGGCGGAGCAGATCATCGACTTCCTCGAGAACGGCAATATCAGGAACTCGGTGAACTTTCCCTCGCTGCAGCTCGACCGCACTACTGGTCACCGCATCGCCTTCAGCAACTACAACGTCCCGCGCATGCTCAACAGCGTCCTGTCCGTACTTGCGGATAACAACCTCAACGTTATCGACATGCTCAACAAGAGCCGAGACGAGATCGCCTACAACCTTATCGATCTCGACCGCCCGGCGGACGACGCGGTGCTGGCACGCATCACTGCTATCGAAGGTGTGGTCAACGTGCGCAGCGTCGAGTCGAAATGAGCACGAGCGCAGCTGTTCAGTGGAATCGGTCCGGGGCGAGCAGGGCACGCATCTCGGCATCGACCACCGGCGGCTCGGCGCAGATCTCGGCGGCGATCATCTCGGCCGCGAGGGGGCAGCTGAGTAAACCCGAGGACGCGTGACCGGTGCTCACCCAGAGCCCTGGTGCCTCGGCGCAGGCACCGATAAGGGGTGACCGGTCGGATACCGTAGAGCGCACGCCGACGAATTCCTCGATGACGTCGCCCGGCTCCTTGGATAGGCCGAGGACGTCGCAGATCTGCGCGAGCCGGACCAGGTTGTCCTCTCGTTCCTCTGCCGTCGGGCCGGCGGTGGCGCCGTCGCGGACGTAGCTTGCGCCGCATACCCAGCCATCCGCCAAGGGCAGGGCGTGACCGCGACCCGTGACTATGGGCCACGCAGCGGCCTCCTCCGGCATGTTGCAGCGTATCCGTGTGAGCTGCCCGCGCATGCGCCCGATCTGGACAGGAGTCGGCAGGAGCGCAGCGCTATCTGCGCCGGCGGCGATGACCACGGCCGCATCGTCGCCGTCGGCAACGGGTTCGATGATGCGTTCCCTGGTCAGCCTTATCCGCGGATGGTCGAGCAGGATCGAGACCAGTTCTGGAAGGTCCGCCCAGCCGGCATCGGGAAAGCGGATCGCCGTCAGGTCGGCGACCGGCTCGGGTAGCAGCCAGGAGCCGGAGTCCCGGTAGCGGTCGAGCACCCGCCGGAGACGTTCCGGACGGCGCACTTCCGGAAGCTGGATCACCGCGCGCGGCTGCCAGCAGCCGGGCGCTTGGGCCTCGATCCATGATCGGCTGAGAGGGAATGCCGCGGCCTGCAGCGGACCGCGTGGGCCATCGTCCAGGGGCAGGCGTGGATGCAGCACCGCCCAGGGATTGCCCGAGGCGGTGCAGGCGGCGCCTGCGGGGTCGCTCACCTCCACGTCGATGCCCCGAGCCGCGCATGCGGCGGCGACACAGGCGCCGGCGAGTCCGGCCCCGAGAATGCGGATTCGCTCCGGACGGGCCGGGGCCGTCTGTCCGAGACCGGCGCGCAGGCGACCGCGCAGGACCTGCCGCTTACCCAGCGGGCCGGGTACCCTCTCGACGTCGAAGCCCGCAGCCGTGAGGCCGCGGCGCACTGCGCCGGCCACCGAGAACGTACCGATGCTGGCCCCGGGTCGCGACAGAGCCGGCAATGCCGCGAGCAGTCCGGTGGCCCAGAGCTCCGGGTTGCGCGCGGGCGCGAAGCCATCCAGAAACCAGGCGTCGGCTCCGCTGCCGGTGGCCATGGCGGCCCAGTCCGCGAGGCCGACCGCGGCATCACCAAGATACAACGACAGCCGCACTCGGCCACCGTCGAGAATGCGCCGATGCCAGCCTGCAAGGCGGGGAGGCGCCATGGCGTCGAGCGCCTTCAGGGCCGCGCCGAGCTGAGGGTGTTCGGCGGTGACGGCGGCGGCGAAAAGCCTGCGGTCGGCGCTGCTGAGCGGATGCCGCTCGAAGCTGACGTAGTGCATGCGTGCAGACGGTGCCGCGGCGGCGAGGAAGGCAGCACGGGTGAGGAGAAAGTTGAGGCCGGTGCCGAAACCGATCTCGGCGACGCAGAAGTCGTCCTTGAGTGCGGCGAACCGCCGGGGCAGGTCGTTGCCTTCGAGGAATACCGCTCGCGACTCGGCAACGCCATCGCGGCGGGAAAAGTAGATGTCGCCGTAGTCCGCCGCCACCGGCACGCCGTCCTCCCAGGACACGTTTGCGGGGCTGAGGGTGCGCGGATGGGGGGCGGTCACGCGTGGCCAGTGGCGACGGGGTGCTCGGGATCCTGAATCCATTCGCTCCAGGAGCCGACGTACAGCCGCGGTCGGCCGACCCCGGCGTGCACCGCCGCGAGCACGTTGTGGGCCGCTGTGACGCCCGAACCGCAGTAGCAAACCGCGTGATCTGCATCGATCCCGGCCCAGCGCGCCGCCAGTTCCTGCGGCGGCAGCCAGCGGCCATCCGGGCCGAGGTTGTCACCGTGGGGCAGACAAAGCGCTCCAGGAATGTGGCCGGCCACCGGGTCGATCGGCTCCGCCTCGCCGGCAAAACGCTCCCGTGTCCTGGCATCGAGAAGGGGCGTCCCGGACCCGAGCAGGCCGGCGACTTGCGCAGCCGTGACCGCGTCGAGCAGGGGCGGACGATCGGGCCAGGGCGGAGCCGGTGGTCCCGGTGGCGCCGGCGGACCTGAGTCGAGCTCGCCGCCGGCAGCGATCCAGGCCGCCATACCGCCGTCAAGGACCTGGGCATGCGGATGGCCGCTATGGCAGGCCAGCCACCAGGCCCGGGCTGCGAACGGCCCGCCCGCGTCGTCATAGAACACCACCGGCGTCGTCGCACCAATGCCCCAGCTGCGGAACCGGTCTCGGAGGCGGTTCATGTCCGGCAGCGGATGACGGCCGCTGCGCTCCGGCTCGACCGGTCCGGAAAAATCCTGTTCCAGATCGCCGTACCCGGCCCCGGGGAGGCGCGAAGTCCGCCATGCGGTTGCGCCGGCCTGGGGGTCGTCGAGGCGGAAGCGGCAGTCCACGACCACCGGTGGCCTGCCCGCGGCGTAGGCCGCAAGCAGCGCTTCGGCGGCGATCAGGGGTGGGGTGGGCAATGGCGTCGTCACGGGAACTATCGAGCCTCCTGGTAATCTGAGCAGGCACTTGTACCAGATCCGGCCCGTCGACGTCGGTGGCAAAGGACTCGGGCGAGTGTCAAAATCAAGGAAAGTGTGTCTGGCACACTTTTCCATCAAGGAGTTCGAACACGCATGTGGTACGAGGGTTTGCTGGCTCCCAGCCTGCTGCAACTGGTTCTGATCACGCTGGTGCTGACGCACATCACCATCGTGTCAGTCACGGTCTACCTGCATCGCTTCTCGGCGCACCGCGCCCTGGATCTGCATCCGGCGCTGCAGCATTTTTTCCGTTTCTGGCTGTGGCTCACCACCGGCATGGGCACCCGTGAATGGACGGCGATCCACCGTAAGCATCACGCCAAGTGCGAGACGGAAGAGGACCCGCACAGCCCGCAGATTCTCGGTCTGAAGAAGGTCTTCTGGCAGGGTGCGGAGCTCTACCGGGAAGGCAAGACGCCGGAAACCCTGGAGAGGTACGGCAAGGGCTGCCCGGACGACTGGATCGAACGCAACGTCTACCGTCATTCGGTGGTCGGCGTCAGCCTGATGCTGGTGGTCGACCTGCTGCTGTTCGGCGCCGCGGGACTCACTGTCTGGGCGGTGCAGATGATGTGGATTCCGCTGCTTGCGGCCGGGGTGATCAACGGCATCGGTCACTACTTCGGCTATCGCAACTTCGAGTGCCCGGATGCAGCGACGAACATCGTCCCTTGGGGCATCCTGATCGGCGGCGAGGAGCTGCACAACAATCACCACACCTATCCGAACTCGGCGAAGCTGTCGCAGAAACCCTGGGAGTTCGACATCGGCTGGATGTACATCCGGATCTTCGAGCTGCTCGGCCTGGCCAAGGCGCGCAGCAAAGGGCCGGTGGTGGCGCGCGATCCGTCCAAGCAGAGCCTGGATGTGGATACGGCCTGGGCCCTGGTCAATGATCGTTTCCGGGTGATGGCACGTTACGCCGAAGATGTGGTGGCACCCGTGGTCCGTCACGAGCGCGAGCGGGCCACCGAGACCACGCGGCACATGCTGCGCAAGGCCAAGCGGGTGCTCTGCCGTGAGGAGGCTCTGTTCAGCGATTGGGATCAGCATCGTCTGCAGGCGGTACTCGAGGCCTCGCCGCGGCTGAAGACCATCTATGAGCAGCGTCTGGCTCTGCAGGCCATCTGGCGGCGTCAGGGCGAGAGCATGGAGGCGCGGCTCGAGGCCTTGAAGCAGTGGTGTGCAGAGGCCGAAGCCAGTGGTATCCAGGCGTTGAAGGACTTCGCCGCGGAGCTGCGGAGCTACACCATTCCCCGCTCTCAGTCTGCTGCGACGGCCTGAAAAGGCAGCAAGCGAAACCAGAGAGGGCGCCCGCGGGCGCCCTCTCTCGTTACGGCGAGCAAATGCCTCTCGACTCTACATGCGGTCGACGGTGGCGATTCCGAGCAGATCAAGACCGGTTTCGAGTGCCGTTCCCGTACGCTGTGCGAGAGCCATGCGGGAGTCCCGCAAAGCCGGGTCTTCCGCCGTCAGCACCGGGCACTGCTCGTAAAACGCCATGAAGGCTACCGCGATGTCGAACAGGTGGCTGCACAGCAGATGCGGTAGGCCATCGCGAACCACGATTTCGAGGGTTTCCGGCAGCTGCACGAGCCTGAGCGCCAGGGTTCGCTCGGCCGGCTCGGCCAGACTGATCGTCGTGTCTGTAGTGCCGGGCGCAATGCCGGCGCGCCGAAAGAGACTCTGTACGCGGGTGTAGGCGTACTGGAGATAGGGCGCTGTATTGCCGTCGAAGGACAGCATGCCGTCCCAGGAAAACACGTAATCGCTGGTGCGGTGCTTGGAGAGGTCCGCGTATTTCACGGCGCCGATGCCCACCACCCGGGCAATCTCGCGGCGCTTGGTTTCGGCGAGGTCCGGGTTCTTTTCGGTCACCAGGGCATAGGCCCTATGCTCCGCCTCGTCGAGCAGTTCGGTGAGGCGGACCACGCCGCCGGAGCGGGTGGCGAAGGGACGACCATTCTCTCCGAGCATGGTGCCGAAGGGCATGTGTTCGAGCCGCGTCTGTTCGCTGGCGAAGCCGGCGGCACGGGCCACCGCGAACACCAGCCGGAAGTGCAGGCTCTGGCGGTTGTCGACGAAGTAGAGGACACGATCGGCCCGCAGATTTCGGCAGCGGTGACGGATCGCGGCGAGATCGGTGGTTGCGTAGAGATAGCCACCGTCTCTCTTCTGCACGATCAGGGGCAGCGGCTTGTCGTCCTTGCCCTTGAACTCGTCGAGGAACACGCACTGGGCGCCGTCGCTCTCGGTCAGCAGGCCCGCCGTGTCGAGGTCGGCGACCACCTGGGCGAGGTCGTCGTTGTAGGCGCTCTCCGCATACACGTGACGGCGCTCGAGACCGACGCCGAGGCGGGCGTAGACCGCCTCGCAGTGCTGCATGGAGACCTCGATGAACTGTTCCCAGAGCTTCAGGCAAACGGGGTCGCCGCGCTGCAGGCGCACCACGGTGTCGCGGGCGCGCTGGGCGAACGCCGGGTCGGCATCGAAACGCTCCTTCGCATGGCGGTAGAAGGTCTCGAGGTCGTTCAGCTCGTGCGCCAGGGTATCCTCGTTAGAAGACATCTCCGCCATGAACGCCAGCAGCATGCCGAACTGGGTACCCCAGTCGCCGACGTGGTTCTGACGCAGTACCGCATGGCCGGTGTGCTCGAGAATTCGAGCCATGGCGTCACCGATGATGGTGCTGCGCAGGTGGCCGACGTGCATCTCCTTCGCCAGGTTGGGCGAGGAGTAGTCGACAACCACCCGTGGTGACGCATCCGTCACCGGGCGCGGCGCGATCACTTCGGCGCTGAACGCAGCGAGCTGACCGCCGAGGCAGGCATCGCTCAGGGTCAGGTTGATGAAGCCGGGGCCGGCGATCTCGGCATGGGCCACGAGGTCGTCCAGGTCCGCCTCGGCCAGGGCCGTCTCTGCCAGCTCCCGCGGCGGGCGTCCGAGCTTCTTGGCCGCACCCATGGCGCCGTTGGCCTGGTAGTCACCGAACCCTGCACGGGTGGCGGGTTGGACGATCGCTGGCGTGCCCGGTGGTGCGCCGGCTCGTTCGAGTGCTGCGCTGAGCCGCCGCTCGAGTTCGGCACGCAGCGTCATGGTGCCGGCGAGCGGCGGACTGAGGTGATGACCACTGGCTCCAGCGGGACGTCGGCCATGCCCTCGACCGTGCCGGTCTCCACTTCACTGATAGCGTCGACCACATCCATGCCGGAGACGACCCGCCCGAATACGGCATAGCCGGGCCGCTCTCCGCTCGCGTCGAGATGGCCGTTGTCGCGGACGTTGATGAAGAATTGGGCGCTGGCGCTGTCCGGGTGGCGCATGCGGGCCATGGACAGGGTGCCGCGCAGGTTGCGCGGGCCGCCTACGGATTCGTTGACGATGGTGTCGCCCGGCTCACGCTCGGCGAGTTCGGCGGTGTAGCCACCGGTCTGGATCATGAAGTTCTCGATGACCCGGTGGAAGATCAGATCCTGGAAAAACGCTTCGTCCACGTAGGCAAGGAAGTTCTCGCTGGTCACCGGCGCCTCGTCCGTGAAGACCTCGACTTCGAATACCCCGGCGGTGGTTTCGAATGCCACACGTGGCCGTTCCGCAGTGGCGAGGCTGCTCGCGAACAGCAGCAGGACAAGGGCAAGGGCGTGCAGGCAGCGCATGGGTCGATCTCGTGACGCTCGGAAGGAGCGCAGTCTAATGGCTCACCGCATGCCTTAGAAGCCCGCTGCGTCGACGCCTGAAAGGAACGAGTCACCCGCTCGATAGTGTGGGGGCGCGATTCGATCCAGTCGAATCGCGCCCACAACAACGCCTTCGGTCGACGGCTATCCGAGGGCGCTACATCACGCCGTAGGCGATCATGGCTTTGGCGACCTTGTTGAAGCCGGCGACGTTGGCACCCTTGAAATAGTCGACATGGCCGTCGGACTGACGGCCGAACTCGACGCACTGGTCGTGAA
>SLQW01000005.1 GCA_007131295.1 Pseudomonadales bacterium | reverse complement strand
ACGATGAGCGCTTCGCCGTCGAGCGCATGCCGCTTCGGCAATACACCGAGAAGGCCTACCTCGACTACTCGATGTACGTCATCAACGACCGTGCGCTGCCGCATATCGGCGACGGCCTGAAGCCGGTTCAGCGTCGCATCGTCTACGCGATGTCGGAACTCGGTCTGTCGGTGACGGCCAAGTATGCGAAGTCGGCCCGCACGATTGGTGACGTGCTAGGCAAGTTTCATCCACACGGTGACCTCGCCTGCTATGAGGCAATGGTGCTCATGGCGCAGCCTTTTTCCTACCGCTATCCGCTGGTGGATGGACAAGGTAACTGGGGTGCACCGGACGATCCGAAGTCGTTCGCGGCAATGCGCTACACCGAGGCGCGTCTGTCGCGCCATGCGGAGCTGTTGCTGGCGGAACTCGGACAGGGAACGGTGGAGTGGCAGCCGAACTTCGACGGGACGCTCGACGAACCGAAGGTCCTGCCCGCTCGGCTGCCCATGGTGCTGCTCAATGGCACTACGGGTATCGCCGTCGGCATGGCGACCGACGTGCCGCCCCACAACCTCCGGGAAGTGGCCGCTGCCTGCATCCGGCTGCTCGAGGACCCGCGTGCGGATACGTTGGCGTTGATGGAGCATGTGAAGGGGCCGGACTTCCCTACTGAAGCGGAGATCGTGACTCCGCCTGCAGAGATAAGGGAGCTCTATGAGAGCGGGCGTGGCAGCGTACGGGCCAGGGCTGTTTGGCGCCTCGAGCAGGGCGACGTGGTGGTCACGGCGCTGCCGCATCAGGTTTCTCCGGCGCGGGTCCTCGAACAGATCGCTGCGCAGATGCAGGCGAAGAAATTGCCTACCGTGGTCGATCTCAGGGACGAGTCGGATCACGAAAATCCGATCCGCATCGTGATCGTACCGCGCTCGAATCGGGTCGATGCGGAGCGCCTCATGGCGCACCTGTTCGCCACCACGGACCTCGAGCGCAGCTACCGTATCAACATGAACATGATCGGGCTCGACGGGCGGCCCGGAGTGCGCGGCTTGCGATCGCTGCTGGCCGAATGGCTGGAGTTCCGGCGCGAAACCGTTCGCCGCCGGCTGCAGTACCGCCTTGATCGGATCAACGAGCGCCTGCATGTGCTCGACGCGCTCAAGATCGCCTACCTCAACGTCGACGAGGTGATTCGCATCGTGCGCGAGGCCGAAAAGCCGCGGCAGGCGCTGATGGATCGATTCGAAATCAGCGAGATTCAGGCTAACGCAATTCTCGACTTGCGGCTGCGGCAACTCGCCCGTTTGGAAGAGATTCGGATCGAACAGGAGCGCAGTACGCTCACCGCTGAGAGGAGCGAGATCGAGAAGACCCTGGCGTCGAAACAGCGCCTCAAGAAGCTGCTGGTTCGGGAGCTCGGCGAGGATGCAGAAACGTTCGGCGACGAGCGCCGTTCTCCGCTCATACAGCGGGAGGAGGCGAAGGCCTATGCGGACGAGGAGTTGCTCTCGACGGAGCCGGTGACCGTGATTCTCTCCGAGAAGGGTTGGGTAAGGTCGGGGAAGGGGCACGAAATCGATCCGCGTGAACTGGCGTATCGTTCAGGTGACGGCTTTCTGCAGATGGCGAGGGGACGCAGCAACGATAACCTGGTGTTTCTCGACAGCACCGGGCGTGCCTACGCGCTCGCTGCCCATACGCTGCCATCCGCTCGCGGTAACGGCGAGCCGCTCAGCGGTCGCCTCAGCCCACCGTCGGGCGCGAGCTTCTGTGGGCTCATGATGGGGAGTGCAGACACTGCCGTGGTGCTCGCCTCGAGTGCGGGCTACGGCTTTCTGGCGCGCCTTTCGGATCTTGTCAGCAAGAACCGTACAGGCAAGGCGGTGCTGACGCTGCCCAAGTCCGCGACGGTCGTGACGCCGGTCACGGTGATATCACCCGAGGAGGATCTCCTGGTCGCCGTGACCACTGCGGGACGTATGCTGGCGTTCCCCGTAGCGGAGCTTCCGGAACTTTCCAGGGGCAAGGGGAACAAGATCATCAACATTCCACGCAGCGTCTTCGAGAGCGGGGAAGAGAGCCTGCTTGCCGTGTCCAGCGTACCGCCCGACGGCGAGCTCATCGTGCATGCCGGACAGCGCTATCTGCGCTTGAAGCCAGCGGATCTTGAAGGCTATCTGGGTCAGCGCGCGCGGCGTGGGAATCGCCTGCCGCGAGGCTTCCAGCGGGTCGATCGGGTGGAGGTGGCCTGACTGATATCCCGGCAACCGTAGCCGGCAGCTTTCAGGAAGCGCCGAGCAGAAGTTGCGCCTGTCGCTCCAGCAGGCCGCGGTAGCCGGGGGCAAGATCACGGATCAGCCACGCGTGGCCGCTGTCTCCGGTGGCACGTAGCGCCGGGCTGTTGAGAGCCTCCCGTACAAGGCGCTCGGCATCGCTGCAGCTCCGAAGCACGGCATCGCCTATGGCGATGCCGTCGTCCCGCGCCAGCGCGCTCAGCGTGATACCGCGCGATACGCTGTCGGGAAACGCAAGCGCCATGGAGCCCACGTCGCGATCCTCGCGCTCTTCTTCCAGCACCCGCTCGAGCCCGATGCGCAGCACGAGCTGTACCTGGCCGTCGCGCATCCGTTCGCGGTTCAGATCGGCGAACACCCGATGGGCGAGCAGCGCTGCGCAGACAGCGTGGAAGGCGTGATCGCCGCTGTCGCTCAAGGCGTCGAGCGTAACCAGGATGCCGGTTCGCGGTAGCGCCTCCTGCCGGCCTCCGTACAGTCGGCAGACCTGGTCGAGTACGGATTCGCATTCGCTCAGCACTTCGCTCCGCGCTTCGGCCGGAAGCGATATCTGATTGAAGAGGTTGACCACGAGTACGTAGAGCTGCCGCTCTCGGGGTTCGTTCACGGCGGCAGGCAGCGTGCGCTCGGCCGCGGCTTCCGTGCCGAGTTCAAGCAGAGCTGCGAGATGGCCGCGCGATCGCGCGGCCTGGCCACCGTACTCTTCGATCTCTTCGCGAACGATAGCGAGCCCGCGGTCGACGCGACCGCCGAGCCATGCCCCGGCGCCGAGGAGCAGAGCGCTGGCCAGGGCCGCCGCGACCAGCAACCAGCCGCGGGCGTTCCCCGGATCCATCGGTCTTACGGCCACGCGCGCAAATCCGGCGATCGTGTCCTCGATCCGGATGGGCGTTATGTGGGTGCCCGCGAGCGGTTCGCGTTCGAGTCTCGCCGGGCTCGTCAGGCTGCCGTCTGCTGCGGCAAGCATGCGATCGTCGGCTCCGTAGACGGCCACGGTCGCAACGTCGTCGAGTGCTTTGTACTCGCGTACCAGCACGCTGAGGCCGATCAGATCGTCGGCAAGCAGAGGCGAAACGGCGCTGGCAGCGAGCCGATCCGCGATGGTGCTACCATATCGCGCGCTCGCCGCCGCGCCCTCTTGCGCATGAACGGCGAGCGCGGCGAACAGGATCGGCAGTACGCCGAGAGCGATGGCGAGCAGAGCGGCGGTGAGCCAGAGGGGTTCGCGCGGCGTCGACCGGCTCGGGGAGGATGAGGCGCTTGGGTTCGGCAACAGACTGCTCTCCGATGCGAAGCTGGCACGGCCGCAACACCGCGGGGCCTATTCTACTGTCCGCATCGCGTCCTTGCGCCACGGATCGACCCTCTTGAAGCCGGAACTGCTGCTCATTTCCGTGATCGGCGCCGAGCGCCCCGGACTGGCCGCGGAGCTTACCGCGCTTCTGGCGCCGCACCCGGTGGAGATCCGCGACATCGGCCATGCGGTGGTGCACGAGCAGGCAGTCCTCGGCATCGTGCTTGCGTTGCCAATATCCGTGGACCCGGAGCCCATTCTCAAAGATGTCCTTTTTCGCGCTCACGAAATGGGTCTCAGCGTCCGCTGCGAGCCGATGTCTGCGGACCGCTGGCAGGACTGGGTCGCGCGGCAGACGCGTGCGCGCTACATCGTGACGCTGTTGGCGCGCCGGCTTGCGGCGAAGGATCTCGCAAGGGTCACGGCGATCGTTCAGGCGCATGGTCTGCGCATCGACGGGATGCGCCGGCTGTCAGGCGGGCTCATGGAGGAGGTGGAACCTGAGCGTGCCCGCTCGAGCGTAGAGCTTGCATTGCGTGGGGATCTGCCCGATCAGCAGGCCATACGTGCCGAGTTCCTCGCGGCCTCGGCTGACCTGGGCATCGACATCGCCTTTCAGCTCGACAACGTCTATCGCCGCAATCGCCGGCTGATCTGCTTCGACATGGATTCCACGCTGATCGAAACCGAAGTCATCGACGAGCTTGCCCGGCACGCGGGCGTGGGCGAGGAGGTGGCTGCGATTACCGAGCGTGCGATGCGCGGGGAACTGGATTTCGTAGAGAGTTTTCGCCGGAGGGTTGCGTTGCTTGCCGGCCTCGATGCATATGTCCTGGAACAGGTTGCGGGATCGCTTCCCATCACGGAGGGGGCCGAGCGGCTGGTTTCGAGCCTGAAGCGTCTGGGCTACAAGACGGCGATCCTTTCCGGCGGATTCCAGTACTTCGGTCGCCGACTGCAGGAGCAACTCGGCATCGATCACGTGCATGCCAACGAACTCGAAATCGTCGCGGGACGGGTGACCGGAAGAGTCGTCGGCGATGTCGTGGACGGGGCGCGCAAGGCAGCGCTGCTCGAGGAGATTGCAGCAGCCGAGCACATTACGCTCGATCAGGTCATTGCCGTCGGCGACGGCGCCAACGATCTTCCCATGCTGTCCATCGCCGGTCTCGGGATCGCGTTCAGGGCAAAACCGCTGGTGCGCGAGTCTGCGGAACAATCGCTGTCCGAGCTCGGTCTCGACGCTATTCTTTACCTGCTCGGGTTCACCGACGAGGATCTTGCGCACGCCGCGTCTGAGTGATCCTTGCCGTGTGCTCAGATGTCGGACTGAAACTCGAAGTCCATCTCCGGTGCGGGTTCGGCGAAATAATGGCCTTGCACATAGTTGACGCCAGCCTGGAACAGATGTGCCAGGAGCTGGGCATCGGCCACCATCGGCACCACGGGCAGCTGTCCATCGTCCTCGAGCTTGCGGATCATTTCGCGAAACTTCGTTCGACCGGCTTCGTCCTGGTTGAGGTCGTTCACGAGTGCACCGTCGATCTTCACATACACCACCTGCAGATGACGTAGCGTACCGAACGGGTTCACCGAACCGCCGAACCTGGACAGCCCCACCAGGCACTCGAGGTTCGACAGGGCTTCGCTGAAGGCTTTGGCCTGCTTCAAGTAGGTGGTTGCGGCGATTTCGGTGAATTGCAGGACTACGGCTTCACGCGGCAATTTCGCAGCCTTCAGCGCGACCTTGAGCCATGGCAGGAAACTGTCGTCGGTGAGCGCGTTGGATGTCAGGTTGATGGTCAAGCGGGTATCGCGGCCTTCGCCTCGGCGCGCCGCAAGACGCCTGATCGATTGCAGTACCACCCAGCGATCGAGGCGCCCGCCCATGCCTGCTTCTTCAGCGATGTGGATGAATTCGTCCGGGCGGACCAAGGTGCCCTTGTCGTCGGGTAGGCGCAAATAGACTTCGTAATGTTCCCGCTCTTCGCCGCGCAGGCTGACGATGGGCTGATAAAGCAGCACCAGGGAGTTGTCCTTGATCCCTTCTGCGAGCAGTTGGAGGATTTCGCGCGTCCGCTCGTCACCGCTGTCGCCACCGCGTCGCTCGGTCGTGAAGTCGGCGGGATCGAACAGATACACGCCATTGCCGTGCTTGTCGCGTTCGCGTACGTGACTGCATGCGCGACTTGCCTGGGTGAGCGCTTCCTGAGCGCTTTCGGAGCGGCTGCCGATCAGGGTGATACCTATGCTGAGCGTGACGCCTACGTTCTGCTCTCCCACCGAGAACAGGTAGTCGTCGACGACGGAACGGTAGCGCTCGGCGAGCGCCATGAGATCATCGCGCCCGCGATCTACGCACACAACGCTGAACGTGTCGTCGCCAAGCCGCGCCAGCGTGACTCCGTCGGGCGTCTCGGCGTCCAGCACCTCAGCGAGCATGCGAATGACGCTGTCGGCTCCGGTCAGCCCAGCCTCTTCACGGACCCGGGGAAAGTCGTCGATCTGCAGCATCATCAGACCGCCGCTGTGTTTCTCGCGACGGGCATCGTCGACGATCTGGTCGAGCCGGTCGATGAAGAACGGTCGATTCAGCAGTCCAGTGGTCGGATCCTGCGTCCGCAATTGCTGCAGCTCTGCGGTGCTTCCGGATACTTCTTCGCGGCGGATCAGTACCTGCATGCACGGCTCGCCCTCGAAGGCAGCGACGCTCAGGGTCATCGTGGCATCGAACGTGCCCCCGTCCTGACGTATTCCGCTGATCGCGAACGGCTCGGCGGCTGCGTCGGCAGCGAATTCCTTGAGCTTTTGCTTGAACGTGGCCTGATGTTCTGCGGCGATCATGTCGAGTAGCGGAATGGCTGCGATATCGTCCTCGTCCTCGTAGCCGAACAGATCCACGTAGGCACCATTGACGTAAATGTGCATGCCCTCGTGGATGTAGGCGATGGCGGCGCGTGAGGTGTCGAGCAGAAGCTGGTTGCGGCGTTCGGACTCCTTCATTGCGAGTTCCGCCTGCCGTCGTTTGCGTCGTTCAACGACGTTCCCGAGCTCGCGTTCCACAACCAGCAGGAAACGCTCGTCCTGACCGTCGAGAATGACGTCGGTAGCGCCGGCTCGCAGGCCCTCGGTCAGGCGCGTTGGATCATCCGAGTCCTCGATGAGGATCAGGGCGCAGTCCAGCTCCTGCTGGCGCAGCCGTGTGATCATGTCTTCGGGGGTGTATTCGGCTTCAGAGCTGCGCCGACAGAGCATCATGTCCCAGCGCGGGCCGTCTAAGGCACTGTCTAGCTGCTCGAGATTGACGACGTGCTGCGCTCGCGTGGCATGTCCGGCGTTGCGCAGTTCACTGACCAGCTCTTCCGCACTGTTTTCGGAAGGGTCGGCGATGAGCAGATGAATGGGGTCCTTGCGATTCATGCGTTCCCGTGCATCCTCGAGCCCGTGGCCCTATGGGGCGACGCATGCGCGCCGCCATCCCTGGAAGCCCCCGGTCGGAGACTCATCGGTCTGGGATCGTTCCTGCGTACAGTGAGCGACCCTTTCAGAATATAGTGCAAGAGCGCTGCGGCGACGCTCTATGAGGGCCTGGGGCCGTCACGGCGGCCCCAGACCGATTCGAAATCGACGTCTGCATCCAGATACTCCACCTCGATGCCGGTATCCGGCTGGACTTCTCGGGGTACGCCGAGTTCTTCGAAGCGAAACTCTGCGAACCCGTGGCTGGCGCGTTCCAGTACCTGCAGTCGAGCTCGCAGGCCGGTGCCGTACTGATTGAGGATGACTTTCTGTCCCGGTGCGAACGGGCCGCTGGGCGTGATCAGATACGGCGGCTGGGAGAGTGCGCTCACTGCCGGCAGCACCAGTGCCGGGCCCCAGGCGTTCCATGCGGTCTGTTGTCCCAGCGGACGGACGCAGGCCGAGGCGGCTCGCGGCGCCAGCAGTTCGACGCCCAGGCGCAGTTCCCCCGGCACGTTGCGGCACCAGCGCACGACGGCTACCGACCAGTGGGCGTCACCTGGTGCCCGCAAGCCGACAAGTTCGCCCGCCTGCAGATCCGCGGCGGGCCGCGTCTCCCAGATCAGCCCGTAGCCTCCGGGCGAAATGTCTTCGAGACGCAGCCGGGAGACGGGATGGTCTTCCACCGGCTCAGCTGCGCCGGGACTCTCGGCTCTGCGCCGAGTCGGCTCCTCGTTTCGGGCCCCGCCCACGTCTCCTGCGCCCGCGAAAGGATCGACATCTTCTTCGCTGTCGGCAGCGAACGCTTCGATACTGCGGCCGCCACGGAGCTGCGCCTGCAGTGAGAGGCCACCGGCGCTGTGAAAGTGCAGAGCAGGCAGGCCGATGCAGATCTCCAGGCTGCCGCTTGCGCGCGAGCGCTTGAACGCGCGGCGCGCGCTCCGTCCCCAGGCCTGGAGTAGGTGACTGAGGAGTTCGGGGTCGTCAGCGCCGGCCCCGTAGCCGACGTCCGCGGTGAGTTCGAAACGCTGCCTCAGGATGACCAGCAACGGCTCCGTCACCAGACAGCGCAAGTCCTCGCCACTGTGGCCCACATAGCGGGTCGCATCCAGCGGCGCCTGGTCGGACGTCAGATCCACCAGGAGATGGGCGTCGCTGACGTCCGTCGACAGATGCACCCGCGCCGCCCAATCCTCGAGCGCCTTGAACAGACTCAGCAATGCCTGCTGCCTGAGCATGTTCGGTCGCGCGCAGCCGAGGAGCAGCAGGCGCATGTAGACGTCCCGAATGCGCAGCGGCTTGGCCTGCTGCTGCACCGGATCGGTGCTGCTTAACCCGGTGATGGCCTGGCGCTCCGCGAGGTAATAGAGTTGATGCAGCTGCTCCCATACGCGCGGTGGCGCGGGCGTATAGAGCTGCAGGGCGCGCAGCAGGGTCTGGCCGAGGTCGCTCAGCGCACGATGCAGGGCGATGACCGGTGGACCCACCGGCTCCGCGGCCGTGCGGAGCGGACCCTCTGCCTGCAGCCATTGGCCCACTACGAGCTTGTACCCGGCGGCAAGCTGCGTTTGCAGACTCTGGGCATTCGCCAGAGCGGTCTGTTCATCGCGGTCCAAGCGCAGGGGGCGGGTCAGGGTTGACTGCGCCAGGCGCGAACAGAGAAACCAGACCACGGGCCTGATGGCTTCGAGCTGCTCCAGGCGTTCTGAAGGCGCCGTACGGCACTGGTTGATCTCGGCCAGGGCCGGCAGCAGCGTGGCGATGCCTTCGTCCGGCGCCCCTGCTTGCAGCGGCGCGGCCCACGCGGTCAAAGCCTGCGGTGTGCCTTCACAGAAGTCGAGCGTATCCCGGGTCTGGCGGGGAACGGACAATCGTATCGGTCTAGCCTGCATATCTCACCGATGCGCGAAGCGAGGGCGTGGAGATGCCGGGAAAGACAAGGCGCGCGAAAGTCCGGGCGCGCAGGCGTACTTTACAGTACGTCGAGCACCCGGACCGAGCGCAACGCAGGATTTCCCGGTAGATCCGCGTCCGCAGCCGTGAATCGGTGGGATATGCAGGCTAGCCTGGGCCATAGATCAGCGATCCTTGCGGGGGGATGATGCCTGCAAGCGACGTTCGCGACGCTTTGCCGTCGAGTATGCCCCATGTCTGATCAAAATCGGGCTCACTTACTGGAACCGCGGCGCTAGCGGCAGCTTACCGGGATCTCCCGGGCGCTCCCGTACGAGGCGGGGCAGCAGGTAACCGGGCAGTTCGGCTGCCAGGGCATCGTAAAGCTTGCGGGCGCGTTCCTCCTCCACCTCGAAGTGGGCAGTGCCGGCCACCCGGTCCAGGAGATGCAGGTAGTAGGGCAGAATACCGGCATCGAAGCCCTGTTCACATAGTGTAACCAGCGTGTCAACGCAGTCGTTCACGCCGGCCAGTAGTACTGCCTGGTTGAGGATGGGCACGTCGGTTCGGCGCAGCGGCTCGAGCACCTCGCGGAGCCCGGTCTGAAGCTCTCGGGGGTGATTCATGTGCAGAACCAGCACGCTGCGCAGGCGTGACCCTGTCAGCAGGTCGAGCAGGCGCGGCGTCAGGCGTTGCGGGATCACCACCGGGAGCCGGGAGTGGATGCGCAGGCGGCGGAGGTGAGAAATGCCGGCAAGGCGCGCCAGCAGCCAGTCCAGGGCGTCGTCGTCGAGCAGCAGCGGATCACCACCTGAGAGAATGACTTCGTGGATGTCGGCATGGCTGCGCAGGTAGTCGAGCGCGCTCTCCAGGCCGCGCCGGCCAGGATTGTTGTCGGCATAGGGGAAGTGCCGGCGAAAACAGTAGCGGCAGTGAATGGCACAGCCGCCGGCGGCGATCAGAAGGGCTCGCCCGCGATACTTGTGCAGCAGTCCAGGTACCGGGTTCGCTCCGTTCTCAGCCAGCGGATCGGTCGCGAAACCCGCCACCGTCCGCTCCTCGTCCGCAACCGCGAGCACCTGGCGCAGAAGCGGATCATCCGGGTCGCCTGGGGTCATGCAGGCGAGGTAGGGCTCGGGAACCCGGATGGGGAAAGCGGGCGCAGCGACGATGCGGCGGCTGATAGGGTGCGCCGAGAGCTCGAGGCGCGCGAGCAGCCGCAGGGGATCGGTCACGGCGCCCGCGAGCAGGTCGCGCCATTCTTCACGGCTGCGTTCGCGGGCAAGCATGGCTGTCTCCGCTGCAGGTGGGCGCGGCGAGTATAGGTAAGTCGCTGCGCGTTGACACGAACGGCGCTGGCTGCCGCTCGGGTGCTTTGATTATCATGCGCTCCCGCACGCCGGGGCAGTGCGCGCGGGCACAGCGTGGAGACGACATGGCGACCTTTGCAACCAACGAGTTTCGGGCCGGGCTGAAAGTGATGCTCGACGGTGACCCGTGCAACATTCTTGAGAACGAATTCGTGAAGCCGGGCAAGGGGCAGGCCTTCAACCGGGTCCGGTTGCGCAACCTCAAGACGGGGCGGGTGTGGGAGCGCACCTTCAAGTCGGGAGAGAGCCTCGAAGGCGCGGACGTGATGGAACTCGACATGGAGTATCTGTACACGGACGGTGAGTTCTACCACTTCATGAAAACGGATGGCAGCTTCGAGCAGGTGGCCGCGTCCGAAGCGGCCGTGGGCGACACCAAGCGGTGGCTGAAAGAGCAGGAGACCTACATCGTCACGCTCTGGAATGACGCACCGCTGCTGGTCCAGCCTCCGAACTTCATTGAGCTCGAAGTGGTGGAGACGGATCCCGGCCTGAAGGGCGATACGGCCCAGGGAGGATCCAAGCCGGCAACCCTGTCAACGGGTGCGGTGATCAAGGTGCCGTTGTTCATCAACCAGGGTGAGGTGCTACGGGTGGACACGCGCACCGGCGAGTATCAGGGTCGCGCCCGGAGCTGAGCGGACATGACCGACTGGCGCCCCGGGGCTGATCTGGCCGCCCTGCGGGCGCGTGCCGAGCTGCTCGCCACGGTCCGTGACTTCTTCGCCCGGCGCGGCGTCCTCGAGGTGGATACGCCGATACTCGGTGCGACTGGCGGGACGGATCCCGGAATCGAATGTTTCCGCAGTCACGCCGGTCGGGTGCTGCAGTCCTCGCCGGAATTCTTCATGAAACGCCTCCTGGCCGCGGGCTCCGGGCCGATCTATCAGATCGCCCGCGCTTTTCGCGCGGAGGAGGCGGGCCGCCTCCACAACCCTGAGTTCCTGCTGCTGGAGTGGTATCGTCCCGGGTTTGACGACTTTGCCCTCATGGACGAGATCGACGACCTCTGCGCCGGCCTCATGCCGGGTTTTCCCGCCCAGCGCCTGCCGTTTCGCGAATTCATCGCAGGCGTGTTCGGCGTCGATCCGCTGACTGCAGCAGACGAGACCCTGGCCGCTGCGCTCGACCGTCACTTCGTGGCGGCCAGACGCGAAGCGGACATTGCTGAGCTCACCGGTGGCGCCCGCGGCGTGCTGCTCGATCTCGCTTACAGTGAGGCGGTCGCGGCGACCCGGGACGCAGTCTTTGTTTACGATTTCCCGCCGGAGCAGGCCGCGCTTGCGCGCATGCGTCGGGATTCGCACGGCGCCGAGGTCGCCGCGAGATTCGAGCTCATGCTGGCAGGCATCGAACTGGCGAACGGCTACCACGAACTCGCCGATGCGGCAGAACAGCGGCGCCGCTTCGAGGCGGACCTCGCGAGCCGGCGTCAGGCGGGCCGATTCTGTCCGGAGATCGACGAACACCTGCTGGCTGCGCTGGAGGCGGGTCTGCCGGATTGTGCAGGTGTCGCCATAGGGATCGATCGGTTGCTCATGCTGATCCTGGGCGCTCAGGACATCGACGCGGTGCTTCCATTCTCGGAGTGTCGCCTCTGAGTCAGCGGACGTCTGCGTGTACCGTGCCGATGGCCTCGCCCATCCGTACCCGGCGCCCGGGATGAAGGTCTTCCGCCAGGGTCACACAGCCCGCCGGGAACAGCAGAATGACGGTGGATCCGAGTTCGAAGCGACCCATTTCCGCACCGCGCTCACAGGTGATCTCCGCGGCGTTCCGAATCTGCCATGGCTCGCCGCTGCGTGGTGTCACACGCCCGGCCCAGGGCGTGCGGATGCCGCCGACGATCATGGCGCCTACCAGCACCATGGCGAAAGTCGTGCCCAGCCCGCGGAAGCTCGCCACCACGCGTTCGTTACGGGCAAACAGGCCCGGTCGGCCCGCGACGGTGGCAGGGTTCACGGAGAACAGTCGACCAGGCTGATAGGCCATGCGCTCGAGCGCCCCCGTCGCGGGCATGTGCACCCGGTGGTAGTCGCGCGGCGCCAGATAGATGGTGGCGAACGTGCCGCCAGTGTAATGCTCCGCCAGTTCGCTATCGCCCAGCAGATCGCTGGCGGAGTACAGCACGCCCTTCGCCTGCAGCAGCTTCTGTCCGTCGAGCGCGCCGGCTGCAGATACGGTTCCGTCGCAGGGACAGAGCAGAGCGGGAGGGGGCGCGAGCGGCCGCGCTCCTGCGCGCAAGGGGCGCGTGAAGAAGGCGTTGAAGGTGGGATAGGCGGCAGGATCCGGATCGACCGCCTCTGCCATGTCCACGCCGTAGGCGGCGATGAACCGGCGGATGACGAAAGGCGTGAGCCAGGGTATGCGGCGGCGCGCGAAGGCCCCGATGCAGCGGGTCAGCAGGCTTTGAGGCAGCAGGTACTGCAGCCACACGAATGCACGTTGGGCTAGCGTCACGGTTCGGCGCCGGTCCGGATCGGCGTGTCATCGCGATTGCCCCATTCGGACCAGGATCCGTGATAGGCCTTCAGACGCGGATAGCCGAGAAGCCGCGCCGCCAGCCAGGTCAGCCCCGAGCGGTGGTGGGTCTGACAGTGGGTGACGATGAGCTTGTCCGGCGTTATGCCGCGGGACGTGAGCAATTCGGCGCTGTCCTCGCGCAGGCGTAGCTGTCGCTCCCGGTCCATCAGTTCCAGCCAATCGAGATTGATCGCGCCGGGTATGTGCCCACTGCGAGCGGCTGCCTGCCGCTCGCCGCGATACTCTGCCGCCGATCGCGCATCCCAGACCACCAGGTCTGCGTCACCGAGTTCCAGCGCCGCGAGAATGTCCTCCGCCTCGGCGATCGGCTCCGGATCGATGCGGACCTCGAAGCTTGCCGGGGTCGGCGTGTTGGGGCGCTGCTCGATGTGACGACCGCTCGCCTGCCAGGCGTGAATGCCCCCGTCCAGGTAGGCCCAGTCGTGGTGACCGACCACTTCGAGTGTCCACAAGAGTCTGCCCGCCCAGCCGCCTCCCTCGTCGTCGTAGGCCACTACCTTGAGGCCGTCGCGCAGGCCCAGCCGCGAGCACAGCGCTTCGAGCCTGGCCACGTCCGGCAGCCGGCCAGTGGCCGGCGGGCGGCCGTCCACCAGCTCCTGGGGTGTGACCAGGACCGCACCGGGTATATGGGCCTGGGCATAGCGTTCGGCCGCGCCGACGTCCACCAGCAGGACCTCATCTCCGGCCAGGGCTTCGTAGCCTTCTGGTGTCAGCAAACGTTCTGGATCGAATCGACTCATGCCGCCTCCTGCTCCTTGCGGGCCGCGATTGTACCCGACCCGGCCGGCGTAGAATTCTCAGGTCGATCATGGTCGTGCGGCGCCGATGATCTCTCCGCTGAGGATGCGGAAGCTGCGCCAGCGGCGAGGGTCGATTGCGCCTTGCGCAAGCGCTTCCTTCACCGCGCAACCCGGTTCGCGCTCGTGGCTGCAGTTGCGGAAGCGACACCCCGTCGCGGCTGCCGCGATCTCCGGGAAACTCGCTATCAGTTCGGTTGGGTCCTCGAGCTCGGGCGTCAACTCGCGGATTCCCGGGGAGTCGATGATCAGCCCGTCGGCAAGCGGGTAAAGGCGCACTGTGCTGGTGGTGTGGCGGCCACGGCCGTGGCCGCGGTTGCGCTTCCCTGAGAGCGTGCCGACCGCGGCTCTGGCCTGTGGCAGCAATGCGTTGATGAGCGAGGACTTGCCAACGCCGGACTGCCCGACGAGGGCCGCGGTCCGGCGGCCGATAAAGGCACGGAGGCCGGCGAGTCCGGCACCGGTGGTAGCGCTCGCTCGGATCACCGGCAGACCGAGGCCGGTGTAGAGCTGCGCCAGGCTTGCGCAGGGCGGAGCGTCGGCGGCCGCGAGATCGCATTTGTTGACTATGAGCCCAGCCTCGATGTCGTCGCCGTGCGCGGCCACCAGATAGCGGTCGATCAAGTCGGCGTGGGGTTCGGGTTCGGGGGCGATGGTGACGAGCAGCAGGTCGAGGTTCGCGCAAATTTCCTGCACCACGCCCGAGCGGTTGCGCCTCCGGAGCACGTTGCGTCGCGGCATGACGGCAGTGATCACGCCCCGCCCCGGATCCTCGCTTTCGCGCTCGATCAGCACCTCATCGCCCGTTACCACTGCCAGCGCGCTGCTGCGCTGGAAACACCGCACCCGGACAGAGTCGTCAGTTCCGAGCACGGCCACCTCGACCTCGCGGCGAAGGTGGCTGACGACGATGGCAGGGATGCCATCACCGGTAGCCGAATCAGTGGAGCGTCGTGGCACCCGATTGCCTCGTGCTGGTCGCCCTCATGGCGGGTCCGTATTCTACGCTGCCAAGCGTATGGCTACGGGAGTACAGGGTGACGAACATCGAAGCACCGCTGGTGTGGATGGATCTGGAAATGACCGGGCTCGACCCGGATACGAACGTGATCATCGAGATCGCGACCCTGCTCACCGACAGCCGTCTGGAGGTGATCGCGGAGGGTCCGGTGCTCGCGATTCACCAGAGCGATGCCGAACTGGACAAGATGGACGCGTGGAACACCAACCAGCACAACGGTTCCGGGCTGGTGGCGCGGGTACGCAGCAGTACCGTGGACAACGCCGCTGCCGAGGCGCAGACACTGGCGTTTTTGCAGCAGCATCTCGCGCCCAAAACGGCCCCGCTGTGCGGCAACAGCATCTGCCAGGACCGGCGGTTCCTCGCGCGCCACATGCCGGAGCTGAACGCGTTTCTGCACTACCGCATGATCGACGTCACCGCCCTGAAGGAGCTTGCGCGGCGCTGGAATCCGGCGGTTGCCGAGGGCTTCGTGAAGCAGGAAGCGCATCTGGCGCTGGCGGACATCCGTGAATCGATCGCCGAGCTTCGGCATTATCGCGAGCATTTCCTGCGACTTCCGTAAGGGCCCTAACAGGGCTCGCACTGCCGCGCCAGGGCCCAGTCCACGTGCTCGCGCACCATCGGATCGACCTCGTCGCGACGTGCGCGCAGCGCCGCCACGATGCGAGCGCTTTGCGGTGCGTTGCCGAGTGCGACCGCCAGATTGCGCAGCCAGCCAGAGTAGCCCGTGCGGCGGATCGCACTGCCGGCGGTGCGCTCGAGGAACTCGGCTTCGGTCCATGAGAAGAGCTCGACCAGGTCGCTTGCCTCCAGCGCGTGGCGAGGATGGAAGTCGTCCTCGGCAGTCGTGCGGGCGAACTTGTTCCACGGGCAGACCAGTTGGCAGTCGTCACAGCCGAAGACGCGGTTGCCCATGAGCGGACGCAGGTCCTCTGGAATGGCGCCTCGATGTTCGATAGTCAGATAGGCGATGCAGCGGCCCGCATCGAGTTCGCGGGGGCCGACGAAGGCGTCGGTTGGGCAGACGTCGAGGCAGGCATGGCAGCTGCCACAGTGGTCGCGCGGGTCGGCCTCGTCCACCGGCAGCGGCAGATCAGTGAAGATTTCGCCGAGAAAGAACAGGCTGCCGGCGTCGCGGGACAAGAGCAGCGTGTTTTTGCCGATCCAGCCGAGGCCGGACTTCTCGGCGATGGCCTTCTCCAACACCGGCGCTGAGTCCGAAAAAGCGCGGAAGCCGGCACCGCCCACGGCTGCGTCGATGCGGGCTGCCAGCTTCGCGAGTCGGGGCCGTACCACTTTGTGGTAGTCGCGGCCCAGGGCGTAGCGGGAGATGTAGGCCAGGTCGCCGCGTTGCAGCACGGCGAGGGGGTCGTCCTCGGGCGGCGCGTAGTGCATACGTGCTGACAGGATGCGGATCGTGCCCGGGACCAGTCTGGCGGGGGCTGCGCGCAGATCAGCATGTCGCTGCATCCAGTCCATCGACGCCTGGCGGCCTGCGGCGAGCCAGCGCTCCAGGTACTCGGGGTGCCGACCAAGATCCGTGTCGGTGATCGCGAGCTTGTCGAAACCGAGCTCCGCGGCCCAGATGCGGATGTCGGCCGCGAGTTGCTTTGTGTCCATGCGGAATCCTGCGGGCAAGCATCACGCGCACTACAATGCGCATCCCATTGTAACCGTCGGCCACGCCGCCGTGCCGGAGTCCGCCATGCCACGTCTGCCCGCAAGCACTGCGCCGCCCGTCGACCGGCTCTACAGCGCTGCCGAGACCCGCGAGCTCGACCGCCGTGCAATCGAGGAACAGCGCATCCCGGGGATCGTGCTCATGCGGCGGGCGGGCGGTGCGGCATTCGACCTGCTCTGCCGGCGCTGGCCAGCGGTGCGTTCCATCACGGTTTTCTGTGGCCGCGGCAACAACGCTGGCGATGGTTATGTGATTGCCGGACTGGCCAGAAGCCGCGGGTTCGAAGTCCAGGTGCTGCAGGTCACGGCAGCGGCAGATCTCTCCGGTGACGCTGCACGCGCACGCGACTGGGCCGCCGACGAGGGCGTCGTCAGCGAATCCTTTCATTCCGGCTGCGCGCTGCGCGGCGAGGTCCTGGTGGATGCGCTGCTCGGTACCGGCATCAAGGGCGAGGTTCGGCCCGAGTTCGCGGCGGCAGTGGCAGCCATCAATGACGCCGGTCGTCCGGTGCTGGCGGTCGACCTTCCCAGTGGCCTCGATGCGGACACCGGGACGGTGCTTGGCTGCGCGGTGCGGGCCGATGCGACGGCGACCTTTATCGGGGTCAAGCGGGGCTTGCTCACCGGCGCCGGACCGGATCACGCCGGGGAGCTCGACTTTGCCGAGCTAGACCTGCCGGATGCGGTGTTCGATGGCCCCGGGGCGCCCAGGGGGCTTGCCCTGCTGACGCTGGGCGCCGGCGAACTCGCCCTGGCGCCGCGCGCGCGGTCTGCTCACAAGGGGCGCTTCGGCCATGTGCTCGTGGTGGGAGGCGATTTGGGCATGGGTGGCGCGGTCGCCATGGCGGCCGAGGCGGCCCTGCGCTCCGGCGCAGGTCTGGTCAGCGCGGCCACCCGTGGCGCGCACATTCCTGCCATCCTGGCGCGGACGCCGGAGGTGATGGTCCGTGGCGTCGAGCAGCGGGGCGAGGTGCTCACCCTGCTCGACCGGGCATCGGTCGTGGTGCTCGGACCTGGGCTCGGAACGGCGCCCTGGGGCGAGCAGCTGTTCGATGCGGTGCTCGAATCGCGCCGCCCGCTCGTGGTCGATGCGGACGGTCTCAATCTGCTGGCGGCGCGGTCCGCGCACCGTGACGATTGGGTGCTGACGCCGCATCCGGGCGAAGCTGCGCGTCTGCTCGAATGCAGTCGCGATGCGGTAAACGACGACCGTTTCGGCGCCGCCAAGGCGCTGCAGGAACGCTACGGTGGCGTTATCGTCCTGAAGGGTTGTGGCAGCATCATCGCGGGTCCAGAGGGATTGATGCTGTCACCGTACGGCAATCCGGGTATGGCATCCGGTGGTATGGGCGATGTTCTCTCTGGAGTCATCGCTGCGCTCCTCGGTCAGGGACTTGCGGCGCAGCGGGCGACGGCGCTGGGAGTGTGTCTGCATGGCGCTGCGGGCGATGTGGCTGCGGCCTCGGGCAGCATCGGCCTCGCCGCCAGTGACCTCGCGCCACACCTGCGGCGGCTGCTCGACGGGATCGTCGACGGCCGGTGCCCGGCGCCGTGATGCTTACGGCACGCTGGGTGCTCCCGGACCCGGAAGCGACGGAGGCGCTGGGCGCCAGGCTTGCGCAATGCCGTCCTCCTGGTTACGTCGCCCTCGAAGGCGTACTCGGAGCCGGTAAGACCACTTTCGTGCGCGGCTTTCTACGCGCGCTTGGTCACGCCGGCAGCGTACGTTCGCCAACCTATACCTTGGTGGAACCGTATCGAATCGGCGGCGTCGAGGTGATCCACATGGATCTCTACCGCCTTGCTGATCCGATGGAGCTCGAGGATATGGGAGTGAGGGATTACTTCGGCTCCAGCAGCTGGATTTTCGTTGAGTGGCCCGAGCGGGGTGCGGGCGTCCTGCCGACTGCGGATCTCTCGCTACGGCTCGAGCCGGAGGGGGCCGGGCGGCATGCGCTCGCCGAGGCTGTGAGCCCGCTGGGGGTATCCTGGCTGCGCGCACTCTGAGAAAGAAAAGTCGAAAAAACAATTGCTTGAGATAGTTTCCCAGAAAGAGCTGGACGAGCAGGCTTTTCATAATTAACCTGAGCTCGACTCGGTAAGTCGTTGAGTATCGGGATTTTCGCGCTCATGCAACCGTTGCGGAAGCTGCTGCGCCTCCTGCCCGGGCGTGTCCTCTCTGCCGCCGCGCTGGCACTGGCGGCCTGCACTGCCGTGCAGGCTGCAGACGTCCAGCAGATGCGTCTGCACAGCGCCCCCGACCACACCCGTCTCGTCCTTGATCTGTCTGGACCGGTCGACCACTCGGTGTTCGAACTCGACAATCCGGCCCGCCTGGTAGTGGATCTCGATCGGGGCCGGATGCGCTTCGATCCCTCCCGCCTCGATCTTTCCGGTACCCCGCTGTCCGGCGTCCGCGCAGCCCCGCGCGACGGTAACCGTCTGCGGGTCGTTCTCGATCTGCGGCGCAAGCTCGAGCCGAAGACTTTCCGCCTTGCCCCGGTCGCGCCCTATGGCCATCGGCTGGTCATCGATCTTTACGAAAAGGAGCGCCAACAGGTCAGCCGGTCGGCCCGGGATGAGAGTCCGAAACGTGATGTGGTGGTGGCCATCGATGCTGGCCATGGCGGAGAGGATCCGGGTGCCATCGGGCCGAACGGGGCGCTCGAGAAGGACGTCGTGCTCGCCATCGCCCGGCGAGTAGAGACCATGTTGAAGGCGGAGCCTGGAATCCGGCCGGTGATGATCCGCACCGGCGACTACTACGTTCCCCTGATCCGGCGCACCCAGCTGGCACGCGAGCATCGGGCCGATCTGTTCGTTTCGGTGCACGCGGACGCGTTTCATCGTCCCTCGGCTCGCGGGGCTTCGGTCTATACGCTGTCGGATCGCGGCGCCAGCAGCGAAACAGCGAGCTGGCTCGCCGCACGGGAAAATCGCGCGGACCTCATCGGCGGCGTCGGTGACGTGAGTCTCAACGACAAGGATGACGTGCTGGCCCAGGTGCTGCTCGATCTGTCGGTGAATGCCAGTCTCAGTGCCAGTCTCGATGTGGGCGAGCGCGTGTTGGATTCGCTCGGTGGCGTCGCCCGCCTGCACAGCCGGCGGGTGGAGCAGGCCGGCTTCCGGGTCCTGCGCTCTCCGGACATTCCCTCGATCCTGGTGGAGACCGGCTTTATCTCCAATCCGGAGGAGTCGCGCCTGCTCGTGACTCGGGATTATCAGCAGCGGATCGCCACCGCCATCGTTGCCGGGGTGAGGGCGCACCTGCGCGAGCAGCCGCCGCCAGGCACGTTGCTTGCCTGGCAGCGCGACAATCCGGGCGCCGAGCGCAGCTACGTGATCGAGAAAGGTGATACGCTTTCCACCATCGCCCGCCGCTTCGGTGTCGATACCGCAGCCGTGCGGCAGGCCAACAACATCGCCGGAGATCTTATCCGGGTCGGGCAGGTCATCGTCATTCCCGCGTCCTGACTCCGCGCTGCCGGCGATCGCCATGAGTCCTCGATCGCCCGGTGGTCCGTTTGTCCAAGATCCAGCTCTTAAGTCCTCAGCTCGCCAACCAGATCGCCGCCGGCGAAGTGGTAGAGCGTCCGGCATCCGTGGTCAAAGAATTGCTCGAGAATGCCCTCGACGCCGGCGCTGGACGCATTGAGGTGGACCTCGAGCACGGCGGGGCGCGGCTGATTCGGGTCCGCGACGACGGCAGTGGCATTGCCGGCGACGAGCTGAAGCTCGCCGTTAGCCGTCACGCCACGAGCAAGATCCGCTCGCTCGAGGATCTGGAAGCGGTCGCCAGTCTAGGCTTCCGTGGGGAGGCGCTCGCCAGCATCTGTTCCGTGTCGCGGGCGAGCGTGATCTCCAGGAGCCGAGACGGTACGGACGCCAGCGGCTGGTGCCTCGAGGTCAACGGCCACGCGGAGGACGTGGTTCTCGCGCCGGCTGCACATCCCGTCGGTACCACGGTCGAAGTGCGTGATCTCTTCTTTAACACGCCGGCGCGGCGCAAGTTTCTACGCACGGAGCGCACCGAGCTCGAACGCTGCGAGGACGTCCTGCGACGTCTCGCTCTGGCCCATCCGGAGGTGGTGTTCGAACTTCGGCACAATGCGCGCGTGCTGAAGAGTCTGCCGGCCGCGAACGACCTGGCGGCGGTGGAGCAACGGGTCGCCGGGGTTTGTGGTGCCGCCTTCATGGAGCATGCGCTGCGGGTGGAGGTGGATGGCGAAGGCCTCGGTCTCCGTGGCTGGGTGGCGGCGCCCACGTTCTCCCGTGCCCAGGCGGATCTCCAGCTGTTCTTCGTCAACGGGCGCGTGATCCGGGATCGCCTCGTCGCGCACGCCGTGCGGCAGGCCTACCAGGACGTGCTTTACCACGGACGTCACCCTGCATTCGTGTTGTTTCTCGAGCTTCCGGCCGAGCAGGTCGACGTCAACGTCCATCCCACGAAACACGAAGTGCGGTTCCGCGACCAGCGGGCGATCCATGGCTTCCTGTTTGCAGCGCTGCGGCAGGCGCTCGCGGAGATGCGCCCGGAAGATCGGCTCGAGCGCATACGGGAAGTCCCGTCGACAGCAGGTCCGGTCGCACCAACCCAGTCCGGCTTCGCCCTGCGCTTCGCCTCCCGTCAGGCGCCCGGGTCCGCAGCCAGCGTACGCGATCATCTGGCGCGCTATGGTGAGCTCGGGCGTGAGCCGTCAGCGCATGCAGCGCCGGAGGCGGGTCAAGTCGGTGCGTCGCTGGCGGAAGCAAGCGATACGACGCTTCCTCCACTGGGCTACGCTCTCGCTCAACTCCACGGCGTCTACATTCTTGCCCAGAATGCCGACGGCCTGGTCCTCGTGGACATGCACGCGGCCCACGAGCGGATCACCTACGAACGCATGAAGCAGGCTCGCGAAGCGGACGGAATCCGCAGCCAGCGGCTGCTGGTGCCCCTGAGTCTCGCGGTGAGCGAGCGCGAGGCGAGTCGGGCGGACGCGGAACGGGAAGCGCTGGCGGAACTTGGCCTTGTGGTCGAGCGCCTCGGACCCGAAACGCTGGTGGTGCGGGAGGTGCCTGCGGCGCTGGCGGAGAGCGATGTCGAAGGCCTCGTGCGCGACGTGCTGGCCGATCTGGTCGAATTCGGAACGACGGGCCGGGTCAGGGAAGCCGAGGACGCGCTGCTATCCACCATGGCCTGTCACGGATCCGTGCGTGCGAACCGCCAGCTCACCCACGCAGAGATGAACGCACTGCTGCGGGACATGGAGGCGACGGAGCGCAGCGGCCAATGCAATCACGGCCGGCCCACCTGGGCGGTGCAGACCCTGGCCGAACTAGATCGCCTGTTCCTGCGTGGTCGCTGATGGGCTATCTGGAAACGCCGCGTCCGGACGCCTCGGGGCGCTGGCCTGCGTTGTTGCTGATGGGGCCGACGGCCACGGGCAAAACGGAGCTGGCGCTCGCGCTCGCAGAGCGCCTGCCGCTGGCCCTGATCAGCGTCGACTCGGCCATGGTCTATCGCGGTGTCGACATAGGCAGCGCGAAGCCTGCGCCTGACATCCTGGCCCGCCACCCCCACGCGCTGATCGACATTCGTGAGCCCAACGAGCCCTATTCGGCAGCCGACTTCCGCCGCGATGCGCTGGCTGCCATGGACGCTGCGCGCGCCGCGGGGCGGGTTCCGCTGCTGGTAGGTGGCACGATGCTCTACTTCAGCGTGCTCGAACGCGGCATTGCGGCCATGCCCACTGCCGATCCGCCGCTGCGTGCGCAGCTCGCGGCCCGGCTCGAAGCAGAAGGCGGCGCCGCCCTTCACGCCGAGCTCGAGCGGACGGATCCGGAAGCCGCGGCCCGCATCCACCCCAACAACCGTCAGCGCCTGTTGCGGGCGCTGGAAGTCCAGGCTGCATCGGGCCGGCCCATTTCCTGGTGGTGGCGGCAATCTCGAGGGGAGCGCGGCGTCGAGCAGGACTACGCCCTGCACCACGTTGCCTTGGTGCCGCGTGATCGGGGGGCACTACATGTCCGCATCGAGCGGCGCTTCGACGCGATGCTCGCGGCCGGGCTGCTGGACGAGGTCAGACGGCTCAAGGCACGCGGTGATCTCGACCCCGGGCTTCCCGCCATCCGCGCGGTGGGCTACCGGCAGGCCTGGGACCATCTTGCAGGTGCTTTCGACGCAGCGGAGATGCGGCAGCGGGCATTGGCTGCCACCCGGGGCTTGCTGCGGCGGCAGCTTACCTGGCTGCGTCGGCACCCGGCGTACGCCGCAGCGGGACTGGCCGGTCCCGCTGCGCCCGACGGGGATGCAGCGGCTGGCCTCGTTCTGCATCGCTTGAATTCGCAAACGTCGGGCCCCATAGTGATGGAGAGATGAAGCAAGACTTGAGTTTTCTGCTTCTCAGAAGGTGGCCTTGGGCCGCTCCGGTCTGCTCGCCAGTTCCCCGTTTGGTCACGATCTCTGTACCGGATTTGGTGCAGGGCCTGGTTGACTCCGGTGCGCTTGGCGTTTCGATTCTGATGTTCAACATTCTCCAGGAGTAGCGCTCATGCCAAAGGGGCACTCGTTACAAGACCCTTTCCTCAACACCTTGCGCAAGGAACGGATTCCCGTTTCCGTGTACCTGGTGAATGGGATCAAGCTGCAGGGGCAGATCGAGTCCTTCGATCAATTTGTCGTACTGCTGAAGAATACGGTGAGCCAGATGGTCTATAAGCATGCAATCTCCACCGTGGTCCCATCCCGGGCGGTGCGTCTGCCCAGCAACCAGCCCAGCGACGACGGCCCTGAGGACGTCTGACGCCCGTCCGGGTGGCCGTCACCGGACGCGCAGCATTTAGAGAGTGAGCGCAGCGATTGTTTTTCGAACGCCCCACAACTGGTGAACGCGCCATCCTCGTCCACGTCGATCTCGACGGGGACCGCATGGCCGTGGACCGCACTCTCACGGCCAGCAGAGACTCGGATCGTTTGCCGCAACTTCATGAAGGTATTCAGGCAGAGACGCCCGAGCATGCCGACGTGGACGAATTTGCTGATCTCGCCAGGGCTGCCGGCGCGCAAGTGGTGGGTTGGGTGCGCACGCGGAGGGAGCGGCCGGCGCCTCGCTACTTTCTCGGTACCGGCAAGGCGGATGAACTGCTCGAGCAGGTGCGCGCCACCGGCGCTGATCTGGTGATTTTCGATCATGATCTGTCGCCGGCGCAGGAGCGCAATCTCGAGCGTCTTCTGTCGGCTCGGGTGCTGTCCCGGACTGGACTGATTCTCGACATTTTCGCACAGCGGGCGCGGACCCATGAGGGCAAGCTGCAGGTGGAGCTGGCGCAGTTGGAGCACATGTCCACCCGCCTTGTCCGCGGCTGGAATCATCTCGACCGCCAGAAGGGCGGTATTGGCCTGCGCGGCGCAGGCGAGACCCAGCTCGAGCTCGACCAGCGCATGATCGGTGGGCGTATCAAGGCGATCTCTGCGAGGCTCGATGCGGTCCGGCGCCGTCGCGCCCAGAGCCGCCGTTCCCGGCAACGCAACGACGTGCACTTGATCGCCCTGGTGGGATACACGAATACCGGCAAATCCACGCTCTTCAATGCCATGTCTGCTGCCGGAGTGCTGGCTGCGGATCAGCTCTTCGCGACCCTGGACCCGACGCTGCGGCGGGTTGAGATTCCCGGGTTCGGACGTGCGGTTATCGCCGACACGGTGGGCTTCGTGCGTCGGTTGCCGCACGATCTGGTGGCGGCTTTCAAGGCCACGCTCGAAGAGGTCGTCGAGGCGGATCTGCTGCTACACGTCGTCGATGCGTCCGACCCTGAGATGGCAGCGAAAGCAGCCGAAGTGCACGCGGTGCTGGCCGAAATCGGAGCGCTGGACGTGCCGCGCCTGGAGATCCAGAACAAGATCGACGCCAGCGCCGATCCGGCCCCGGCCCTGCTGCGCGACGCCTGCGGGCGGCCTGAGCAGGTTCGGGTCAGCGCCCGCACTGGGGCCGGCCTGGACCTGGCTGCCGAAGCCATCGGTATCCTGCTCGGTGATGCGGTGCGTGTGCGGACGGTGCTGGGCCCGGAGCAGGGTCGCCTGCGGGCACGCTTTTATTCCAGTGGCTGGGTGGAAGGCGAGCAGGCGGACGCACGCGGTAATCTGGAGCTTGCCCTGCGGATGCCGCTTGCCCGCGCCCGCCGGTTGGCGGCGGACGGATTGCGGCTTGCGCCCATGGATGCGCGGGCTCGCGGTCTTCTTGCAGCGTCGTAGCGGGCTCCATAGAATGCAGTGGAATCGCGAGTAGCGATTCCCCTTATCTGCCACCCCTGAGCGCTACCCAAGTGGCAGCGCCCTTCCTGATTTCCCTCAATTGAGACGCACGGAGACCCTCATGGCGTGGAACGAGCCGGGCGGCGGCAAGAAAGATGATCCCTGGGGCGGGGGTCGCGGAGGCGGCGGCGACCAAGGTCCGCCAGATTTGGACGAGGCGCTGCGCAAACTGCAGAACCAGCTCTCCCGCATGTTCGGGGGTGGCGGTGGCGGCGGCGGTGCCGGCAGCGGCGGCGGCTTCAGCGCGCGCATGGTTGCCGTGGTGGTCGGTGTGGCGCTGGCGGGCTACTTCCTGCTCGGCTTCTACACCCTCGACGAACAGGAGCGGGGCGTGGTCTTCCGCCTCGGTGCGGTGCAGGAGCAGGTCGCCATGCCCGGTTTGCGCTGGCGCCCGCTCGGAATCGATGAAGTCACTCCGGTCAACGTCACTCGGGTTTTCTCCGAGGGCCACTCCGCGCTCATGCTTACCGAGGATCAGAACATCGTCGACGTGAGCTTGACGGTGCAGTTTCTGGTAGCTGATCCGATCGCATTCACGGTCAATGTCCGCCAGCCGCAGGTCAGTCTGCAGCAGGCCACGGAAAGCGCCCTTCGGCACGTGGTGGGTGGCTCGACCATGGATGATGTCATCGGTGAGGGCCGTGAGGTGATGGCCGGTCAGGTGCAGGAGCGCCTGCAGACCTACCTCGACTCCTATGCAGCGGGCATCTCGGTGCGCACGGTGAACCTCGACCGCGGTGCGCCGCCGTCGCAGGTGGAGTCCGCGTTCGACGACGTGCAGCGGGCACGCGAGGACGAGGTTCGCTTCGTCAACGAGGCGAACGCCTACGCCGAGCAGGTCATCCCTGAGGCGCGCGGTGATGCCCAGCGCATCATCGAGCAGGCGAATGCGTACCGGGATCGGGTGGTGGCGCGCTCCGAAGGTGAATCGGAGCGCTTCACCTTGTTGCTCGCGGAGTACCAGGGCGCGCCAGAGGTCACCCGCAACCGGCTCTACATCGACGCGATCGAGGAAGTGCTCGAAAGCTCGAGCAAGGTGCTCATGGACGTGGAGGGCGGCAACAACATGCTTTACCTGCCGCTCGACCAGCTGCGGCGCGGGGGAAGCGCTGCGGGCAACTCGAACAGCCGCGGCAACTCCTTCGATCGCGACAGCATCCGTGAGCTTGCGGATGCCGTGGCCAGGGAGCTCGATGGTCGTTCCACCACCGGCGCCAGGAGGCCCCGCTGATGTCTACGCGTATCCTCGTACTGATCGTCATCGGCGTCATCGCGCTGTTTCTGATCTCCGACTCGGTCTTCGTGGTGAAGGAGACCGAGCGGGCGGTCAAGCTGCGCTTCGGCGCCATGGAACAGGTGGACGTGCCACCCGGCCTGCACTTCAAGATTCCGTTCGCCGACGAGGTCAAGAAGTTCGACGGCCGGCTGCTGACGCTGGATCTCGACACCCAGCGTTTCTTCACGCTGGAAAAGAAGCCCTTGAACGTCGACTCCTTCGTCAAGTGGCGGGTTCAGGACGTGGCCCGCTACTACCGAGCCACTGCGGGTGACGAAATCAACGCCCGGCTGCGTCTCGAGGAGCGTGCGCAGACCGGCCTGCGGAACCAGATCAGCCGTCGCGACATGTACGAGGTGGTTTCCGGGGAACGTGATCTGATCATCACGGAGCTGACCGACAGCCTCAATCGCGTCATGCAGGAGGAGTTCGGCGTCGAGGTGCGTGATGTGCGGATCAAGCGCATCGACCTTCCCACCGAGGTCAGCGACTCCGTCTACCAGCGCATGAGCGCCGAGCGGGAAGTCCTCGCGCGCGAGCACCGCGCCCGCGGCCGCGAGTTGGCTCAGGGGATTCGCGCCGATGCGGAGAGGCAGGCCATCGTGATTCGGGCTCAGGCCGAGCGGCGATCCGAGCAGATCCGTGGTGATGGCGATGCCCGGGCTGCTGCAATTTACGCAGCGGCCTTCAATGCCGACCCGGAGTTCTATGAGTTCACGCGCAGTCTGAACGCGTACCGGCGGGTGTTTTCGAGCCGGGACGATCTGCTCGTGATCGATCCGGGTAGCGAATTCTTCCGCTATTTCAATACCCACAGCCACGCGAACGGGGCCCTCAACAGCGGCGGCGGTCGTTGACCGCCGCCTGACTGACGGGGAAGGGACCGATGTGGCGCGATCTCGGAACGGCACTGTGCCTGGTCTTGGTGATCGAGGGCATGCTGCCTTTCCTCTCGCCGCGGGGGTGGAAGTCGGGCGTCCGGCAGTTGCTGGAACTCGATGAGCGCACCCTGCGGGCCATGGGCCTCGGCATCATGCTTCTGGGTGCCGGTCTGCTCTATCTGATTCGCTGACGGCCACTGCTGCCGCGCCGAGGCCACTCGGTGCGGTGGCGCTGGGTGCGGGGCACGGGGACACGCGGCCGTGAATATCGACAGTCTCGACCAGGGCGGCCGCTGGCTGCTTCCCGACGGCGTGGAGGAAATCCTGCCGCCTCGCGCACGCCGGATCGAGGCGCTGCGCCAGCGGCTGCTCCAGCGCTTCGATCTCTGGGGCTACGAGCTGGTGTTTCCGCCTCTCCTGGAATTTCTCGATTCCCTGCTGGTAGGCGTCGGCAGTGATCTCGACCTGCAGACCTTGAAGGTGACCGATCAGGTGACCGGTCGACTCATGGGTATCAGAGCGGACATCACATCGCAGGCCGCGCGCATCGACGCCCATTCGCTCCGGCACCGGGGCCCGACGCGTTTGTGCTACGCGGGTACCGTCCTGCGTACCCGCGGCCAGGGCCTGTTCGGCTCCCGCTCGCCGGTGAAGGTCGGGGCCGAACTTTACGGCGTACCAGGGCCGCAGGGTGACGCCGAGGTGCTGGCGCTGATGGCGGACACGCTGGCCGTCTCAGGGCTCGGCGTCGTGCACATCGAGCTTGGTCATGTGGCCATCTATCGTGCGCTGGCGACGGCGGCAGGACTGCCGTCGGCGGCCGAGGCTACGCTGTTCGATGCGGTACAGCGCAAGGCCGTGGCAGACATCCGCGCCCTGCTCGAGGAGCATCAGGTCGAGCCCGACATTGCCGCCATGGTGATCACCCTGCCGAGTCTGCTCGGAGACGCCTCCGTGCTACCGCGGGCGCGGGAAGTGTTCGCCGCCGCGCCGGCTGCGGTCACCGCCGCACTCGACGAACTGGAAGCGACCGCGACCTTGGCGCAACTCCGCTTCCCAGAGCTCGATCTGGGGTTCGATCTGAGCGAGCTGCATGGCTACAACTACCATACTGGAACCGTGTTTTCGGCCTATGCGCCTGAGCACGGCCAAGCCGTTGCGCGTGGCGGGCGTTATGACGACATCGGCCGCGCCTTCGGCCGCGGCCGTCCTGCTACCGGCTTCGATCTCGACCTGAAAGTACTCGCGGATTTTGCGCCGCTACCGGCGCCTGAAGGCAGGACGCTGCGCCTGCCCCGGCTGGAAGAACTCCAGACCGAGCAGGCTGCGGCCCTGTGGCGGCGGGTAGCGGAACTCAGGGCCCAGGGCGTGCGGGTGGTTCCGGCCGAGGCCGAGGGGTGGCCGGTGCACGGTTCATTAGAGTGGGACGGCACCGCATGGGTGTTGGCGCAAGCACACGGGACGGGGCGCAGCGCGCCCGAATGAGGGAAGACGAATGGGCAAGAGCGTAGTCGTCATCGGAACCCAGTGGGGCGATGAGGGCAAGGGCAAGGTGGTGGATCTGCTGACTCGGGACGTCGCCGCAGTGGCGCGCTTCCAGGGTGGGCACAATGCGGGCCACACGCTGGTGATCGACGGGGCCAAGACCGTCCTGCACCTGATCCCCTCGGGCATTCTGCGTGAAAACGTCATGTGCCTCATCGGCAATGGTGTCGTGCTCGCGCCCGGTGCTTTCATCAGGGAGTTGACCGCGCTCGAGGCACGCGGCGTTCCGGCCCGCGAGCGGCTGCGGATCTCGCCTGCCTGCCCGCTCATCCTCCCCTATCACGTGGAACTCGACCTGGCGCGTGAGCGACGCCGCGGCAATCTCAAGATCGGCACTACGGGCCGTGGCATCGGTCCGGCCTACGAGGACAAGGTGGCGCGCCGGGGCCTGCGCGTCGGCGACCTGTTCGACGAGGAGCGTTTCGCGTTCCGGCTCGAGGAGGTCATGGACTATCACAACTTCGTTCTGGAGAAGTACTTCGGTGAGGCGCCCCTGGACGCCAGAGCGGTTCTCGATGAGGTGCTTGCCGATGCGGAGCAGATAAGGCCGCTGGTGGCCGACGTGGTGGATCTCCTCCACGGTTTTCGCATGGCGGGCCGCAACATCCTGTTCGAGGGTGCACAGGGTGCGCTGCTCGACATCGACCTCGGTACCTATCCCTTCGTCACCTCATCGAACACCACGGCAGGCGGTACAGCGGTAGGCAGTGGGTTCGGTCCGCTCTACCTCGACTACATTCTCGGCATCACGAAGGCCTATGCGACCCGGGTCGGATCGGGCCCGTTTCCGACCGAGCTGTTCGATGCCACCGGAACACGCCTCGCCGAGCGCGGCAACGAATTCGGGTCCACCACCGGTCGGCCGCGCCGCTGCGGCTGGTTCGATGCCATGGCGCTACGTCAGGCCATCCGCATCAACAGCATCTCCGGTCTCTGCCTGACCAAGCTCGACGTGCTCGATGGCATGGAAACGATCCGCATCTGCACCGGCTACCGGCAGCGTGACGGCGGTATGAGCTGTGCGGCGCCGTTCGGTTCCGACGCCTACGAGGCCATCGAGCCCGAGTATGAGGAGGTTCCGGGCTGGCAGGAGTCGACCGCCGGTATTCGCAGTATTGATGCGCTGCCGACCAACGCCCGGGCCTATATTCGCCACATCGAGGAAGCCGTGGGCGCGCCGATCGACATGATCTCCACAGGTCCCGACCGGGAGCAGACCATCATCCTGCGTAATCCCTTCGACTGATCAGACGGAGGGAACCTCCTCGATGCGCATCGTGTTGGTGGTCCGGCGGGCGCCGAAGGGCAGGCCTGCGGTCAATACGAGGCGGTCACCCGTGCGCAGCGACCCGTAAGTGCGCAGATGCCGCCCGATGGCCGCAACTGCCTCCTCTGCGTCTTCGCCGAAGTCCCGGCTGGGAATCGCGCGCACGCCCCAGACCAGGCTCAATCGGCGTCGGGTCACGTCGTTGGTGGTGAGGGCGAGGATCGGCGTCAGCGGGCGGAAGCGTGCCACCGTCCGCGCGGTGGCGCCGGATCCTGTGAGGCAGACGATGGCATGGGCGTTGGTCATCTCGGCTGCGTGGCAGGCCGAATAGCCCACGGCCAGGTCCACTGGGTATTCCGTATCTCGATCTCGCCGAAGCAGGTCCCAGCGCGGTTCGAGGTCCTGCTCGGTCAGGGCGATGATACGGGCCATCATCTGGGTCGCTGCGATCGGATAGTCGCCGCTGGCGGTCTCACCGGACAGCATTACCGCATCGGTGGAGTCGAGCACCGCGTTTGCCACGTCGGAGGCTTCGGCGCGCGTAGGGCGCGGCGCCTTGATCATGGATTCCAGCATCTGGGTTGCCGTGATCACGGGGACACCGCGTCGCACTGCGGCGCGAATCAGGGACTTCTGAATCCGCGGCACTTCCTCGGGAGGGAGCTCTACGCCGAGATCGCCGCGGGCGATCATGATGCCGTCGGCCTGCTCGAGAATGGCCTCGATGCCGCTGACGGCCTGCGGCTTTTCGATCTTGGCGATGACCGGAATCTCGGCGCCATGCCGGCGGATGAGCTCTTGGGCGGCGGTGACGTCCGCCGCCCGCTGCACGAAGGACAGGGCGATGAAGTCCACTCCCTCGGCGACGCCGAACGCTAGATCCTCCTTGTCCTTGAGGGTCAGCGCCGGCACCGAGAGCAGCACGCCAGGCAGATTGACGCCCTTGCGCGGCAGCAGCAAGCCACCGTCGACCACTCGACAGCGGGCGCGTGCCTCTTCCAAGTTCAGCACTTCCAGGGTCAATCGACCATCATCGAGCAGGATGCGGGTGCCGGGTCCAACATCGCGGTGAAAGTCCGGATAGGACACTTCCAGCAACGGCACGCTGCCGTCAGCGCGGGCATCGGAACCGGAGCCAGTCAGATCCACGTCAGCGCCGGCCGCGAGTTCGATGCCGTCCGATGGCACGTTCTCGACCCGAATTTTAGGGCCTTGCAGATCCTGCAAAATGGCCAGTGGGTGGTCGAGTTCTGCGGCGGCTTGCCGCAAGCGCTGGATGAGCGTCCTATGAAAGGCATGGTCGCCGTGGGAAAAGTTCAGGCGGGCGACGTCCATGCCGGCGGCGATCAGCTCGTGAATCCGTGCCGGGTCGGCACTTGCAGGGCCTATGGTGCAAACGATGCGCGTCCGGCGCTGGCTGGCTGACATGAGGCCTTGCTCCCTTGGCGGCCGGAACGGGTGTCAGCGGGCACCCGGGCGATTACCATCAGCGCCAGTGTCGGGGCGCGTCGAGCCGCAGTCTAACCGAAGGCACGAGCCATCGGATGTGCCCTTTGCCCCATTCAGATCTCTCACCCTGGAGCCTTGAGGTCATGATCGATCGAGAGCTGCTGGCAATTCTCGTCTGCCCCGTGAGCAAGACATCCCTAGTGCCCAGCGAAAACGGCGAGGAGCTGCAGTGCGTGGCCAGCGGGCTCGCCTACCCGGTGCGCGACGGCATACCCGTACTGCTGGCCGACGAAGCACGCGAGCTCGAGCCGGACGAGCTCGAGCGCCTGCGTCAGCGTTCGCAGTAGTTCTGCCGGCGCGGCCTAAACCTATACAAAAAGCAAACAGATCTTGATGTGTAGCTGGACTAGGCGTACATTAGAGGTGCGTCGGGGGATTCTAGCGCCGAATATTCCTTAAACCCTGACAAAAGTTGTACATATGAAGGTTCGTGCCTCGCAGGTGCGATTTCCACACACCACCGGATCAGGGCCATCTCCCCATGAACAGTCTCAAGCTCCCACGTCTGCAGACCGGCATGCCCGACATTGCCAATGCACCCCTAAGCCGCCCCCAGGGCACCCTGGATTGGGTTGGTATGGCCAATGTCCACCAGCCCTTCCGGATCATGGAACAGGGCCAGACGACCGCCGTGCACGGCGTCGCGCAGGTATACGTCGATCTGGCCGACAGTCACGCCAAGGGCATCCACATGTCCCGCCTCTACCTCTTGCTGCAACAGTTCGCAGCCGATCGGCATCTGAGCGCCGGTTCCCTGGAGCAGGTGCTGGCAGAGTTGACCGCTTCCCATGCTGATCTGTCGACTCGCGCATTGCTGGAGATCCGCTTCGATCACTTTCTGCGCCGGCGCGCTTTGAAAAGCGACAACTCGGGCTGGAATCACTATCCAGTCAAGCTTCGGGCGCAACAGATCGACGATGCCGCGCGGGTCGAACTCGGCGTCGAGGTGACCTACTCATCCACCTGCCCCTGCTCCGCCGCGCTGGCTCGCCAGCTCATTCAGGAGCAATTCCAGCGTGATTTCTCCGGGGCGAAACAGGTTCCCGCTGAGGACATTCTGGCCTGGCTCGGCACCGAGCAGGGTATCGTCGCTACACCCCACAGCCAGCGCAGTGTCGCCGAGGTGTTGGTGCGACTCGCGCCGGGCTCGGGGGAGCTTCCGATCACCGCGGTGGTGGACCGTGTAGAGGACGCTCTCAAGACGCCCGTGCAGGCGGCGGTCAAGCGGGAGGACGAACAGGAGTTTGCTCGGCTGAATGGCGCCAACCTGATGTTCTGTGAGGACGCGGGACGTCGCATCAAGGCGGCACTCAATGCGGACGATCGGATCGTCGACTATTGGGTGCGCGTGAATCACTACGAGAGCCTGCATGGCCACGATGCTGTGGCCATCGTGACCAAGGGGCTGCGTGACGGCTATCAGCCTATCCTCTAACTACCTGGGCGTCGGGTCTTTGTTGACAAGCTCCTGACCCGTTTGTACATTGCGCCGCCGCTGTGACGGCCCCCAAGCCGTCACGGTTGCCGAGGTGGCGAAATTGGTAGACGCGCCAGCTTCAGGTGCTGGTGGGGGAAACCCCGTGGAGGTTCAAGTCCTCTCCTCGGCACCATTCTGACGCCGAAAGGCCGCGCGGCCTTTCGGCGTTTTCGTTTCGGCTCCCTCCATTGCATTGCCTTCGGATTGGGCCGACCCTTCGCGGGTCCGGCATTTGGCCCGTATCCAGAGAGCACTTCATGGCCCCACGCAAGCCCAAGGACCCGCAGGCGAAACGCGAGTCCAGCACCTACGAACATCCCATCGCCAGTCGTGAGCTGATCCTCGATCGCCTGCGCACCGCTGGTGTGCCGCGTGACATCGGTGCCATCGCCGAGGATCTCGACATCAGCTCTGAACGTGACCGTGAGGCGCTGCGCCGGCGCTTGAGGGCCATGTGCCGTGACGGCCAGCTGCTGATGGACCGACGCGGCCGCTATGCGCTGATCGAGAAGCTCGACCTCATTCCCGGCCGAGTGCAGGCCCATCGCGACGGCTTCGGCTGGCTCCGGCCGGAAGATGGTTCCGAGGACGTTTACCTGCACGAGCGGCAGCTCCACAGCGCCATGGACGGCGACCGTGTACTCGTGCGGATCTCCGGCGAGCGCCGCGACGGCAAACGCGAAGGCGTAGTGGCGGAAATCGTCGAGCGTGCGCATCCGCGCATGACCGGCCAGATTGACGAAATGGGCGGCGTCTGCCTGCTGGTGCCTGCGAATCCGCGCTTGAGCCAGGAAGTCCTGATCGACCCGGGTAATCGCGGCGGTGCCCGCAGTGGCGACTGGGTGGAAGTGGAGATCACCCGCTACCCGGAGCGCCATCAGCCTGCCTGGGGGCGGGTTGTCGAGGTGCTCAGCGGCGGCGACGATTTCCATCGCACCCGCGTCGACGTGGTGCTGGGCGCCCAGGGTATTCCCCGCAAGTGGCCCGAAGCCGTAGATCGGGCCGTGGAACAGCTCCCCACCGTGGTGACACCGGAAGACAGTCGCCGACGCGTCGATCTACGTGAACTGGATCTGGTCACGATCGACGGTGAGGATGCGCGCGACTTCGATGACGCGGTGTACTGCGAGAAGCGGAAGGGCGGCGGCTGGCGCCTGCTGGTGGCCATTGCCGACGTCTCGCACTATGTCCATCCGGGGAGTGCGCTCGACAATGAGGCGGAGAAGCGCGGCAACTCGGTCTACCTGCCAGGCACCGTTGTCCCGATGCTGCCCGAGGCGCTTTCAAACGAGTTGTGTTCCCTGAAGCCTCAGGTGGACCGCCTCTGTATGGTGTGCGAGATGTCGATTTCGGCCCGGGGCCGGCTCGGTAAGTTCGAATTCTTCGAGGGCGTCATGCGCTCGTCTGCCCGCCTCACCTACACTCGCGTCGCTGCGCTGTTTGAGCACGGAGTGGACGCGGTTCGCAGCAGCGATCCGGAGATCGTGCCGCTGGCTGCGCGCCTGCTCGAACTGCGCGAGTTGTATGAGGCGCTGCGGCAGAACCGGGTGCAGCGGGGCGCCGTGGATTTCGAGAGCACCGAGTCCCGCATCGTCCTCGGCGAAGATGGCCGGGTGGCCGAGATCATCCCGGTACATCGCAACGATGCACACCGGCTGATCGAGGAGTGCATGATCACCGCCAACGTCGCGGCGGCACGCTTCTTCGAGAAGCACAAACTGCCCGCGCTTTACCGGGTCCACGGCGAGCCCGATCCCGCCCGGATCGATGACCTGCGCGGCTTCCTGGCCGGACTTGGTGTTCAGCTTCCCGGCCGCGACGTACCCACGCCCGGCGACCTGCAGACGCTCGTCGACAGCGTTGCGCACCGCCCCGACCGGCACGTCATCGAGGTGTCGGTGCTGCGCGCCATGAATCAGGCGGTTTATCAGCCTGGTAACGAAGGGCACTTCGGTCTCGCTCTGCCGGCCTACACCCACTTCACTTCGCCGATCCGGCGCTACGCGGACCTGCTGGTGCATCGGGGTATCCGCCACGTCATCCGTTCCCGGCTCGAGAGCGAACACGTGCGCAGAGTGCGCGGTGCGGGGGTGCTGCCGCAGGCCAAGATCTACCCCTACACGCTGCCGCGGCTGGGCAACGTCGGCGAGCACATTTCGATGACGGAGCGGCGCGCAGATGCGGCGTCCAGGGACATGAACGACTGGTTGAAGTGCGAGTTCATGGAGCAGCATCTCGGTGCAGAGTTCCACGGCACGGTTACTGGCGTCACCAACTTTGGTCTGTTCGTGGAGCTCGACGACCTCTACGTCCAGGGCCTGGCCCACGTGACTATGCTCCCCGGCGACTACTACCACTTCGATGCGACGAACCGGCTGCTGCAGGGTGAGTCCACGCGTGTCCTCTTCGGTCTCGGCGACCGCCTGCGGGTCGCCGTGGCGCGCGTCGACGTCGATGAGCGCAAGATCGACTTCACGGTGCTCGAGCAGCTCACGAAACGTAAGCCGCCGCGGCGCAGCGGCGGCAGGCAGGATCGTCCGCGCCGGGGTCGCGCGCCCCATCAACGTCGTCGGCGCTGACCGTGACCGAGTGGGTTGTCGGCTTCCACGCGGTGCGCGCTGCGCTTGCGGCAGGGGCCGCGGCCGAGGTCTGGCTCGCATCCGAGCGGCGTGACGGTCGCAGTCGTGAGCTCGAGACACGTTGCCGCGATGCGAACGTGCCGCTTACGCGGGTAGCGCGGCGGCAGCTCGATGCGCTCGCTGCCGGTGTGCATCAGGGGGTGGCGGCGCGGGTGTCCGCAGGGCTCGAGCCGGGTGACGAAGGCGCGCTCGAGGCGCTGCTCGACGACCTCCATGAGCCGCCGCTGTTGCTGATCGTCGAAGGCGTCACCGATCCCCGCAATCTCGGAGCCTGCATGCGCAGTGCGGAGGCGGCGGGCGCGCATGCGGTGGTGGTGCCGCGCAGCCGCAGGGCGCCGCTCACGCCTGCGGCGCGCAAGGCCGCGAGCGGAGCCGCGGAGCGGCTGCCGCTGATTCTCGTCGCCAACCTCGCGCGCACCCTGCGCTGGCTCGAACAGCGGGGCGTGATGCGGGTGGGCCTGGCCGGCCAGGGCGAGGCCCTGCTGTGGTCCGTGGATCTCCGGCATCCATGTGCGCTGCTGCTCGGCGCCGAGGACAGCGGCCTGCGGCAGCTCACCCGGCAGCATTGCGATCAGCTCGTCCGCCTGCCGATGGCCGGCGAAGTCGAGAGTCTCAACGTCTCCGTCGCCGCCGGAGTTGCCCTGTTCGAGGCCGTCCGCCAGCGCCGGAGCTGACCTCCCGGGCGAGGAGGATCGGCCGGTGAGGCTCGAAGCCGGCATGATTGCTTCGCTCGCAGTGCTCCCGTAGAATCCGCGCTCCCGCGAGGGCGGCCCACGCCGGGCCGCATTCCCCACTCCTTGCTGCACGCCTGTCGCGGCGGTGGCTCAATCCGAAGGGAGTCGACATGCGACACTACGAAATCGTGTTTCTGGTGCATCCGGACCAGAGCGAGCAGGTGCCGTCGATGGTCGAGCGCTACAAGGCGATCATCGAAGAAGCCTCGGGCCAGATCCATCGGCTCGAAGACTGGGGCCGCCGGCAGCTCGCCTACCCCATCAACAAGATCCACAAAGCGCACTACGTGCTCATGAACGTGGAGTGCGGCAGCGAGGCCATCGCCGAGCTCGAGAACGTGTTCCGCTTCAATGACGCCATCATCCGCAACATGATCCTGAACATGGACGAGGCCGTGACTGAGCCTTCACCCATGGTCAAGCCGGAGCGCGAAGGCCGCGACCGGGATCGTGAGCGCGGTGATCGCCGCGGCGACGACGACCGTTCCGGCGGTCGTGACGCCGACGAAGACGAGGAGTAAAGCCATGGCTCGTTTCTTCCGCCGTCGCAAGTTCTGCCGCTTCACCGCCGAAGGCGTGAAGCAGATCGACTATAAGGACATCGAGACGCTCAAGCAGTACGTCACCGAGACCGGCAAGATCGTGCCGAGCCGGATCACCGGCACCAAGGCCCGGTATCAGCGCCAGCTCTCCAAGGCGATCAAGCGGGCGCGTTATCTGGCCCTGCTGCCCTATACCGACGGGCACGCGTGAGGGAGGCGTCATCATGCAAGTGATCCTGCTGGAACGAATTGGCAATCTCGGTGACCTCGGTGACGAGGTCACGGTCAAGGCCGGCTACGGCCGCAACTACCTGCTGCCCCAGGGCAAGGCCGTCCGGGCCACCGCGAGCAACCGGGAAGAGTTCGAAGCGCGCCGTGCGGAGCTCGAAAAGCAGTCCCAGGAACTGCTTACGCGCGCCCAGGCACGAGCCGGCGAGCTCGAAGGCGTCAGCGTCACCATCGCCGCGCGTGCGGGCGACGAAGGCCGGCTCTATGGTTCCGTCGGGCCGCGGGAGGTTGCGGATGCTCTGGTGGCCGCCAATCACGACGTCACCAAGGCCGAGGTGCGCATGCCCATCGGCCCGATTCGGGTGACTGGCGAGTATCAGGTCGAGATCCAGCTCCACTCCGACGTCACCACCGCCGTCACCGTCCTGGTCATCGCCGAGTAATCCGTCAGCATTCGACCACCTCGGCTTGACGGCCTCTCACAAACGCACGACGCTTGATGGCGCCCGGGTCACTCCGGGCGCCCATTCGCTATCGAGGTCCCTTGCATGTCGGAGCCCGGGTTTTCGCCAGCGCCGGGATCCCCTGACGCGCGTGCCGATGCCCGGGTCGCAGGCGTCAAGATCCCCCCGCACTCTATCGAGGCGGAGCAGGCCGTGCTCGGCGGTCTGTTGCTGCATGCGGCGAGCTACTGGGAGATTGCCGATGCGGTCACCGAGAAGGATTTCTACCGTAACGACCACCGTCTGATCTGGCGCACCATCACTGAACTCATGGAAGAGGGCGGTGCGGTGGACGTGCTCACCGTCGGCCGTGCCCTGGAACACATGGGTCAGGCCAGTCGTGGACTCGACACCGTCTATCTGGCGGAACTCGCGGAGAGTACGCCCGGCGTCAGCAATCTGCGGGCATACGCCGACATCGTCCGCGAGCGGGCGGTGCTGCGGCAGCTGATCGACGTCGCCGGGCGCATTGCCGATAACGCCTTCGCCCCGGAGGGTCGCAAGAGCGCAGAGTTGCTCGACGAGGCCGAGCGGGCGGTATTCCAGATCGCCGAAGATCGGCCCAAGGCCGGCGGACCGGAAGGGGCGCGGGATCTGCTCAAGCGGGCGGTGGAACGCATCGACCGTCTGGTTGCATCCAAGAATTCCATCACCGGACTCGCCAGCGGCTTTACCGACCTGGACAACTACACCTCAGGCTTTCAGGACTCGGACCTGGTGATCGTGGCCGGGCGGCCCTCCATGGGCAAGACCGCGTTCGCGATGAATCTGGTGGAAAACGCGCTGATGGTGGACGAGCCGCGCCCGGTGCTCGTCTTCTCCATGGAGATGCCGGCGGAAGCCCTGATCATGCGGATGCTGTCGTCGCTCGGCCGCATTAACCAGGGCCATATGCGCTCCGGGCAGCTCACCGACGACGACTGGCCACGCCTCGCGTCCACCATGACCCTGCTCCGGGACCGGCCGCTGTTCATCGACGATACCGCGGCGCTGACGCCGAACGAGATGCGCGCCCGGGCCCGCCGCCTCGCCCGCGAGCATGGTCGTCTCGGCATGATCGTCGTCGACTACCTGCAGCTGATGCGGGTCGCGGGCACCACTGAAAACCGCACTGGCGAAATCTCGGAGATCTCCCGTTCCCTGAAGGCGCTGGCCAAGGAGATGTCCTGCCCGGTCATCGCCCTGTCTCAGCTCAACCGCTCTCTCGAGCAGCGTCCCAACAAGCGGCCGCAGATGGCGGATCTTCGTGAATCTGGAGCGATCGAACAGGATGCAGACGTGATCCTGTTCGTCTATCGCGACGAGGTCTACAACCCCGAGTCGGCGGATCGCGGCACGGCCGAGATCATCATCGGTAAGCAGCGCAACGGCCCCATCGGCATGGTCCGGCTCGCATTCGTCGGGCATTTGACCCGCTTCGAGTCGCTCGCGCCCGAGCGCTACGAGCAGTACTGATGCATCGTCTGATCAAGGCGCAAATCGACCTGCGCGCCCTGCGTCGCAATTTCGAGCAGGCCAGGGAGCGCGCCGGACGGCGGGCAGTCTGGCCGGTGGTGAAGGCCAATGCTTACGGCCATGGCGTTGGCCCCGTGGTGCGAGCCCTCGCCGATGCAGACGGCTTCTGCGTTGCCGATCTGGACGAGGGCTTGATGCTGCGGGAGTTGGGTGTCACCGCGCCGGTTCTCGTGATTCAGGGAGCGTTTTCTGGTGCGGGTTTGCGGGCTGCCATCGCGGCCGGGCTCACGCTCGGTGTCCACGATCCCGAGCAGGTCAAGCTGCTGCTGCGCGATGCAGCGCAGCTACCCGCAGGCAGCCTGCGGCTGTGGCTGAAGCTGGAGACCGGGATGCATCGGCTCGGTCTGCAGACGGAGCAGGCTCTGAAGGTACGGGAGCAGCTTGCCGGGCTGGCCGCCGTCGCGGAACTGGGAATGATGACCCACTTCGCCTGTGCGGATACGGTCGATCATCCCCTCACCGACGCCCAGGCCACCGAGTTCGGGATGGCCACGCTCGCCACGAATGGCCCAGTCAGCGCCTGTAATTCCGCCGCCCTCCTCACGGGTGCCTATCAGAGCGATTCGGTGGTCCGGCCCGGCATCATGCTCTATGGAGGTACGCCGCTGCTCGGGAGGACGGCTGCGGGCCTGTCACTGGCACCAGTGATGACGCTCATGAGCCGGGTCGTGGCCGTGAAGGATGTCCGTGCCGGGGAGAGTGTGGGTTACGGTGCCAGCTGGGTCGCCAGCGAGACCACCCGCATCGGCCTGGTGGCGGCCGGTTACGGCGATGGCTATCCGCGTCACGCGCCGAGCGGGACGCCGGTTCGCATCGGTGCCTGTGACGTTCACACCCTGGGCCGTGTATCCATGGATTCGCTCGCCGTGGACCTGCGCACGGCGGGCCACGTCCGCCCTGGTGATGAGGTCGTACTCTGGGGGCGCGGATTGCCGGTGGACCTGGTGGCTGCTGCAGCAGACACGATCGGTTATGAGCTGCTGGCGGGCTTAACCTCCCGGGTGGCGCGCGTCTATTCAGGCGGGGAGCGCGACTGAAGTGGCCAAGGCGCGCCAGAAGGACTTATGGGTATGTCGCGACTGCGGCGCTGAGCACGCGAAGTGGCAGGGACAATGCACCGGCTGCGGCGAATGGAACACCCTGGAGCAGGTGATCGGCGCGGGTTCCGCCGGTGGCCGTCGCGGCAGCGGTTGGACCGGCCAGCAGTCGACGGTCACCCGGCTGGCGGAAGTGGGTCTCGACGCCCAGACCCGCATCGTCACCGGCATGAAGGAGTTCGATCGGGTGCTCGGTGGCGGTCTGGTGCCGGGTTCCGTGCTGTTGATGGGCGGCAATCCGGGTGCGGGCAAGTCGACGCTGCTGCTGCAGGTGAGCTGCGAGCTGGCGGAGCGCATCGGCGTCCTTTATGTCACCGGCGAGGAATCCCTGCAGCAGATCGCAATGCGGGCCCGGCGCCTGGAGCTGCCGCGGGATGACCTGAAGCTGGCGGCGGAAACCCGAGTCGAGGCGATCATCGCGCATGCCTTGCGCGAACGTCCCGGCATGGTGGTGGTGGATTCGGTTCAGACCCTGCAGACAGAGGCGGTGGAGGGTGCCCCCGGTGGCGTCACCCAGGTTCGGGAGGCGACAGCACGCCTCGTCCGCTTTGCGAAGGAGGCCGGTGCGGTGGTGGTTCTCGTGGGCCACGTCAACAAGGAGGGCGGGCTTGCCGGTCCCAAGGTGCTCGAGCACATGATCGACACTTTCATGATGCTGGAGGACGCTTCCGACTCACGCTTCCGGACGCTGCGCGGCCACAAGAACCGCTTCGGTGCGGTGAACGAACTCGGCGTCTTCGCCATGACCGATCGTGGTCTGAAGGAGGTGGCGAACCCTTCGGCCATCTTCCTCACCCGGGATGGCGAGCCTGCGGCGGGCAGTCTGGTGGTGGTGGTGTGGGAAGGGACGCGGCCGCTGCTGGTGGAAGTGCAGGCGCTGGTGGACGACGCCCAGGGTGCCCATGCCCGGCGCGTCACCGTGGGGTTCGAATCCAACCGCCTGGCGCTGCTGCTCGCCGTGCTGCATCGGCACGCCGATATCGGTCTCGGCAACCAGGACGTGTTCGTGAACGTGGTCGGCGGCGTTCGGGTCGTGGAAACGGCCAGCGATCTGCCGGTGCTGCTGGCCGTGGTGTCCAGTCACCGGGGCAGGCCACTGCCGCGGGAACTTTTCGCGTTCGGTGAGGTGGGCCTGTCCGGCGAGGTCCGACCCGTCCCCAATGGTCAGGAGCGCCTGCGGGAAGCGGCAAAGCACGGCTTCACGCGCGCCATCTGTCCATTCGGCAACAAGCCGCGGGAGACGATTCCCGGTCTCGAGGTGCGTCCCGTTCGCACGCTCAGTGAGGCCACCGAAGCCCTGTTCCCATGAGCGCTGCAACGTTGTGTGGTGAGCGGGTCGTGGTTAACGTTTGGTGACCAGTGCGCCAGGTCCGCCCGAGGAGTCGCCCATCAACACCGCCGGTGTCTCAGGACTGTTCAGGCTGCTGACCACCGGTGGCAGCCTGCTGCTGCTGCTGGCGCTGGCCGTGCTGTTGCCCGCGCGTGCCTTTCTGTCCCCGGATCTGTTGCCGGTCGAGATCCTGACCAGTTTCGCACCGCAGTACGCGCTGCTGGCGCTGGCCATGGGCATCGTGCTCTGGTGGCGAAGACGGTGGATACGCGGCTCTGCGTTCTTGTTGCTGCTCGTCCCGGACCTCGCCGGTGTCATCGGCAGCCGCGTCGGCAGCACGGACGAGCTGGCTTCGGCGCAGCCGCGGCTCATGGTCTTCAGTGCCAATCTGTTCGAAAGCGAGCGGGCGGTGCGCTCGGCCGTAGCGCAGGTGGAGGCGCTGGATGCAGACCTGGTGTGGTGGAGCGAGTTTCCGCGCGAGCTCGACCCTGATACCCGAGCGCGGGTGGGGGAGCTGGATGCACGGTATCCGTTCGGTTTCGAACTCGCTGCCGCAGACGGTCGCGACATCCGCTTCCTTAGCCGTTATCCACTGCGCACGCGGCAGACCTTCGAGCCTGCCCTGACCACCGGCCGGCCGGCTTTGCGGCTGGGTCTCGATGTCCGCGGCTTTCCCGTGACCGTATTCGCCCTGCATACCCACCCGCCTACCTCCGACTGGAGCCTGCGGGCGCGTAACGAAACCCTGGACTGGTTACAGGATGAGCTGGCGTCTCTGGACGGCCGGGCCATCGTCATGGGTGACCTCAATACCTCCGCGTTCTCACCGCGGTTTGCGGAACTGATCCGGGAGGGCGAGCTCGCCTGTCTTTCGCCCTGGCGCTGCGCGGTGGCGTCCTGGCCCACGTTCGTGCCTTTCCTGCTCACCCCCATTGATCACATTCTCGTCAGTGGTGAGGTGGCGATCACGAGCCTGCGCCGGGGTCGCTTCACGGGCTCCGATCACTTCCCGATAGTGGCCGAGATCGTGTTTCTGTAACGCCCCGCCACTTGACGCCAGGAAATGGACTCTGAAACTATCTTGAAACAACGTTGCAGACCCCTTTAGAGGGGCAGGGCCGGGGGGATCTATTGCCCGCTGCAGCATTTCATGACGTCCGGTTTTCATCGGATTCCAAGCGTGTATCAGGAACAGCGCCTGTTGGCCCTGGTCGCGTCATTTCATTGGGGGAGGGGCCATGCACCCGAACGCGTCTCAGCTTTGCAATCACGTTCCGAAGTCACTGCCTGTACGTCGTCTAACACTGAGTGCTTCCATCGCAGCACTGGTCTGGGGTGCCGCGCCAGCCCTGGTCGCTCAGCAGCCGGTCGAGGCCGCCGCGCCGACGATCGAGGAGATCGTCGTCACCGGCTCGCGGATCGCCCGTGATCCGAACCTGGCATCGCCGGTGCCGGTGCAGGTCGTGTCCAGCGAGGACCTGCGTCTTTCCGGGCAGCCGAACATCGCGGACGTGCTGAACCGGGTTCCAGCGCTGCTAGGTTCCACGAGTGCCGAGTCGAGCATCACCGGAACGAACGTGCTCAATCTGCGTGGGCTCGGCGATCGCCGTACGCTGACCCTGGTCAACGGCCGCCGCTACGTGGGCGGGGGCACCGAAGGCAGCGCTGCCGTGGACATCAGCTCTATTCCGAATGCGCTGATCGAGCGGGTAGAAGTGCTTACCGGTGGGGCATCGGCCATTTACGGCTCGGACGCCGTCACCGGCGTGGTCAACTTCATTCTGCGCGACGATTTCGAGGGCCACGACCTGAACATCCGCGCTGGCATGTCCGGTCGTACCGATGCTGAGTCCTACAACCTAGAGTACGTGTTCGGCCGCAACTTCGGCGAGGGCCGAGGCAACATCACGTTCAGTGCCGACGTGCGCCGGGATCGGGGTCTGAACGTTGGCGATCGCTCCTGGGCGCGCGATAACGGCATCGCCCGCGACCAGCCCAACCCCGCGCGGCGCTTCCAGCAGGGTGATCTTGATCCTGCAGCAACGCCGCTCTTTTCGGAATTCTACAGCCGCGACGAGGGGCGCTTCCCGTATGGCTTGTTCATTCCGAGCAGCGCGGAAGGCTTTATCGACCGTTACAACACGATAAATGGCACGGCTTTGACGACGGCTGATCTGACCGCGGCGGAGCTGGCGCTGATCGAGCGCAGGAACGATGCGACGAGCCGTGCCATATTGCCGCAGCCGACTTTCTCCATCAGCAACGCGGCGGGAATCATCGCGCCTTTTAATCCTGACCTGATCCACGAGATTGATCTCGATGGTGACGGTACGTTCGATTGCGACCAATCTTTCGTCGGCTTCAACAACCAGTTTTACCTGCCACAGGTGCTGGGTGATCCGGATTGGCAGAGCGATGGTGCCTTCCAGTTCGATTATGCGGGTGGTTGCTGGACGCGCACTGGCAACGGCCCGTTGCGTCCCTACGAAGATGGTCTCGTCGCCGGCAGTTTCAATCAGTTCGGCGGCGACGGCGTCCCTGATCGCTACAATGCCGACGCGCTTTATCCGTCATCGCGGCAAACGGCCCTGAACCTCCGTGGCCACTACGACGTACGCGACGACCTTCGGGTCATCGCGGAAGTCGGTTACACCTCGGGCGAGAGTCGCCGTCGTCTACAGCAGCTTGGGTTTTTCGATCTGCTCTGGGGCGCGCCGGACAATCCCTTCCTCCCGCCGGAACTGGTGGGCACGACTGCGACGGAGGTTGGCGGATTCGCGAGCGTCATCACGGATCTGCCCGGGGGGCTTTTCATCACCCGCGACCCGACGGATTCCGGCGGATCGCGCACCAACATCGATCGCGAGACGATCCGTGCGCTTATTGGTGTCGAAGGTGAGTTGAACAACGGCTGGACCTGGGAAGCGGTCGCGTCCTACGGCAACTTCGAACGCAAGGACGATTTCAATTCCGTCATCCTCGACCGCTTCTTCGCGGCCATCGACGTGATCTCCGATCCGGTGACCGGCGAGCCCGTCTGCCGTTCCGACGTCGATCCGGACGCGGTGCCGTTCACGACCCTCTTCGACATCCCTCAGTTCGATGCCGGCATCTACAGCTTCACTCCGGGTGATGGTCAGTGCGTTCCCGCCAATATCTGGGGAGGGCAGGATTCCATCGATCCGGAAGCCGCTGCCTTCTTCAACCCGGGCCTGCGCGATAAGTTCGAGTACCGGCAACGTGTGTTCAATGCATTGCTCGTCGGCGACTCGGCGGATTTCTTTACGCTGCCAGCGGGACCGGTCGGGTTCGCGGTAGGGGTCGAGTATCGGGAAGAGCGCGCCCGTTCGACGCGGGATCCTCTCCTCCGAGGCGTTTTGCCGGAAGGCTCTCCGTTCCCGGACGGTACCCTGCTCTCGGAGGTAAGCGAGAACAACTCGCTGGGCTTCGACAGCCAGTTTGTTTACGAAAACTCGGTGGGTGAGATCCGGTCTCGGGAGGCGTTCATCGAGGTGACGGTGCCGCTCTTGGAGAATCGGCCCTTCGCCCGTGAGCTCACCTTCGACGCGGCCTGGCGGGTAGCGGACTACAACACGGTCGGCACCGTGGACGCCTGGAAGCTCGGCCTGGTCTGGGCACCGGTAGATGACATCAGCTTCCGGGGCACGCTGTCCCAGGCGGTGCGGGCGCCGAATCTGCGCGAGACCTTCATTACCAACCCGGGCACGTTCCGACCGGACGACCCCTGCGATTCTTCAGAGATCGGCAACGCGCCGGACCCCGATCTGCGGGCGGCGAATTGTCAGGCCGGCGCGGAAGCCGCCGGACTGCCGCTGCCGGCATTGCCGGACGGCTTCAACGATCCGCTCTCAGCCCGCTTCGGCGGTGTCGTCGGCGGCAATCCAGACCTGGACGAGGAGACGGCAGACACGTTCACCCTGGGCTTTGTATTCACGCCGCGCTGGGTGGACGGGCTGTCGCTGACGCTCGACTACTGGGACGTAGAGATCAAGGACGGTATCGAACTGGTGACCGCTCAGGAAACGGTGGACACCTGTTACGACGCTACCGACTTCCCGAACAACGTCTTCTGCGAAAACTTCACCCGGGAAACGAACCCCGCCAGCGCACAGTTCGGCGGTTTCCGCTTCTTGAACCAGACCTTCGTGAACTTCGCGTCGCTGAAGGCACGCGGGGTCGACTTCGCTGCCAACTACTCTTTCATGCTGGCGGAGAACCAGTTCAATTTCCGGGTGATCGGCTCGCGACAGGAGAAACTGGATCGTTTCACGAGCCAGACGGACCCGACGGCGATAGATCCGCGCCTCACCGAACTGCGGCGTCCGAAGTGGAACGCTCAGGCGAGCCTGAACTGGCAGCGGGGT
>SLQW01000145.1 GCA_007131295.1 Pseudomonadales bacterium | reverse complement strand
TGTACTGACGCCGAACCGGGGCGACGGGGCTGCCGCGATGAAGGTGGCGCATGCAGCCGCTGAACGGGCTTGGGGACTGACGGTTCCCATGATTGCGCACGGACACGAGTGGGTTTCGCGGCTGCATCACGCGGTAAGATCAGCAGCCGGATCATGATGTGGGAGGGTGGCTATGCAGCAGGAAGTATTGGTGGAAGACCGGGGCCATGTACGCTGGCTCACGTTGAACCGGCCTGAGGCCATGAATGCCATCACTGGCGACATGCTGGCGCAGCTGAACGAGACGCTGAAGGCTGCCGATGACGACTTGGATGTGCGTGTGGTGGTCATCACCGGCGCCGGCCGCGCTTTCTGCGCCGGTCTCGACCTGAAGCAGGCTTCCCGCGGTGAAGGTATCGGCGGTGCGGGGCTGGCCTCTGCCGGCGCGCGTCACTACTCCACTCGCGAGATCTGCACGGTGACCCTGCAGCGCATGGACACACCGGTGATCGCGGCGATCAACGGCGCGGCTGCCGGCTACGGACTCGACCTCGCGCTCGGTTGCGACCTGCGGCTGATGGGCGATCGCGCCGTGCTGATGCCTGGCTTTGCGCGCATGGGAGTGGTTCCGGAAAGTGGCGGCACCTGGTATCTGCCGCGCCTGCTGGGCTGGGCGAAGGCCTGTGAGGTCGCCATGCTCGGCGATACCCTGGACGCGGAGCAGTCGCTGGACTACGGCCTCGTGAATCGGGTGGTGGCGGCGGACGATCTGGTTGCCGAGGTCAGCGCCTGGGCCGAGAAGATTGCCGGCAATGCGCCGCTCGCCATCGCCGAGATGAAGCGGCTGTTCCGGCACGCGCTGACTCAGGACTTCGAAAGCCACTCCCACCATGTGCTGATGTCGGTGCTGAACCTGTTCCGCTCCGAGGACTTCCAGGAAGGCGTGCGCTCCTTCGTCGAGAAGCGGCCGCCGACGTTCAAGGGCCGCTGAGGCCTGTCCCCGATTGGGGTCGTCCCCGATTGGGTCGGACCAAATCAGGGCACTGATTTGGCTGACTTTTTGCCGCAGCTCAGAAAAGGCGAGCATCTGGGCGTGTGCGCGCTGTTGTGCTGCGGTACCTCTGCCAAGTGAGGTTGGCGATCATCCGGCGCGCACTGCGCCGGGCGCTCCCGGACTCTGCTAGCTTCGATGCTTCTCTGTTAAAGTTTGATGACAAATTGGGGAGGCAGCACGCGTCGGGCAGGTCCTCTCCGCTCGCGTCGGGGACGTCACGGTCATGTCGGCCTGCCCCGGGTTCCGGTCAGTGGCAGAAGGCGGTTCATGACCTACACGGTGTTCGACTTTCTGCGCCTGCTCGGCTCGCTGGGCATTTTCATCTTCGGCATGAAGATCTTCAGCGACGGCCTGCAGCGGGTAGCCGGGGAACGTCTGCGCGCCATTCTCGGGGGCATGACCCGCAACCGGCTGACCGGCGTCATGACCGGCTTCGCGACGACCGCCGTGACCCAGTCGTCCACCACCACGACGGTGATGGTGGTGAGTTTCGTCAATGCCGGCCTCATCACGTTCGTGCAATCCACTGGCGTGATCATGGGCGCGAATATCGGCACCACGCTCACGGCCTGGATGGTGTCGCTGTTCGGGTTCAAGTTTCAGATCGCCCCGGTGGCGGTGGCCGCCATCGGGCTTTTCTTCCCTTTCCTGTTCGCACGCAATGTGCGCCTGCGCAGCATTGCCGAAGCCATGGTCGGCTTCGGGATCCTGTTCGTCGGCCTCGACTTCATCAAGGACGCGGTCCCGGATATCGATGCCAACCCGGCCATCCTCGCGTTCCTCGACCGCTACACCGATTTCGGCTTCCTCTCCCTTTTGCTGTTCGTTGTGGTCGGTACGATCCTGACGCTGCTTACCCAGTCATCCTCGGCTGCGACAGCGATCACGCTGGTGATGTTATTTCAGGGATGGATTTCCTTCCCGATCGCGGCGGCAATGATCCTGGGCGAGAACATCGGTACTACCGTCACCGCGAACCTGGCGGCGATGGTTGGCAACGTCCATGCTAAACGTGCGGCACGTTTCCACTTCTTCTTCAACGTCTTCGGTGTCCTCTGGATGCTGCTGTTGATCTACCCATTCCTGTACACGGTGGATTGGGTCGTGCAGCAGTTCTCCGCCTCGCCGATCTCCGTGTTCAGCGACGATCCGGCGGCGCGGCCCAACGCGACCCTGGCGCTGTCTCTGTTCCACTCTGCGTTCAACATCCTGAACGTGATCCTGCTGTTCGCACTTGTGCCGCGTCTGGTGCGATTGGTGGAGTTTCTGCAGCCCGACCGTGAAGGTACGGCCGGCGAGTTCCACCTGCGGTACATCAGCACAGGGCTGATGTCGTCACCCGCGCTGTCCGTGGATCAAGCGCAGAAGGAGGTCCAGGTCTTCGTTGGCGAGGTGCGCAAAATGCACGAGCATGTCCGCACCATGGTTATGGAGGCCGATGTCCGGGTCGAGGACCGGCTTGAAGCGATCCACAAACGGGAGGACTTCACCGACATTCTCGAACTCGAGATCTCCGATTACCTCGTGCGCATTGCGGAGTCGGCGAGCTTGGAACCGTCGATCACGAGTCGCATTCGCTTCATGCAGACCATGATCAACGACCTCGAGCGCATCGGCGACCTCTACTACCAGATCGCGAAACTGGTGGAGCGTCTGCGGCAGGCGAAGGTGGAGCTACCGGACGTTGCGCTCGGCGAGGTGGAGCAGATGTTTACCGCGGTAGAGGACGCGCTCACGGACATGGAGACCAACGTCGGTCTGCTGCCAGAAAACGTGGACCTGGATCGCTCCATCAAGCTGGAACGGCGGGTGAATGCACTACGCAACAGCCTGCGCGAGCAGCACTACGAACGGCTCGAGGCCGGAGGTTATGCACCGCGCGCAGGAGTCGTTTACCTCGATATGATCAACCGACTCGAACGCATCGCGGATCACATTCTCAACGTCAACGAAGCAGCGGCCGGCCGACGTATCAAGGCCATGCGCCTTGCCGAAGCGCGTGCCGCAATCGGTTGAGAAGCTGGTCTCTCAGAGAATCGGCAGGCTTTCGTTTTCGCCTTCCTCGTAGACCACATTGGCGCGGCCGACGAGCAGTGGATCGATGGGTCCGATTTCGTCCTGACCCTTATCGGAGTAGGGCAGCTTGTGCAGGACGTAACGCATGGCGTTCAGCCTTGCCCGCTTTTTGCAGTCTGACTTGACCACCGTCCACGGTGCATCGGCGGTATCGGTATAGAAGAACATGGCCTCTTTGGCGCTAGTGTAGTCCTCCCATTTGTCCAGGGAAGCGAGATCGATCGGGCTGAGCTTCCATTGCTTCAGCGGGTGCGCTTCGCGTTCCTTGAAGCGGCGTTTCTGCTCCTGTCGGCTCACCGAAAACCAGAACTTGACCAGGTGGATGCCGCTGCGTACCAGGTTGCGCTCGAATTCAGGTGCCTGACGCATGAACTCGGCGTACTCGTCGTCGCTGCAGAACTCCATCACGCGCTCAACGCCGGCTCGGTTGTACCAGGATCGGTCGAACAGGACGATTTCGCCCGCCGTGGGAAGGTGTTGGATGTATCGTTGAAAGTACCATTGGCCGAGCTCGGTCTGGGTGGGTTTTTCCAGTGCCACGACTCGTGCGCCGCGAGGGTTCAGATGCTCCATGAAGCGCTTGATGGTTCCGCCCTTGCCGGCGGCATCCCGTCCTTCGAAGAGCACGACGACACGTTGGCCGGTGGCGCGTACCCACTTCTGCAGCTTGAGCAGTTCCACCTGAAGCCGGTACTTCTGCTTTTCGTAGTTCTTGCGGCTCATGAGGTTCTTGTAGGGATAGCCGCCTGAACGCCAGTCATCGGCGAGTTCGTCGTCCGCCTTCACGCCGGTCGTCACGGTGGCGGCCAGTTCGTCCTGGAACAGCGTCCGTCGCAACACTGCCAGGTCGTCCGGGGAGGCACCCTTCAGGATCGCGCCGAGATGATCCGCCAGTGCGTTGATGTCTCGCCTGGCATCGATCTGGACGATGTCCTCAATGGCGACCTTCTTGGCCTCCTGGGCGCCGCGGATCGCTTGCTCGGTTTCGAAGCGTTCAATGCCGCCGCGGGTCGGCGCCGGTGCCGTATCGCCGCTGCCAACGGAGCGATGACGCGTATCGCTGGATCGTTTGTCTTTGGGATTGCCGTCGTCAGCGTTGCGATGGTTCGCTTGCGCCTTTTTCTCTGTCATGGGTGCCCCATTGGAAAATCCGACTCGCTGGCTGCGAAAGGCGGCTCGAAGCTGTCTTCACGCAATTCGTATCATTCCATTTCAACTTAGACGCGCGATTGACTCATGTCACGTAACGGTCACATTCGACTTAGGCCGCAACCGTTGCAATTGGCCTCGTCAGCGGCTCCGCGAGGGCACTCGACCCTGGATAAGGCATTGAAATAGATGATTTTTATTTGATTGCGGCAGGTTCCGTCAGGACTGAACGGGGGTCTCGATGACTCGGGATACCGGCAAGGCCCTGCTGCAGTTCCTCTGCCTTCTGCCGCTGCTCACGGCGCTCGTGTTGCCCGGCGTCGGCGTGCTCGCGTCGCTGATAGTCGTCGCCGCGGTAGTGCTGTTCGTGAAGGCCGCGAGGCCGCACACGTTCGCCATGGTGCACCGCAGCGTTCCAGCGTCTGTTGCCATGGGGCTGATTTTTGGTCTCGCCGTGACGCTGGCGTTCGGGCTCGTCCTTGAACCGCTCATCGAGCGTGCGGCCGGGGATCCCATCGACCTCAGTGCGCTCGGCAACATCGAGGGCGACTTCCGCGCCTTCCTTCTGCTGTTGGCGATCGGTTTGCTCTTCGGTGGCGTCATCGAGGAAGTGATTTTTCGCGGCTATGTCATCGGTTGGGGCACGGCGCTGTTCGGTGCGCGCGCCGCGCCTTGGCTCTGCGTGCTGTCCGCAGCGGTGTTTGGAATCAGCCACCTCTACCAGGGCGTGGCCGGCGTGGTGGCCACGGGACTGATCGGGCTGTGTTTCGGCTTCTTCTACCTCTGGACCGGGCGTCGCCTGCTGCCGGTGATCGTTGCACACATGACGGTGAACGCCGTCGGCGTCACGGCTCTCTATCTCGGTGCTGGATGATGTAAGCGCGGGTCAGTCCTCGCTGCTCCAACCCTCGGCGCCGATCAGGCGGACGAAGCTGACGGCGGCCAGATTCTCTTCCTCG
>SLQW01000134.1 GCA_007131295.1 Pseudomonadales bacterium | reverse complement strand
TCCGTATATCGGTGGTCCGTATATCGGTGGCCGGCACTCCGGTGGCCGGCACCCCGGTGGTCGCCACTGTCCCGGCCAGCGGCGCTTCGCCCCAGGGCATGAGATCGAGCCGCTCCGGTCCCCGCTGCAGGATCAGGACACCATGCCAGCAGGGCCGACCGTCATGGCTGCTCAGAGGGCGGGGCGGATCCAGCAGCCACAACGGTCGCGGACCACGGATACCCCCTTGCGTCGCATTGCGCTCCCGTTGCGCCAGGGCGGGTGGGATCAGCCGCCAGGCCCGCTCCGGGCGATGGTCGTCCTTCGGCAGGACGCTGCAACAGGCCTCATGGCCGAGACGAGCACGCAGCAGGTCGAGTAAGGCAGCAGGATCCTTCTGCCCCTCTCCCGGAAGCGGAAACAGGGTATCCGGAAGGCCGCCATGGGCCTGCAGGTCCTCGACCTTCAAGGCCAGCGTGGCGACTTCGGGCAGGCCCTGGCTGCGGTCGAGATACAGCCGACTCAGCTCCAGGAAGCGGTGCGGGTCGCGCTGGGGGCGGGCGCAGCGCACTTCGAGGCGATGCTCGCCATGCCGGGGATGTCCGAGGATCCATTGCAGCCTGCCGCAGGCCAGTTGCCGCACCCGCAGCCAGTCCACCAGTTCCGCGATGAGTCGCCGCATGGGAAAAACCAGAGCAGTGGTATGGGTGACGTCCTCCAGAAAATGCAGCCGGGCTGTGAAAACGGCAGCCGGCTGCAGGGGCCGCCGCGGGTCCGGACGACGCCCGGTGAGCCGATCCAGATGCTCGAGCAGGTCACGACCGAAGCGGCGGCCGAGTCCATGGCGCGGCAGTCGCAGCAGGTCGGCCAGAGTACGCAGGCCCATGGCGGCCAGGCGCTCCTGTTCGGCTGCAGGGCGTTCCAGATGGTGCAGGGGCAGGCCGGCCAGCCGTGGCCGTACGGCATCAGCCACCGCATCGCACCAGGCACGGCGCAGGCCACCATCTTCCATGGCATCGCATGCGAGGTCGGTGGCGAGTTGCTCCGGGTCAGGCGAACAGCCGGCCCGGGCGAGGGCCTGTGCCGCCAGCGGCGTGGGGGCGATACCGGGCAGGCCGGAATAGCCGAGTTCGCGAATGCCGTCGAGAATCTGCTGCTGCAGACGGTCGAGCCCGCGGAACAGGCGCAGGCTGCCGGCCACCTCCAGCAGCAGACCGTCCGGCTCTGCGAGACTCACGCGCGGCGTGAAGCGCCAAGCCCAGTCGGCGAGATGACGCAGCGCTATCGATTCTCGTTCCGGGTCGCGCCAGCCGACGCCGAGGTCCGGACAGATGCTCTGGGCCGTGGCGAGACTCTGGCCGGGACGCAGACCTCGGGCCAGAGCCGCTGCGTTGAGCTGCTCCAGCCGGTGTCGGTTCACCAGCACGCTCGGGCGCGCCGCCGCTCCGTCCTCCAGGCTGCGGGTGAACAGTTCCAGGCCCAGCCGCGGCAGATACAGGCAGAACCAGAGAGATCGTTCTTTGGCGTGAGCATGTGTCTGCATGAGCTGCCGATACCGCCGCGGTGAAATCCTGCCAGGACAGGGGCCCGCTCATGGACGGGCGCCCGGTTGAGAGGGCGCTGCCGGGCGCACTGAGCGCACCGTGGAGCGGCGCGAGAGGTGATGTTGTGGCCGGCTCGGCTCGGTCGGTTGCGAGGGCCAGAGGGCGAGCTGGCGCAGGGCCGCGGCCTGCTCCGGGCCGGTGAGGCGCCGGGTCAGCGGGTCGTCGAAGCGGAGCGACAGGCCGGCCGTCGGCCATCCACCGCGGCGTTTCACCACGTGCAGATTCAAACCGGAGCCGTCCGTACACTCCGGGTCCGGCTCCAGGCGCAGCCGCAATTCTGCCGGGGAAGCCTGCTCCGCTGCGGCAACGGGGCGGAACAGTACGCCCCAGCTGTCGCCTTCCCGGCCGGCAAGCTGCAGCCGCCGGAGATCGGCAGAGCGCAGATGACGTGGATCCGGCCAGCTCAGCACGGCGCTGCAGGTACCGGACTTCAGGGCCTGCTCCGTGGCCCAGAGCAGATCCTGATGGTGTTTCGGATGGATGAGCAGCACCCGGCTCACGTCCACGCCGGCCGCCGCCAGGGCTGGGGCGTAAGGCAGCCAGGGCGGAGCGACCCAGGCGATCCAGCGGGCCTGGCGCCGACTGAGCTCAGACAGCGCCGGCAGCAGCAGCCTCAGCTCCCCCACGCCGGAGACTTCGCCCAGGATCTCGGTGAGGCCGTCCATGGGCCAGCCGCCTCCGGCGAGCAGCGCGTCGAGCTGCGGGAAGCTCGTGGTCAGCGTACCGCGCTCGCTCTGCAGGCCGTCGGCGGCACGCCACAGGTGCCGATGTCGTAGCAGGTTCTCGATGGGCTGGTTCATGGTTCAGGCCGCCATCTGTTTCGACATACAATAACTGTATATCTAGACAGTATTGCCTGCAAGCGGATCCTGCACCGCCATGCCAGCGCCGTGACCGAAAAGTGGGCGGCGTGTTCAGCTCATCTGGCGCGTGAACGTGTCGAGATCGAAGTAGTCACGCCACGCCCGAATCAGGCCGTCCTCGATTTCGAACGTGCCCATCACCGGAAGATCGATCCGCTTGCCTCCAGCCAGATCGAAACGGTCGATCCGTTCCGTCAGCACCCGGTCGCCGTTCTCGGCAATGCTGATTATCTCCCAATCCACCGCTTCGGGCTGAAACGACATGATGAAGGCGCGCGCGGCGGTCTTGCCCTCGAGCTTCTCCATGGGAATGTTGTGATAGACCACGTCATCGGCAAGAAAGCCCAGCACCGCGTCCCAGTCCATGCGGTTCCACGCATCAACGAACGCCACTACGGTTTCGGTCGGAGACATCGTTCACCTCTCAGGCACAATTTCCATCGTATGCTATCGCTGATTATGTCGCTGCACGCTCATGGCCCGACCGGGGCGCGGACCGAGACTCGTACATGACCGATTTCCAACCCAGCTCACGACCCAAGGTGACGATCCTCGGCGGTGGCCTCTCAGGCCTCGTCGCAGCGCTGGAGCTGGTCAAGCTGGGCTTTCCCGTGCAGCTGCACGAGGCCCTCGGCCGTCTCGGAGGCAAGGCCGGCAGCGACGGCGACCCACCCCTGTACGATGCGGAGCTGAATCCGAATCCCAACCTCTCGTTGCCAGCGGGCGTAGCCAGCGACCACGGATACCACGTCTTTCCCGCCTGGTACACCGCTGTGCGCGGGCTCTGGCGTGAGATAGGTATCGACCCCGAACATGACGTCTATCGCGGGCACATCTACCATGACCTGCCGCCGGCACGACAGGGCGTTCGTCAGCCGCACGCACCAAGACCACCGCCGAGCATCCATCAGCTCGCCGCCATCGCCGAACTGATTCTGCAGACCGACGACGAGGTAGAGGACCTGACCCTGCAGGCCTTCCTGCGCTCACACAGCTATGCGCCACGCGGGCAACCCATCCGCCTCGACGCTTTCCTCCACGATGTGCTCACCAGCGGCGCACGGGACGTGTCCGCGCGGGTGGTTCGCAACGTCTTCAGGCAATGGCTGCCTGTTTTTGCGCGTTCCAACTGGGATGCGCTCCGGGGCAGCCTTGCCGAGAAACTGATCGATCCCCTCGAGCGACGCATCGAGGCCGCAGCGCAGCAGGCGGGGGTCAGCTTCCAGGTCTTTCGCGGCCATCGGGTACTGGGCCTCGAACCGCTGCCGGACCATGGTCTCAATGTGCATCTGAGTGACCGCCACGGCCGCCAGCTCACTGAACGCGCGGAACGCGTGGTGCTGGCGCTACCGCCGGAAGTGCTGCGCCGGATGGATTCGAACGCGCTGTTCCGGCGCGCTGCGGGCCTGTCTGATCTGTTCTATCTGCGCAGCCACCCGTATGCCGCATTCGACGTCTACGCTACGATCCGCCTGGACGATCTCCCGGTCGAGCACTTCTCGCTCACCGGATCCGCGTACGGCATCAGGGGATTCGATATTTCCCGGAAATGGCCGCGCCTGGAGATCCTCGGGCGCAGCGTGCTGCAGTTCGTCGTGGGCGACTCGCGCAGCTTCGGCGGCCTCGATAACCGTGGTTTCCTGGAAGTCATGTCTCGGGAGATCTTCCGGCATCTGCCCGATCTCGAAGGCCGTGTAGCCTGCTACGTGCCGCACCGGAATCTGGACGCGCCGCTGTTCGTGAACGACGTGGGCACCTGGCAGCACCGTCCTGAACCCGTATCGCGCCTGCCCGGCGTGTATCTCGCTGGTGACTACGTGCGCAACGAAACCGATGCAACCTCCATGGAAGGGGCGGTGCGCTCCGGCCTCGCCGCGGCGGAAGCCCTGCGGCAGGCCTGTCTGCCTCAGGCGCGCCCGGTCGAGATCGCCGAGCCGGTCAAGGTGCCGGATACCATTGCGGCGCTGATCGATCTCTGGCCTGACGATCCGATGGCGGCACGGCTGCAGTGTCTCGAGTGGGTCAGGAGCCTGTTCGCGCGGAGCTGATTCCGGCTTCGGCCGCTCGAGCAACTGCCGTTACCTGCCTTCCTGCCACGGCAGCCAGGCACGCAAGCCCACCTCACACGTACTGCAGTCCAGAGCGGGACTCTGCTAACGTCCCGCCGGGAACATCCGTGGAGGCAGCGCAATGGAACTGGCAAGGCAGGGACGATCGGTAGATGCGGTCATCGCCGATCTCGAAGCGAAGCGACGCGATGACGTGAAGTGGGCAGACGGCCGCACCTTCGGCATGGTCTACAACGGTGGCCCATCCGTACATGAAGTTGCGGAACGCGCAGCGCGCCTGTATCTGCATGAGAACGCCCTGAACACCAAGGCTTTCCCGTCCCTCGGCCAGATTCAGTCGGAAGTCGTGGGGTGGACCGCGAATCTGTTGCACGGCCCTGATGGTGTCGCGGGATTCCTCACCAGCGGCGGTACCGAATCGATTCTGTGTGCAGTCCTGGCCGCACGCGAGCGCGGGCACGCGGAACGTGGTATCACCGAGCCCGAAATCGTGCTCGCGGAGAGCGCCCATGCCGCTTTCCACAAGGGGGCACATCTATTCGGTCTGAAGGTGCGCAAGACTCGGGTGCAGGACGACTGGACCGCCGATGTGGATGCCATGGCCAAGGAGGTCGGCCCGAATACGGTACTCGTGGTGGGGTCTGCGCCCCAATACCCCCAAGGCGTCGTTGATCCGATTCCGGCCATCGCGGAACTCGCGGCAAGCGTAGACGCGAACTGCCATGTCGATGCCTGCATGGGCGGCTTCGTGCTGCCGTTCGTCGAGATGCTCGGGCGCGAGGTTCCACCATGGGACTTCCGGGTCGAGGGCGTGCACTCCATATCTGCGGATGTCCACAAACTCGGCTACGCGCCCAAGGGCGTTTCGGTGATCCTGCATCGCAGTAAGGCTCTGCGGAAGTATCAGACCTTCGTCTTCGACGGCTGGCTCGGCGGCTTCTACGCCTCGCCGAATCTGCAGGGCACTCGTTCCGGCCTGCCCATGGCAGCGGCCTGGGCGGTGATGCAGCATCTCGGGATCGACGGCTATCTGGAGCTTACCCGGCAGACACTCGAGAACGCCGACCGCATGCGCGCGGGGATCGCCGCCATCGACGGCATCCAGGTGCTCGGGGACGGCCGCTATCACCTGGTAGCGCTGGCGGCGGATCAGAGTGTCGAACCGCCGATCGATATTTTCGCGCTCGGCGATGCACTCCTCGCTCGGGGCTGGTTCCACGATCGGCAGGGGCCGCCTGACACACTCCATTCGACGGTCAGCAACAGCAATACCGGTGTCATCGAGCGCTACCTCGCGGATCTGAAAGAGTGCGTGCGCGAGGTACGTGGTCAGGTGGCCGACGACCGCAGCACCAACTATGCGACCCTCGAATGATCAGGTCGCGGATGTTTCGGAATTCGCTCATCCCCCGTTCAGCCACGCCGTGGCGCAATGCACTCCGCCTGGATGCCCAAGGAGAAGCCCGACCCATGATGCCGTACAGACGTCTGCTGCTCGCATGTTGTTTTCTGCTCACTTCGGCCGCCGTGGTCGCCCAACCCAGTGGATTTCGCAGCCTGGGTTCGGATCGGGCCACCGGTGACGGGCCCATCGAAGTCATCGAGTTCTTCTGGTACGGCTGTGGCGCCTGCTACCAGTTCGCCCCATTGGTGGATGCCTGGAAGGAAAATCTCGACGACGGCGTGAATTTCGTGCGCATTCCGGCCGTGCTGAATCCGAACTGGCGGCTGCACGGTCAGGCGTTCTATACCGCGGAAGCGCTCGGCGTGACGGATCAGGTTCACGACCGTATTTTCCATTCGATCCATCAGCAGCGACGCTTTCTCGAATCCCAAGCGGAGATTCGCGAGCTGTTCGTAAGCAACGGCATCGATGCCGAAGCCTTCGACGAGGCCTGGAATTCATTTGCGGTTGATAGCCAGCTGCGGCGTGCCGAACGCCTTGCGCGTCAGTACCAGGTTCGGGCGACGCCGAGTATCGTCGTTGCGGGTAACTACGTCTCCGACCCGCGCGCGGCGGGGGGATTGCGGGAACTTCTGGATATCACGGATCGCCTGACGGCCCAGCTGCAGGCGCAGTGATCCGGTGCGGGCGCCTTCCCTGGCGCCCGCACAAGCCGTCTCAGAACTGGTTCATGGTGTTGGCGGCGCCGCCGGCGAGGAGTGCCTTCTCGCCGAGGAAGTACTCTTTGTGGTCGTCGCCGATGTTGGATCCGGCCAGATCCTGGTGTTTCACCGCCGCCAGACCACGGCGGATCTCTGCCCGCTGCACGTCACGTACGTAGGCGAGCATGCCGAGGTCACCGAAGTAGCCCTGTGCCAGCACGTCGGTGGACAGCGCCGCCGTGTGGTAGGTGGGCAGGGTGATGAGGTGGTGGAAGATGCCGGCGTCCCGTGCCGCGTCCTTCTGGAACTGCTGCACCAGCCGATCCGCTTCCTGGGCCAGTTCGGAGTCGTCGAACTTCGCGTCCATCAGCCCCTTGTCCACCTCGGCCGGGTCCGGGTAGGACGACACGTCCTTGCCGGCAGCCTTCCAGTCCTCGTAGACCTGCTCGCGGAACTTGAGCGTCCAATTGAACGATGGCGAATTGTTGTAGACCAGCTTCGCTTCCGGTCGCACTTTGCGGATGGCGTTCACCATCTCCGCAATCTGACCCACGTGAGGCCGCTCGGTTTCGATCCACAGCAGATCTGCCCCGTGCTCGAGGCTGGTGATGCAGTCGAGTACGACACGGTCGAAGCCGGTGTCCTCGCGGAAGGCGTAGAGACCGTTGTCCAGCCGCTTCGGGCGGCACAACTGACCCTTCTGATGAATCGTGACATCCCCATCCTGCAGCTCGCTGACGTCATGGACGGGCTCAGCCTCGAGAAAGTCGAGGTATTTCTGTCCAAGGTCGCCTGGCTTCTGCGGCACCGGAATCTTCTGCGTGAGGCCAGCGCCGAGGGAGTCGGTGCGAGCGACGATGATGCCGTTCTCGATGCCGAGCTCGAGGAAGGCATAGCGGACAGCGTTCAGCTTGGAGACGAAGTCCTCGTGCGGGACGGTGACCTTGCCGGCCTGGTGACCGCACTGCTTGGCGTCGGAGACCTGATTTTCGATCTGGATGGCACAGGCACCGGCCTCGATCATCCGCTTCGCCAGCAGATAGGTCGCCTCTTCGTTGCCGAAGCCGGCATCGATGTCGGCGATCATCGGCACTACGTGCGTTTCGTAGTTGTCGATGCGCGCGATGATGTCATCCACGTTACCGCCCGCGGCCCGGGCCTCGTCGAGCTCCACGAAAATGTGTCGCAGCTCGCGGGCATCGGCCTGGCGCAGGAACGTATAGATCTCCTCGATGAGATCCGGAACGGTGGTCTTCTCGTGCATGGACTGGTCCGGCAGCGGGCCGAACTTGGAACGCAGGGCCGCCACCATCCAGCCGGAAAGATAAATGTAATTGCGATCGGTGGATCGCTGGTGCTTTTTCACGGACATCATGACCTGCTGAGCGATGTAGCCATGCCAGCAGCCGAGCGACTGAGTGTACTTGCTCGTGTCGGCGTCGTAGGCAGCCATGTCCCGACGCATGATGTCGGCCGTGTATTGCGCGATCTCCAGACCGCTCTTGAAGCGGTTCTGCCGCCGCATACGCACGACGTATTCCGGGTTGATGGCGCGCCAATCGTCGTGCTGCTTGAGCTCGGCGGCGACGGCTTCGATTTCGTTCAGGTACGCGGACATGGCGGTCCCCCTGCTAGTGGTGTGAGTCGTGGCAGGAACGCACCCTACCAGCGCCGGCGCGGGGAACAAAGGGAATGATAGGCAAGTAACATATGCGTACTTTTCCAGATTCATGTTCGCCGCGGTTCACCGCCTGCCCGGCTGAGGGCGCCAGGGTGAGAGCCGGGTACAATGGTGTTCCAGCCCCTCAAGGAGCGCGTTCACTTTGGCGATGCAGCATGTCTTCTCCGGAAACCCCCTCGACCGCGCCGACGCCATGCGGCGTGATGCCGAATGGCTGGACGCGGCGGCCCGCTCAACCGAAGCCCGCTTTCTGCCGCTCTGGCAGCTCAACGTACTCGTGGATTCGGCCGGGGCCGATGGCCCGGTGCTGGGCTGGTTGCGACCGGAGGACGTGGCGCGGCTGGATGTAGGGGTACCGCCGGTATTTCTCGGCATCCACGAGGGCCAGCCTCACTTCGCACTCGATATTTCGGCAGTACACGACCCGAGCCACGAACTCGCGCTCGGCAACGGTGTCAGCTTCGAAGAGTCCCGCGCCGCCGCCATGAACCTGCCTGTTGCGGACACGGGTATTCTGGCCCAGGCCCGTGCTCAGGTGGGCTGGCACAAGAGCCACCGCTATTGCAGTGCCTGCGGCCATCCGACGGATCAGGCCAGGGGAGGCCACCTGCGCCGCTGCCCTCAGTGCGGCGCCGAGCACTTTCCACGCACGGATCCGGTGGCAATCATGCTTGTAGTGAATGGAGATCGTTGCCTCTTGGGCCAGTCCCATGGTCCGCTGGTGCGATTTGGCATGTACTCGGCCCTGGCTGGATTCATCGATCAGGGTGAGTCCATCGAAGAGGCGGTGCGGCGCGAGATTCTGGAGGAGGCGGGCATCAGGGTAGGCGACGTGCGCTACCACTCATCTCAGCCCTGGCCGTTCCCATCGTCACTGATGATCGGCTGTCATGCGACAGCCTTGAGTCACGAGATCAGCATCGACGAAGAGGAGATGCACGACGTGAGCTGGTTCAGCCGCGACGACGTGCTCGCCGCGCTCACTGGAGAGCATCCGAAGCTGCGCCTGCCCGGCCCGATCGCGATTGCCCACCATCTGATCAAGGACTGGGCGCGCGGACCCTGATACGCCAGCCTCCGCACGAATCTGCATGACCTCGCGCTCAGTGAGCATCGAGCTGCCCGACGCGGCCCTCGCGCCGCGGGTCGGCTGCGCCCTCGAGTCCACCATCGCGCACTACGATCGTGTGAAGCCCGGAATTCTCGCCGCCGCGCTCGTCGAGCGGGTAGCCCAGCTCACTCAGGCCATCGATGAGTGCCTGAGGCGCGCGCTCGCGTTCGATCTGTACCGGCAGGCCCCGGGCAATGACGTTCGGCAAGTCCACTGCAGCCTGGGCGGAAAGGCCGAAATCGATGACGCCGATCACGGTCTTCAAAGTGTAAGCGATGATCGAGTTGCCACCCGGTGATCCCGTGACCATGAACAGATTCCCGTCCGCGTCGAACACGAGAACGGGCGTCATGGATGACCGTGGCCGTTTGCCTGCTGCCACAGCATTCGCCACCGGAACCCCGTCGATGTTCGGCGTAGCGGCGAAATCGGTCAGCTGGTTGTTGAGTATGAAACCGGAAGCCATGCGCTGGCTGCCGAACGGCATCTCCACGGAGGCCGTGAACGCAACGGCGTTGCCTGCGGCATCCACTACCGAGAGATGTGTCGTGCCGGTCGCCTCGCCGGCGTCAGCGAGGGCCCAGCGGGCACGAATCGGCTCATCGTGAAGCACCGCTCCAGGATCGCCGGGCGCTACCGGCTCGCCGGGCGGCGCACGCTCACGAGCACGCGCCGCAATGTACTCAGGGGCGATCAGGTCGGCTACTGGCACCGGAACAAAATCCGCATCCGCAACGTAGTGGTCGCGATCGGCGTAGCCAAGCTTCATTGCATCGATGAATGTGCCCCAGCCCGATGCATCATTGTCGATTCCGTCGGGCGCAAGCTGCTCGATCAGCCCCAGGATCTGCACCACGGCAGTTCCCGACGAGGGGGGCGGCATGGAGCAGACTCGATATCCCCGATAAGGTCCGCAGACCGCTTCCCGGATAACTGGTCGGTAAGCCTCCAGGTCGGCCTTGGTCATGGTTCCTGGCCGTGGTGCTTCGGACACGCCAGCAATGATCTGCTCGGCTATGGTACCGCTGTAGAAGGCCTCCGGCCCCTCGTCGGCAATGCGGCGCAGTACTCGGGCATAGGCGTGATTGGTCCGGACCGTGCCAACCGGCAGAGGTTCGCCGTCCGGAAAGAAGTACTCGGCGGTGCTCGGGTTCTCGTCCAGGCTCGTCACACGGCGAATGCGGTCGAGCAGTTCGTGCAGGCGGGGGGACACCTCGAATCCTGCTTCGGCGAGACTGATGGCCGGTTCGAAGAGTTCGCTCCAGGGTAGGGCACCATGGCGTTCATGCACCGCTTGGTAGAGCGCTATGGCACTGGGGACGCCGATGGAATGACCGGTCTGCACGCGCTCGAAGAAGCCGAGTTCGGAGCCGTCCGCGTCCAGGAACATATCCGGAAGGGCTCCCTCCGGAGCGGTTTCGCGGCCATCGAAGGCAAGCACACTGCCGTCCTCGGCGGCGTAGGTCAGCATGAAACCACCGCCGCCGATGCCTGAGCTCTGGGGCTCGACCAGGCCAAGAACCGCGTGGGCTGCAATGGCGGCGTCCGCCGCCGAGCCGCCTGAACGCAAGATCTCGAGACCGGCATCGACGGCATACGGGTTGGCTGCCGCGACCATGGCCGGACCATCTCGGCCGACCTCGTCTTCGAGGGATCCCACCGGTTCTGCGAGGTCGCCGCAGGCCGCTGCCAGCACCGCTGTGGCCAGCAAGAGTACACGCATCGCCATTCGACTCCTCGATCTGGTTCTTGGATAGCCGGAAACTGTACCATCTGCCGCGACGGGTCTAGCCGAAGACAGACGCTGGCGTGGTCCGTCCTACACGTTCAAGCACGTTTCGTACCGGAGCCATGGAGCAGGGTGTGTCCAGACCGCGACGTCTCCTGATCACCCTCGCCGTGATCGCCATTCCGGCCGTCTTTATCATCGCGCTGTTGCCCAAAGGCGGGTACGACAGCGACATTAGCCAAGTCGGTACGGGCACACCCGCGGTCGTGCTGACCTTCGAGAACTATGCACCGGCCAGCATGGAAACGATGGCCCTGCTCGACCGCGTCAGGCCCGATCATCGGCATGAGGTGCTGTTTCTCGTGGCGGATCTCGGTACGCCCCGCGGGCGTGCCTTCGCCGAGCGCTATCGCGCTTTTTCCGGCATCTTGATGACGTTCGACGAGGAGGGCACGCTGCGCGGGCGTGGACTCATCGAGCATGGCGAAGACGAGTTGCGCCGCCGGCTGGCCGACGAACTCGGCCTATAGTCTCAGGAACCCTGCGCGAACGCCCAGCGCAATACCGCATCCTGAATCTCCTCACCCGGGCCGCGGTGTGCGTTCTCTGCATTGACGAGCACCACCACTATGAGACGCCTGTTGGTCGGCGTGTGCACATAGCCGGCCACGGCCGAGACGTTATCCAGCGTGCCCGTCTTCAGGTGCATACGCCCTGTTTCGGGACGATCCCGGAAACGACGATGCATCGTTCCGTCGAGCCCGGCAAGCGCCAGGGAGGCGACGAATTCCGGCATGAACGGCGTGTCCCAGGCCGCCTGCAGCAGCTGGCCCAGCTGCCTTGCAGAAAGCCGGGCACTGCGGGAAAGCCCCGAGGGATTGTCGAGAACCATCGTCGTCGTATCGATGCCGTGCTGGCGAAGAATCTCGAGGGTCGCGGCGCGGCCCTTTTCCGGAGTTGCCGGGGGTTCGAAGCGCTCGGCGCCCAGGGTAAGTTCCAGGTGCCGGGTCATGACGTTGTTGCTGTACTTGTTGACCAAGCGCACCAGTTCACCTAGCGGTCGTGACCGGTGTACGTGCACCAGGGCGTCACGTGCCCCGAGGAATTCGTCGCCATTGTCGTCCTCGGCCAGTCCTTCGAAAGCGATCTGCAGAGTGGCCGGCAGCCTCCCCTGGCGCCATTGCCCCTCGATCTCGCCGCCGAGCTGATGCCAGTACTTCTCAAAGAGACCGAAGGCGTAGGACTCCGGTTCGAGGACGCTGCGGGTCATGGCGAATTGCCGACAGCCTGACGGGAAACTGCCTTCGAGCAGCACCCTGTCCCGTACCGGCGGCTCGAGCACATTGAGGGCGATGCCACGCTGATAGCCAGCGCATGCGCCAGGGCGCACCTGCAGCCGATTGTGCACCTCGATGTTGCGCAGCACCGGTTCGGTGCGCACTTGGACCTGCCTTCCGCGGGGCTCGAATTCGAAGCGGACGGCGTTGAAGTTCACCAGCAGCGGGTGCGGCAGCAGGTTATAGATTCGGTCGGGTCGACCATCGAAATCGCCGGGCGACTCCGCTGGCAGCTGGTAGTAGCTGCCGTCGAATACCAGATCGCCCTCGATCCGGCTGATGCCGCTGTGGCGGATGCCCTGCACGAGCCGCCAGAACTCCTCGCGCACCAGGTAGGGATCACCCTGACCGCGCAGCAAAAGGTCTCCGGCCAGCACGCCGTTTTCGACCGGCCCGAGCGCGTAGGCCTCCGTCTGCCAGCGGTATGCAGGCCCAAGTCCCTGCAGGGCGGCGAAGGAGCTCACGAGCTTCATGGTGGATGCCGGTGTGCGCGGAACGTCCGGAAGGTGCGCCAGCATAGGCTCGCTGGCACCGAGTTCCTGCACCCAGACGCTGACGTGGGCGTGATCGACCTCCAGGGCGTTGGCGATGCGGGCCACCGGCTGCGGAAGGCTGGCCTGCACCGGGATGATCGGCGCGAGGAGGCAGACCGCGCAAAGCAGCGCAAGGCGGGGAAAATAGCTGGTCATGACCGCAAAATGTGCCAGACCGCGGAACCGGGCGCCAGCACGGTCAACCCCGCAGAGGCGGCAGCGCCTCACCTTCGGGAATGAAAAGCAGCGCCAGGCCATTGTTGCACCAGCGTTCGCCGCGGGGAGGTGGTCCGTCGCGGAAAACGTGACCCTGATGGCCGCCGCAGCGGATGCAGTGGTACTCGGTGCGCCGGATCAGCAGCTTGTAGTCCGGTTTCGTGCCCATGCTGCCGGCAATGGGCTGGGTGAAGCTCGGCCATCCCGTCCCGCTATCGTATTTGTGTCGGCTTTCGAACAGGGGCAGATGACAGGCAGCACAGATGTAGGTCCCGCTGCGTTGCTCGTCGTTGAGCGGGCTGCTGAAAGGGCGCTCGGTAGCTTCCTCGAACAGCACTGCAAAGCGGTCTGCCGGAAGGAGGTCTCGCCACTCGGCGCGGGAAAGCGTCGTGCTCGGCGGTGCCGAGGTCCCACGCGTCGGTGGCGTACATGCACCGACGATGGGCAGCGCTGCAGCAGCAAGCATGGCGAGGGACAGTTCACGGCGTTTCACAATGGGATCTCCCACGATGCGCCCATGTTGCGGGTGTCCTCGCCAGCCGGCATGCATACGGCCAGCGGCGAGTACTTAGCTCAAAGCCCGGATCCAGCGTACGCTACCAGAAACCGGGAGCTATACAGGGACCAGGGGACATGACTTTCACTGCGGCAGACCGTCGTTCCGATTGCTTTGCGCGACTCGAAGCAGTGATCGAGCGCCACCTTGGTGCCGAGCAGGCTCAGGAGCTGGCCGACTTCGCGCGCCGGTTTCATGCCCGGACTCCGGTGGAAGACCTCGATGAGCGACAGCCGGAAGACCTTTATGGCGCCCTGGTCGGCATTCGAGCAGTACTCGAGCGGCGCCTCGACGGCAAACCGCTGGTCTCGGTATTCAACCCGCAGCTCGAACAGCATGGCTGGATGTCGAGCCATACGATCGCACAGATCCATCACCCGGACATGCCGTTCATCGTCGATTCGTTCCTCATGGCTCTCGCACGCCATGACCTCATCCTGCACTGCATGCACAACGTCGTTCTGCCAGTAAGGCGGGATGATGCCGGTCATTTTCTCGGTCTGGCAGAAGCAGAAGAGGAGGGCAGCAAAGAGGTCATCATCCACGCAGAGATCGACCGCCTCGATCGCGCAGAGTTCCCAGACTTCGTGGCCGACCTCGACTCCACCCTGGCGGACGTGCGGGCAGCAGTGGCCGACTTCGACGCCATGCGGGAGCGGATCACGGAAATGATCCGGACGCTCGAACAGGCGCCGCCACCGCGCCCCGAAGAGGAAATCGCCGAAGCCGCGGCTTTCCTGAGCTGGTTACTCGAAGACAATTTCTGCTTTCTCGGAGCACGCAGCTTCGAGATTGCGGAAGCGCCGGAAGGCAAGACCCTGCGTCAGGTCGAGGGATCCGAACTCGGAACGATGCGCAATCGCAAGCGCCCCTCAAGGCCACGACTGCTCGACCAGCTCAAGCCGGCAACGCGGGCGTTTCTCCTCGAGCCCCGGGTCCTGCAGTTTGCCAAGAGTGGAACCCGCTCCCGGGTGCATCGCCCCGCCTATCCCGACTACATTGCCCTCAAACACTTCGACGCGGCGGGCAACGTCATAGGCGAAACCGGCATCCTCGGCCTCTACACATCCGTGGTCTATCAGGAACTGCCGCAGCGGATTCCCATCGTGCGCAAGCGCGTTGCCCAGGTGCTGTCATGGTCCGGTTACGACATGTCAGGATTCGACGGCAAGGTACTCAAGCAGGTCCTCGCCACCTATCCGCGTGACGAGCTGTTCCTGACCGAGGCGGATGAGCTCTACCACACCGCGCTCGGCATCACACGCAACCACGAACGCAACCAGGTGCAGGTGTTCGTGCGTCAGGACCGCTATGGTCTGTTCTTCTCCTGTCTGGTCTACACCCCAAGAGAAATCTACAACACTGCCCTCAGAGAGCAGATTCAGGCTGTCCTGACCGAAGAGCTCGGAGCGCTGGACGCCGAGTTCACGTCCTACTTCTCGGAGTCCGTGCTGATACGCACACACTTCATGCTCCGCGTTGATCCCGATGCGGACGTCGCCTGGGACGAACAGCGCATCGAGCATCGTATCCGTGAGTTGGCACGGAACTGGGACGATGCGCTTCGTGATGCACTGCTGCAGGAGGTGGGCGAGTCGAAGACCCGCACGCTTCAGGTCCGCTATGGACGCGCCTTTCCCTCCGCCTATAGGGAAGCCTTCGATGCCCGGATGGCGGTCTACGACATCGGCCATATGGAGAAGCTCGCAGCGACTGGTGATCTGGTCATGCGGCTGTATCGCCGCCTAGAGGATCCGCCCGAGAAGCTGCGTCTGAAAGTGTTCTATTGCGGACCGTTCCTGCCGCTTTCCGACACCCTGCCGCTGCTGGAGCATCTCGGCGTCCGGGTTCAGGAGCAGTATCCGTATGCCATCGCCAGGGACGACGGGCGTCAGGACCCGCTACCGGTGACGATCTACGATTTCGCCCTCAGCTACGAACACGAACTCGATCTTAATCAGGTAGGTGACCTGTTCGAAGAAACCTTCGTTCGCACCTGGCACGGCGACAACGACAACGATCGTCTGAACCGCCTCGTCCTGGCAGCGGGCATACCCTGGCGTGATGTTTCCATGCTGCGTGCTTATGGACGCTACATGAAGCAGATCCGCTTTCCCTTCAGCCAGGAATTCATCGCCGATACGCTGGTGCGCCACGCTGGAGTGGCGACGCTGCTAGTCGATTACTTCTATGCCAAGCACGATCCCGACCGCGAAGGCTATACGGAGGCGTTGCGCGGAGAGATTCTCGAAGGCCTCGACGCGATTCCTTCGCTTACCGAAGACCGGGTCTTGCGTCACTACCTTGATCTAATCGATGCGACGCTGCGCACGAACTTTTTCCAGATTGCTGCATCGGGCGAGCCGAAGCGGCACTTAAGCTTCAAGCTGCGCGCGGCCAGTATCCCGGACATGCCGAAACCTGAACTTCCGTTCGAGATCTATGTGTTCGCACCGGAAGTAGAGGGCGTGCATCTACGCTCGGGCCCCATTGCCCGGGGTGGATTGCGCTGGTCCGAGCGGCAGGAAGACTACCGCACCGAGGTACTTGGCCTGGTCAAGGCGCAGCAGGTGAAGAATGCCGTGATCGTTCCAGAGGGCGCGAAGGGCGGTTTCGTGGTTCGATCGGACGTCGACGGCCTCGATCGTGATGGCATCCAGAAGCTAGGCGTTGCGTGCTATTCCACCTTCATACGCGGTCTGCTCGACCTAAGCGACAACCGCATCGAGGGGCGTGTCGTGCCACCCGATCGGATTCGGCGCCACGACGGTGACGACCCCTATCTCGTCGTCGCAGCAGACAAGGGAACTGCGACGTTCTCCGATATCGCCAACGCCATCGCCCTCGAGTACGGATTCTGGCTGGGCGACGCCTTCGCTTCCGGTGGCAGTCAGGGTTATGACCACAAGAAGATGGGCATCACCGCGCGTGGAGCGTGGGTGTCCGTGCAGCGACACTTCTTCGAGCGCGGCGTGGATGTCCAGAAAGACCCTGTAACCGTGCTTGGCATCGGAGACATGTCGGGAGACGTATTCGGAAACGGCATGCTGCTGTCGCGATCCATCCTCCTCGTGGCCGCTTTCAACCATCAGCACATCTTCATCGACCCGGATCCGGACCCGGATGCCGCATTCGCCGAGCGGCGGCGACTCTTCGATCTCCCAAGGTCGAGCTGGGCCGACTACGACCCCCAGCTCATTTCCAGCGGTGGTGGGGTGTTTTCCCGCCAGCAGAAGTCCATCACCGTGACGCCGGCCATGCGCCTGCGCTTCGATCTGAAGTCAGAGCGTATGGCGCCGGAGGAGCTGATTCATGAGCTCCTGAAGGCTCCGGTGGATCTGATCTGGAACGGCGGCATTGGAACCTACGTCAAGGCAAGCGGCGAAGCCCACGCCGATGTGGGCGACAAGACGAACGACGGACTGCGAGTGAACGGAGCGGAGCTACGCTGCAAAGTGGTCGGGGAGGGCGGCAATCTAGGTCTGACCCAGCTGGGCCGCGTGGAGGCAGCCCTGTCGGGCGTCGGACTCAACACCGACTTCATCGACAACGCCGGCGGAGTGGACTGCTCCGACCACGAGGTCAATATCAAGATTCTCCTGTCCGAAGTGATGGCGTCCGGAGATTTGACGTTGAAGCAGCGCAACATGCTGCTCGAGGAAATGACGGAGTCGGTAGCCGGACTGGTGCTCGCAAACAATGCACGCCAGACCCAGGCCATTTCGATCGCGCAGCGCCACTGCAGCGGCCGGCTGAGTGAATACCTGCGCTTCCTCCACCGGATGGAAGCGGAGCAGGATCTCGATCGCACGCTCGAACAGCTGCCCTCGGACACGGAGCTGCTCGACCGGCAGCGGGCTGGAGCCGCGTTCACCCGTCCCGAGCTGGCTATCCTGCTGTCCTACTCCAAGACCTTTATCAAAGAACGTCTGTTGGGGTCCGGGATCGCCGAGGACCCGAGTGTGGCGCGTTTCGTCGAGCATCAGTTCCCCGAACGATTCAACGAGAACTTCAGAGACGAGCTTCCGCGCCACTACCTCTATGAACACATCGTCGCCACCCAGGTAGCGAACGAACTGGTCGACCACTTCGGCATCACCTGTGTGACCCATCTGCAGGAGTACATCGGTGGCGATACGGCCGAAGTGGCACGCGCGCTCTTGGTCGTGCGCGAGGTATTCGGGATCGCCACTCTGTTCGAGCGTTTAGGAAGGCTCCGCCAGGAAGTACCGATGCCTCTGCAGCTCGAGCTCATGGTGGAGCTCATGCGGCTCGGCAGGCGCGGCGCACGCTGGTTCCTGCGTCATCGCCGGGGCCGGCTCGCAGTAGGTCAGCAGGTGGCTTTTTATGCGCCACGCGTCGAGGAACTCCGGCGCACACGCGCAGCACTCAAGGGGCTCGATGCTTACGCCGGAGAGGCGGAGGTCATGGCGCGGCTTACGGGTGAGGGCGTGCCTGAGGAACTCGCGATGATCGCGGCGCATGCCAATCGAGCCGTAGAAGACCTGTCCATAATCGATGCCGCCGAGCGCGCCAATCACTCGGTGACGACTACCGCAGAAGTGTATGCACAGATCGCTTCACGGCTCGATCAGGCTGCGGTGTCCGCCGCGCTCGGCGCTGTGCATCCCCAGAACCTGTGGCAGGCCATGGAGCGGGATGCCCTGCTCGATGATCTCGTGACCCACACCTGTACGCTCACCGGACGTGTGCTGGCAGGATCTGATGCGGACGATGTCGATCCGGAAGCCTGGCTCGATGGGCGACCTGCCTTCGTGAGCAGCTGGGGCGAGATCGTCGCCGGTTTGCTGCGCGACGGTCAGGGAGACTTCTCCATGTATGCGATGGGCCTGCGTAAGCTTGGGGATCTGCTGCGCACCCTGTAGGCAATCAAGCACTGCGCTGGGCGCAGACGATGTCGTGAACGAGCTCGAGCTTGGCCAGCGGCTCCGCGGCCAGCACGAACGGGTAGGCGTCGGGCTGGCCCATGCTGCGGTTCAGATTGTTCAACGCAACAGTCAGGGGCGTCCAGGCGTCCATCAGCACCTGGAAACGCGACTCACGATAAGGGTCCCGATGACTGTCCAGGCTGAGTTCCTCGGCTTCATCGACCTTGGGCCGAACGCGCATGCCGAGCTGCCAGGCCGTCTCCAGGGTATCCACGATGTGCAGGTAGTGGGCCCAGCTCTCTGCCCAGTCCTCCCAGGGGTGACTACTCGCGTAGTGGCTGACGAAGCGCTCCGACCAGTCTGGTGGCGGGCCGACCTGGTAGTGGCGCTCGAGCGCCTCGCCATAGTCCAGGCTTTCGTCACCAAAGCGTTCCCGCACCGTTTCCAGCCAGTTGCTGTCGCGTACGAGACGGTCCCAGTAATAGTGCCCTGACTCGTGCCGGAAGTGTCCCAGAATGGTCCGATAAGGCTCCGCCATGTCCTGCCGCATGCGCTCGCGCACCGCATCGTCGGCCTCGGCGACGTTCAGGGTGATCACCCCGTCGGCGTGTCCAGTGACGACTCCGGGCCCTTCCCGGAACTGCGGATCGGGATCAGCGAGAAAGTCGAACGCAACGCCGCGTTCGGGATCATCCGGCTTGCCGATTACCGGCAGCCCAAGGCGCATGAGCCCATAAACCAGCCGGCGCTTCTCTGCCTCGAGGCGCTTCCATAGTGCAAGGTTGTTGCCCGCAGACAGGTCAGGAATGGTGCGATTGAGGCGGCAGGCGACGCAGTAGGGATCGCTATCCGCTGCCGGAACCATCCAGTTGCAGGCATCATGCGCGGAAGCATTGGCACAGCGACGGTAGCCTTCCGCTTCTGCGGCCTGTACCGGCAGCCAAAGCTCACCCCCACCCTCGGCTTGAAGCGCGGCCATTTCCATCCGGTCAGGGAGGAAGCCCAAAGCAGCGCCGCAGCGCAGGCAGGTGAAGTTATCGAAGTACAGGGTGTGGTCGCACCCGGCACAGTTCCATATCTGCATCGCGGATGCCTCGGGCAGCGGAGGTGGCAGATTAGCTCGCCGGCTCCAACAGCGTCCAGCTTGGGGGCGCTCGCGGCGGATGATCCCACCGCGGATTTCGGACGGATGCGTTCGCTCGGTACTGATGATTCAATACCGCCTTTATCGCGAGTCAGGAGCGCATGCCCATGTCGGAGTACAAGATGCTGATCAACGGGGAGCTGGTTGCAGGCGACCAGTCCATGGATGTTCTCAATCCCGCTACGGAGACGCTGCTGGCCAGCTGCCCCCGCGCCTCAGAGAATCAGCTGAACGCTGCGGTCGCAGCCGCGAAGGCGGCCTTTCCGGCCTGGAGCGCGACGCCGATCGATGAGCGCAAGCGCATGGTCAATGCGATCGCCGACGCGATCGAAGCCAATGCCACCGAGCTTGCGCAGTTGCTCACCCAGGAGCAGGGCAAGCCACTGGGCGATGCGACCGGCGAGGTTTATGGCATGGCTGCGTTCTGCCGGTATTTCACCAGCCTCGATCTGCCGGTAAAGGTACTCGAAGACAGTGAAGGCAAGCGCATCGAAGCGCATCGCAAACCGCTCGGTGTCGTTGCAGCCATCGTGCCCTGGAACTTCCCGTTGGTGCTGATGGCGTTCAAGCTTCCGCCGGCTTTGATTGCAGGCAACACGCTTATCGTCAAGCCCGCCGCGACCACGCCGCTGTCGACGCTGCGTATCGGGGAACTGATCAAGGACATCGTCCCCGCAGGGGTGGTCAATTTCATTGCGGATGCCAACGACCTCGGGGGAGCGCTCACCGCCCACCCGGATGTCCGCAAGGTCTCGTTCACCGGCTCGACGGCGACCGGCAGCAAGGTGATGGCGGGCGCAGCAGGACTGCTCAAACGCATCACGCTGGAACTCGGCGGCAACGACGCCGGCATCGTGCTCGACGACGTCGATCCGAAGGAGGTGGCGCCGAAGCTCTTCCAAAGTGCCTTCCAGAACAGCGGCCAGGTCTGCATCGCGATGAAGCGGCTGTACGTGCATGAGTCGATCTATGACGAGGTCTGCGACGAGCTCTCTGCAATCGCCAACGACACGGTGGTCGGTGACGGCCTGCAGCAGGGCACCAAGCTCGGTCCGCTGCAGAACAAGATGCAGTATGAGCGGGTCAAGGAGTTGATCGAGGATGCGGGCCGGCACGGTCGCATCGTCGCCGGCGGCGACGAGCTGGACCAGCCCGGATACTTCATCCGCCCGACCATCGTCCGCGACATCTCCGATGGCACGCGGCTGGTGGACGAGGAACAGTTCGGCCCGGTGCTTCCGGTGATCAGCTACAGTGACTTCGAGGACGTCGTCGCCCGGGCCAACAATTCACCGTACGGGCTCGGGGGCTCTGTGTGGGCCAAGGATCTCGACCGTGCCTATGCCATTGCGGAGCAGATGGATGCCGGCACGGTCTGGATCAATCAGCATGCCGACATGAGTCCGGCCATCCCCTTTGGTGGCGCAAAGCAGTCCGGGATCGGGACCGAGCTCGGCCAGGAGGGTCTCGAAGAGTTCACACAGCTGAAAGTCATCAACATGGCACGTTGACGACCGCGCGTAGCGTTCCGCCCCCCACGACCTTCATCTTCGGTGCGGGGGGGGCGGTGCTCAGGCCTCGGTCTTCAGCTCGCGGCGTTTCGGACGCAAGAATTCGACGCAGAAGCGCGCCGCCGAATACGGCCAGAGCGTGTAGTTGTGGTCGTTTGCGTCCGTGTACCAGGCATTGCAGCCACCGCTGAAGACCATCTGGCGCATGTCGCGGCGAATGCGGTGATTGAACGCCTCCGTGGCTTCGGTCGTCGGCTCGACGTGCCGGGCGCCTTCGCGAGCAAGCAGCCGCAGACAGTGAATGACGAAGCGGGCCTGTGACTCGATCATGATCAAGGCCGATGTGTGACCGGTCGCACTGTTCGGGCCCAGCAGCATGAAGAAGTTCGGAAAGCCCGGGGCCATCACCGTACGGTAGGACTCGATCCGTTCGCTCCAGCGATCCTGCAGGCTGACCCCGTCGCGTCCGCGAATATCGACATATTCGTGGATGTCGAACGGCTTGAACCCGGTTGCCTCTATGATGGTGTCTACCGGGTGCAACGTGCCGTTGGCATCGCGAACGCCCTCGGGCTCGATGCTTTCGATAGCCTCCGTCACCAACGCAACGTTGGCGCGATTGAAGGCTGCAAGATAGTCGTCGGATATGCAGCGCCGCTTGCAGCCCGCGGCGTAATCCGGCGTCAGCTTGCGCCGCATCTCTGGATCACGGACCTCCCTTTCCAGATAGGCCAGGGCTGAGCGCTCCATGCGCCGATGGAGCCAGCTTCCCCTACGCAGCGCCTGGGTGCCGAGTGCATCCATCAGCAGCCAGATCATCCAGCGGTGCAGGCGCATGAGCAGCGGGAAGCGGCGATAGCGCTCGCGCCGCCGCTGCGGAATGTCCCGTGCCATGCGCGGGAAGACCCAGGCCGCGGAGCGCTGAAACACGGTGACGTGCTCCACATCAGGGGCGATGCTCGGCAGGACCTGGGCCGCACTCGCTCCGGTACCGATAATCGCTACCCTGCGCCCGCGGAGGTCATGCTCGTGGTCCCACTCCGCGGTATGGAAGAGCTTGCCTGCGAAGCTGTCCCTTCCCTCAATGTCCGCATGCTGCGGTCGATGCAGCCCCCCGAGGCCACTCACGATCAAGTCGGCCGTCAATCTGCGTCCGTCTGCGAGCTCGATCTGCCAAAGCTCGCCGGTGAAAGTCAGGCGGCGCACCTGGGCTTCGAGCTGCAGATGGGGTGCGAGTCCGTAGCGCTCTACGCAGCGCTCGCAGTAGGATCGGATTTCCTCGCCGCCAGAGAATGCGTGAGTCCAATCCGGATTCAGCTCGAACGAGAAAGAATAGACGTGCGACGGCACGTCGCAGGCGACGCCCGGGTAGGTGTTCTCGCGCCAGGTACCCCCGACTGCATCGGCCTTCTCGAGGATGACGAAGTCCCCGACACCATGTTTGCGCAGCTGAATGCCCATGCACAAACCGGACATGCCGGCACCGAGAACCGCGACTCGATAGTGGGCGCCATCGGCTTCAGACATGGGACACGTGCCTCTTCGAATTGGGGGGCGGTACGCTACCGGACAGCGCAGGTCCAGCCAAGTCGTGGCCGTCCTTTTGACCCGGGATGAGCAAGTATCAGCGGTGAGCGCACGGGGCCATGTGTCGGCGCTTCGATTCGATTACGAACGCATGCCGCAGGACTTGAAGTGAAGTACCTCCCAGATATCGTCGCGCGCCTGAACTTCGACATCAGCACGATTCCGGGTGAATGCCTCGCGACATGATTGAATCCAGCCGCGCGCGAGGCGTCACTCGGCCACAGTCGCGGCGATCCAATCGATGAGATCGGCGAGTGCCGCGTCAGCCAGCTTCGGCAGGCCACTCACCGCACCACGAACGTTGGCTGGAATCGGCTCCTCCAGCCTGAATTGTCGACTCAGACTGCGACCTTCGCCGCGACGTTCCCGCAAGGTGGCGCGCATGCTGATTACCCCATAGGCGTCGTCTTCGCTGACGAACACCTGTTCGAAGCTCAGGAGCTCCACGTCGAGCATCCATGAGTCGGCATCCTGTCGGTCAATCATGAGCTGGCTTTCGAGACGCTGCTGCAGGAGCTCCGCGGGCGGGGCGACCCAGGCGTGGCGGGCATAGTAGCGGATCGCTTCCGGCTGTCGATGCAGCTGCCGGTAGGGGATCCCCCGGCCGGCAAGCCAGCTCGGTGCCCGCAGCGCCTGCAGACGCGTGGGTGCCGGTAGTACTCGAAGCTCGTCTGCGACCGGTAACGGACCGAAGTCGAAGCGGTCAGGTGGTTCCTCCGGCGTCGGCAGCAGTGGATTGCAGCCCGCGAGCAGGAGCGATAGGAGAAGTATCGGCAGCAACAGGACAGGGGCTCCGGGCCCGACGAGCCGGGCGTCATGATGCACAGGGCAAAAGCGCACGTTCACTCCTTGCGGTAGCCGGGTTCCCCTGGGCCGGGCGGGGAAGTCTGAGGTCCGTGGAACAGGCTCTGAGGCTGGTCCTGAAGACGCCGCGCCAGACGCTGGATCTCGACACCGGTCTGGGAGAGCTCATTGAGCGTGGCTGTCAACGCGGGCGTCAGCTCCGCATGCAGCTCCTCGCCGATACGGCGTCCCGTTGTCGAGAGTTCGCGCGCATCTCGAGTCAAGGCTTCGAGCTCGGGTGGAAGCACTGCGAGCCCGCGCACCAGGATACGCAACTCGTCGAGCAGCAGCACGGCTTCATCCGTGAGTCTCGGTAACCCCTCGATCATGGGATCGAGCCGGCGGTCGAACGCCTTCAGCCTTGCGGTGGTCTCCTCGACGTTCTCGATAATGCTGCCGACGCGGCGAACGTTCTCTTCGCTGAGGAGATCCTCGAGGTTGCTGCCGAGCCGTTCGATAGTCCCGAGCACCTCGTCGCCGCTGTCGGTGAGGCGCTGAAGCACACCGGGCCGCATGGGAATGCGCCCGGGATCAGCGCTACTTGTTGCAAGCCGGACGGGCTCGGCGCCGTCATCATGCAGAGCAAGTTGCGCGAGGCCGGTTACGCCCTGTGGCCGCAGGGTCGCCCAGGTACCCTTGGTGATGGGGAGGGCTGCATCAACTTCGATGTCGATGAGAATCTCGCGGACGTCATCAGGGTTGAAGCGTATGGCAAGCACGCGCCCGGCTCGGACCCCGCGGTAAAAAACCACGGAGGAATCGTTGAGGCCGGCCACCTCGATCTTGCTGACCACCACGTAGGGCGCGCGTTGGGTCTGTCCACCCGACATCCACCAGGCCACCATGCCGACGGCGGTGCCGAGAGCCAGGATGAACAGCCCCGTGAGCAGGGCGTAGCTTCGATTACCCATGGTCCTCCGGTGTGGCGTCGAGCACGCGGGCCGCGCGGCGTCCACAGAGCATATCCTGAACGAAAGCATGGTCGTTCTGCCGTACTTCCGCCAGCGGACCATGCGCGACCAGCTCACCCTCTGCGAGTACAGCGACGGTGTCGCAAAGGTCACGCAAAGTGTGCAGATCGTGCGTAATCATGACCATGCTGAAACCCAGATCACGATGCAAAGACCGGAGCAGTTCCACGAATCGTTCCGATGAAACCGGGTCGAGGCCGGAGGTGGGTTCGTCGAGGAACAGCAGCTCTGGTTCCAGGGCCAGCGCACGCGCAAGACCCACTCTCTTCACCATGCCACCCGAGAGTTCGGCGGGCCGCAGGCCGGCAACTTCCGGCTCGAGGCCGACGACTGCGAGCTTCATCCAGACCAGGTCGGCGATCAGGCGTTCCGGAATATCGCCGAGTTCCCGCAGCGGCAGAGCTACGTTGTCGAAGACGTCGAGGTCACTGAATAGCGCCCCCTGCTGAAAAAGCACGCCACAGCGGTTGCGCAGGCGCTGCAGGTCGGCAGCGCCGATGTCGTCGAGACGCTCGCCGAAAACTTCTACATGACCGGATGTGGGCCGTTGCAGCCGGATCATTTCGCGCATCAGCACGGTCTTGCCGCTTCCAGATCCTCCTAAAAGGCCAAGACGCTCACCGCGGTACAGTCTCAAGTCGATGTGTCGATGCACGACGAGATCGCCGAAGCGCGTGCCGATGTCGCGCATCTCCATGACCACTTCCCGCTCCATCATGTCCACCCCACTTCCCGAAACACTACCGAGAAAAACGCATTGAGGACGATGACCAGCGTGATGGCCGTTACCACGGAACGGGTTGTTTCGGCGGCGAGACTCTGCGTATTCGGCTGCACTCGCAGGCCGAAATAGGCTGAGGTGAGACCGATCAATATCCCGAAAACGGCCGCCTTGCCGAGACCGATCCAGAGGTTCACCAGCGGCATAGTGTCCGGTAGCGCGCGCAGGAACTGCCGATAGGGCATATCCAGCGCCAGGTTGGCGGCGACCATGCCCCCGAGCATGGCAAGCACGATGGTCCACATGGTCAGCAGAGGCAACGCAATCGTGAGCCCTATGACCTTGGGAAACACCAGACGTTCACTGGTAGAGATGCCAAGCACCGTCATGGCATCGAGTTCCTGGGTGAGTCGCATGACACCGAGCTGCGCGGTCATGGACGACCCGGAGCGGCCCGCGACGAGGATCGCTGCCAGGATCGGACCGAGTTCACGCGTGATGCTGAAACCGAGGATATTGACGATGAACACCTCACCCCCGTAGAGGCGAAGCTGCATCGCCGATTGATAGGCAATGACGATACCGATGAGCACCCCGACCAGGGCGGTGATCCCGAGCGCCTTACCGCCGGCATGAAAGATCGTGCTCGACATCTCGCGCCAGGGTATCCGCCGTGGATGGCTTGCCAAATGCAGGCAATCGAGGACGAACTGGCCGATGACCACGAGACCGCCGCGGACGTGATCGACCACGGCGCGGCTGAAGCGAGCGAGCCATGCCAGGGCTCGGGTCGACCAGGGCTTGCGCGGCGGACTGTAGTCGAGAGCGTGCTCCGTCCACTTCTCGAACAGCGGCTCGTGCTCGGCGCGCATATCGAGGTGCTCGGGGAAACGGCGTCCCCAAGCCCGCCAGAGCAGGAGGGCGCCCGCGCTGTCCAGCCGGTCGACGTCGCAGAGATCCCAGTGCAGCGAATCGGCATCCGCTTGTGCGGCTGCCGCTTCGAGTTCCTCGTCCAGATCATCAAGCCTGGGTGCGAGCTTGCGCAGCACCCAGCTGCCGCGCAGCGTGCAGCGCTTGTCCTGGTATTCGATGGCAGGTGTGTCTGCGTCCACCTGGGCTCAGCGCTTCAATCCCAGAAGGTCTCGTGCGACCACCCAGCGGTGGACTTCGGTGGGTCCGTCGTAAATGCGCATGGTGCGGATCTGGGAGGCCATGAGCTGCAGCGGCAGTTCCTTGGTCATACCCATGGCGCCGAACGTCTGCATGGCATGATCGAGCACTTCCCACGCCATCTCGGTTGCGTAGGCCTTGGCCATGGAAACATCCGTCCGCACGTCCTGCCCCTGATCGAGTTTCCACGCGGTTTCGTAAGCCATCAGACGCGTCGCGCGGATCCGTGTCGCCGCATCGGCGACCCACCATTGCACGGTCTGCCGCTCAGCAAGGGCAGCGCCGAAGGTCACCCGTTCGGGTGCGTAGGTACACATCATCTCCAGCGCCCGCTCGGCCATGCCCACGCACCAGGCGACCATTTGCAGACGGCGAGTAGACAGACGCACCTGCATGGGGGCGAAGCCCTTGCCTTCGGTGCCCAGCAGATTGGCGCCGGGCACGCGGCAGTCCTCGAGCGCCACCTCGTAGGTGAATGTGCCGCCGATCATGGGAATACGTCGCAACACATTGAATCCTGGCGTGTTGCGGTCGATGAGGAACGCAGAGATGCCGCCACGGGCACCCTTTTCCTTGTCGGTGACCGCCATGAGGATCGTGAAATCCGCCTCGGCGGCTCTGCTGATCCAGATCTTGCGGCCGTTGATGACCCAGTCGTCCCCATCGCGCACGGCTCGCGTCACCATGGCGGCTGGATCCGAACCCGCTCCGGGCTCGGATATGCCAATCGCAGATACCAATCCGCCCTGCACGTAGGGCGCGAGATAACGCTCCCGCTGATCTTCGTTCGCGGCCACCATGAGCATACGCAGGTTCGGGGAATCGGGCGGCAGAGTGTAGGGGGTGATGGTCCGCCCCATGTGGATATTGACCCCGATCATCGCCTCGGTCGGAAGGTCCATGCCCCCGACTTCCTCAGGTGCGTCGAGGCCCCAGAGGCCGAGCTTCCGGGCACGCTCGTCGATGGGAGCCTTTTCCGCGGGCGTCAGATGCGCACCGGCACCGCTCGCCTCGCGTTCAAGCACGCGGGATTCGAGAGGCAGCAGCTCGTCGCGAACGAACTTCGCCACCAGTTCCTCGAGCATGCGGTGTTCTTCGGAGAGTGCGAAATCCATCGGATGTCCCGTCGGTGCGATGGCTCATCCTGCCCCAGCGGGAAGTGGCCGGGCAAGCGTGCAGCCGGACTGGCGGGATCCCGATGCTTTACTGTTCAGACGGGCCAGTCCTGCCGCTGCCAGGCTTGTTCCCAGAAGGACCACTCATAGCGCGCGCTGACGTGAAATGCATCGAGGGCCCGTGCGCGGGCGGATCCGTCTGCCCCGTCCGCCGCCTGCTGCAAAAGTTCCAGCAGGCGCTGCATGTAAGCCTCGAACTCGCTGGAGGCATAGAGCGCGAGCCAATCTGCATAGGGGTGGTCCGGCGGAATCGTGCCGATCTTGTCGAGGAGATGCTGTCCGAGGGCTGTGTAGAGCCAGGGGCAGGGCGTCAGGGCGGCGATCGCCTCTACCAGCGTTCCGGTCTGGGCGGCAACGATCATGTGAGCGCGGTAGGCACGCGTGACCGGTCCCAGCTCCATTGCCGCCACATCGGCCTCCGTATAACCCAGCGTACGGCCGTAGCCGGCATGCAGGTCTCCTTCGACCACCAGGGCCAGCCTGGCAGCATCGATGAACCAGAGTTTGTCACCGGGTTCCGTGCAACGCGTCGAGATCAGCGCTGCGGCGTCAGCAAACCCTTCGAGGTAGCGCGCATCCTGCATCTGGTAGTAACGGAAATGCTCAGAAGGCAGCGAGCCTTCCGCTAACGCCATCACGAAGGGGTGATCGAAAGATGCACCCCAGCTCTCTCCGGCAGCTTCGATGCAGGCGTGCGCGAAGTCCGGTATGGCGAACCCGGAACCCGTCTTCATGTCTGTAGCTCCTCGAGAAAGGTCTGGGTCGTTGCAGCCGGGTCATCCGCCTGCAGGATCGCTCCGGTGACGGCCACCCCGTATCCGCCGCAGGCCAGAACCGCCGCCACCCGGTCGGGAGTGATACCCCCAATTGCGAAAACGGGTATCGGCTCCGCCCGCCGGACGAGCTCGGCGAAGGCATGGAGGCCAAGCGGAGCGCGTCCGGGTTTCGAGGCACTCGAGAACAGCGTGCCGACGATCAGGTAATCCACAGCCTCGCTCCTGGCTCGCTCCACCTCGTCGTCGTCATGGGCAGAGCGGCCGAGCAGCGGGAAATCTCTGCTGCCAAGGGTGGCGAAGTCGGCGGGCAGATGCAGGCCGATCTCGAGGCGCCGTGCCAGTTCCGGGCGACCGTTGACGCACAGCAGAGGACCGCTTGCGGGTTTCCCGTTCGATTCGGAAGCCTCCGTGAGCTTAGCTATACAGGCGATTGCCGCGGCGAGCTCGGTATCGACCAGATCCTTTTCCCGGACCTGAATGAACGGGACGCCCGCAGCGATACTTGCCCGCATCGCGCCAGGGCGGCTCCGCTGCCGGTCCGTCACCAGCATCAGCCTGGGAAGCTCGAGCGTCACGACGCTTCGCCGTCGTCGCGCGTCCCGACGCGGCCGGACCAGGGACTCGACGCCTCTGCAAGCGTCTTGCGCGGCATGCGGCCGGCGGTGTATGCGAGACGTCCGGCCTGGGCGGCATGCCCCATGGCCGCCGCCATGCGCACAGGATCCCTTGCGCGGGCCACGGCAGTATTCAACAGCACGCCATCACAACCGAGCTCCATGGCGGCAGCGACATCTGAAGCAGTGCCCACCCCGGCATCGACGATCACCGGCACGCCCGCCCGTTTGCAGATCAGTTCGATGTTCAGCGGATTCTGGATCCCGAGGCCGGTGCCGATCGGCGCGCCCAGCGGCATCACTGCAGCACATCCGAGATCCTCCAGCCGGCGCGCGATGACGGGGTCATCAGTGGTGTAAGGGAGGACCTCGAACCCACTGTCCACGAGCAGTCCCGCGGCTTCGAGCAGCGCCTCGACATCGGGCAGCAATGTGTCCTCGTCCGCGATCACCTCCAGCTTCACCCGATTGCACTCCAGGGCCTCGCGGGCAAGTTCCGCAGTGAACACCGCGTCGCGTGCCGTGAAGCAACCCGCTGTGTTGGGAAGCAGCTCGAGACCTCGCTCACGCAAGACCTGATAGAGGTTATCGCTCTCGGACTCCAGGCCGACCCGCCGTACGGATACGGTGACGAGTTCTGCGTTGGAGGCGCTGATCGCATCGAGCAGGATCTGCCGGCTCGGATAGCGGGCCGTCCCGAGCAGCAGCCGCGACTCGAGCGTCAGGCCAGCGAGTTGCCAGGAATCCGACTCCATCGTTTCAACCTCCATGCACGGCACCGACCACATCGACCTCGTCGCCGGGATTGAGCTTCACCTCGCGCCAGCGCTCGCGCGGCACGATGACTCCGTTGACCGCTACTGCAACACCGCGGCCATCGGCCGGGAGGTCCATCCCGGCGAGCAGCTCGGTCAGACCCTCCCCGCGGTGCGGCCAAGAGCGGCCGTTGACGATCAGTTCCTGTTTTGACAAGAGACCTCCTCGAATCGGCGCGGCGAGAAGGCATGCAGCTGCTCCGACTGCTGTCCGGTGGCGATGGCCTGTGCAAGCAGCGCCGCACTCGCCGGCGCCAGCAGCACACCGTTGCGAAAGTGGCCGCCGCACAAATGCAGCCCGGCGGTAGCTGTTTCTCCGATCACCGGCAGGTGATCCCGGGTCGCCGGGCGCAGACCCACCGCGATCTCCTCGAGCTCCAGTTCGGCGACTTCCGGCAGGGTGGCTATGGCGTGCCGCAGAAGTTCGTGCGTGGCGCCGGCACTGTTGCTGCAGTCGAAGCCACGCTCTTCGGAACTCGCACCCACGATCAGTCGCCCATCGCCACGCGGTACCAGATAGACATCCGGTGTGCGAATCACGTGCTCGATCAAGCTTGGCCCTCGCAGCCTGAGAACCTGGCCACGAACCGGGCGCATGCCACAGTCGGGAAGCGGGGCGGCGAAGTCCTTGCCAAGCCATGCGCCGGTTGCGAGAACGGCCTGCGAGCAGGGCAGGGTGCTGCGGCCATGCACATCCGCCACGAGCAGGCCTTCGAGCTTGCCCTTCGCGAGCTCGACACCCAGCGCTCTGCATGCCTGCCTTATTTCCGCGCCGCCGCGCGCCAGTGCTGTGAGCAGCGCCGCCCGCAGCGCCCGTGGATCGACCTGATAGTCACCGGGAACGAAATAGCCTCCAACCGTACGGGGCGACAGACGCGGTTCGCGCCGGCGCAAGGCCTTGGCATCGAGCCGTTCGGCGGTGAGCTGCCGATCCGCCATGAAGCCGGCCAGGTGCGCCAGCTCGGCCCGGTGATCCCGATGCAGCGCGACCCAGAGCGTCCCTTCGTCACGGTAGCCGCAGGTAAGGCCCGAGGCCGATTCCACTCGGCTGACAAAGTCGGGATAGCGTTTGAGACTGTCGAGGGCGAGCGGAACCAGGTCCGGATGCTCGACATCAGCCTCGGATACGGGCGCGAGCATGCCCGCAGCTGTCTCCGTCGCAGTGCCGGTCTCATCTTCGGGCAGCAGCACGGCCACTTCGAGGTCGCGCTGCAGCAGCTCGAACGCTACGGCAAGCCCGATGATGCCGCCGCCGGCGACGACGATCCTATCGGTCACGGCGCCCCCCGCAACAGCGCCTCATCGAGCGCTTCCTTACAGCGAGCCGTTGCCGCATGTGGGTCTTCAGCTGTGACCACAGCAGAGACCACCGCGATACCGTGAGCGCCGGTGGCCATGACCTCACCTATGCGTTCTGCGGTGATACTGCCGATGGCAACCACAGGAACGGGAACGGCGGCGACGATGGCAGCAAGCGTCTCGAGACCGAGTTCCGGGGCCGGATTCGCCTTGGTGCGGGTGCCGTAAACAGGTCCGACACCGAGGTAGTCAACGCCACTTCGGGCCACCGTGAGCGCCTCTTCGAGGCTGTTGGCCGTACCGCCTATGACTGCGCCCTCGCCGAGTATTTGGCGTGCAAGAGAAGCTGGAAGGTCATCGCGTCCGAGGTGCACGCCGCAGCCGCAGGCGAGCGCGACGTCAGCGCGATCATCCACGACCAGGGCGCAGCCAGTCTTGTCCATGGCCTCCCGCATGGCCGTAGCCGTGGCGATCAGCGCGCGGGTGGTCGCCGGGCGCTTGTCACGGAACTGGACGATATCCGCGCCGCCGAGAGCTGCGAGACGTGCGAGCTCGACGTGATCGAAACGCTCCTGAATCGTCACGTCCGTCAGGATGTGGAGGCGACCCACATCGGCATTCATGAGCGCCACCCGGTGCGCAGCGCGTTGATTGTCTGCGTCCAGTCGGCCGCCGCTTCCGGTGTCCGCATAAAGGCGAAGGGGTCGGTCGGACCGATCCCGTGACCTACCTCGAGCCCATGCCGAATTGCTTCGGTTACGAAAACCTTCGCGCCACGAATAGCCTCCGTCAGCGACGCGCCATGGCTAAGCCAGGTGGCGATTGCCGCGGCGTAGGTACAGCCGGTGCCGTGGGTGTGGGTCATATCCAGGCGGGGCGCGGTGAAGACTTCGGTCCCTTCCGGCGTAACGAGCAGATCCACGGCCTCCGGATGGTCGAGATGACCGCCTTTGACCAGCACCGCCTGCGCACCGCCAGCGAGAATACTGCGTCCGGCGGCTTCTGCATCCTCTACGGTTTGAATGGGATTCATGCCTGAAAGGGCGCGAGCTTCGTGGGTGTTGGGTGTCACCAGCGTCGCCAGCGGCAGCAGGTGCTCAACCAGAGCACTGACGCTTTCCGCAGGTATCAGGTCGAAGCCGCTCTTGGAGATCATCACCGGGTCGAGGACGAAATGTCGGGGATTGTGTGCGCGCAGCGCTCGGGACACTCGGGTGATGACTTCGGGGGTCGGGAGCATTCCGGTCTTCACGGAACGCACATCGAGATCGTGAAACACTGAATCGAGTTGCGCATCGAGCATGTCGAGAGAGACTGGCTCGGCCAACGCCACTCCACGAGTGTTCTGGGCGGTCAAGGCGGTGATCACGGAAGCACCGTAGCCACCGTTGGCTGCGATCGCCTTGAGGTCAGCCTGAATACCGGCGCCTCCCGACGAATCGGAGCCTGCTATCGTAAGCGTTGTCGCAATCATGCCGAGCCTCGCGAATACAGGACGCGGACACGGGACCGGGAAGGTATCGAGGCTGACCAGCGAACGTTGCTCCCTGCGCCGGCATTATCCGGATCAGGTTCGCGGGTGTGATCTCAGGTCCGCGCTGGGTGCCGGAGGGCCATGAGGCTCGATCCAGACTCCGCAACGGGCCACCCCGGCTCCGTGCTGTCCGTACCATACGCGGGATGAGGGTCGATTGCATCCTGGCTGGTGGCAGCACGCCTTGGCCTGTCTGACGGTTTCAGGCTCCCGGGAGAGCGCAGAACTGGTCGCTCTCGATCCGGACGCTGACGGCCCGATTACGATGAGGCCCGGCACACCAGCTCGGCATGACCATCGAGTAGAGTCCGCTGCCGCCAGCCATCAGCACGAGAATGTCCTCCGGTGCCTGAAAGCAGTATCGCAGCGCGCTGTCGTCCTTCCCGCGGGCAAATGCCGGCGCCACGCGCTTCAGAGTTCCGACACTGTGGGCAGCGCGCTCGTACAGGCGCGCTTGAATACCGGCGCGATCGAGGCCCGCCGCCGTGAGGATGTGAGCGTGATCGGGATTCAACACTACGACCGCGCAGCCGCCGGTGAGGATGGCGTTGTTGGTCGCGAGACCGGCAAGGCCGGCTGCGAGCGCCTCGAGCAGGCCCTCTGCGTCGGCCGCCGTGTCCCCGGTGGCACTGCTCAGAACCGAATGAGGTGCTTCGGCACCGATCACGGTGACGACGCTGTCCTCCGCCTCGAAACCGAGCGCCACGTGCAGTGGTGGCAGTGGTGAATGTTCTTCGTCCTCCGCCAGGCAATAGGTGAACTTGCCAGGATGACCGAGCAAGGCCATGTCCGAGGAGCCGGGCAGGGCCCCGCCGATGTTCATCATGGCCAGCCGCAGGGCGCGGCCGATGCTGGCATTGGCCCTGTGCCCTGGACCCAGGGCACCGAATCCGGATGCGATCGGGCCGCAGTCGTGACGGGCGGGGCCGTTCACCAGAATCAGGGGCGCGGTGCAGTGAGTCGTAGCCTGCATTTCGGTCAGGTCGAAGCGGGGATCGATGACCGCCTGCACCGCCGCGATCACCACGGGCATGTAATCGGGCAGGCAACCCGCCATGACTGCTGCGATCGCCACATGGCGGACGCTCGCGACACCATTGCCCGGCCCCATTTCGCCGAGCACCAGATCCGCATCGAGCCCGCTGGCGAGCTGCATGCGCTCCACGCGCTCCGGCGTCGGGACGACCACGGGCAGGCCGTCGGTGCAGCCGAGGGCGTGCAGATGCTCGAGTGCGTCCGCCTCGGACTCGGCCGTGAGCACCCCGCTCACTTCTTACCCTCGAGAGCGTCGATGATGCGATCTGCGATCGCTTCGGCCACCTCTTCGAGGCGCTTCGCGCCGGTGCCGGCGACTGGGTGGGGCAGCCGCACGCGCGGGAGGTCCGGCATGCCGAGAGAGCTTGCCACGAAATCGCCCTGGGGCCAGAAATCATCGGTCACGAGGGATACTGCCGGGACGCCGAGTCGCGCTGCTGCGATGCCGTCACGCACGGTGCCGGTGGTGCAGCTGCCTCAGTGTCCGTAGGCGGCAACGACTGCATCGCAGTCGCTGCTGATCTCGTCGAGCATTTCTGCCGGCGCCGGGATCGATGCGTTACCCTTATTCCAGAACGCGGAACGCATGCCTGGTAGCCGCGCGCTGAGAGCGCGCGCCACCTGCTCCAGAAAGGCTTCGGAATCGGGGAAACCGTTGGCGAGAAATCCGACCTTGACCTGATTGCTGCCTCGCAGCTCGATGCCGAGGTCGTAGGGTGTCTGCGGTGTCGCCACCGGTGCGCGCGGATCGTGGTAGCTGATCATATTCGATCTCCCGTACTGTCCACTCGAGCCTACATGCACGCAATGCGGCAGACCAGACGCAGGAGCTGCCGTGATCGCCACTCAAGGCGCAGGTCTGGCTGCGGATTCGATAGCGCCGACCGGCATGCGCCGCCACTTGCGGTGGTGCCAGGACCATAGTTCCGGGTGGGAACGAATGTGCTGCTCCATGCTTTGCGCGAGGACGGCGGCACTCGCCTCGGTACTCTCCACGGGCAGCGTGAGAGGCTCACCGATCTGGAAGCGCCAGACCTCGTCGCCGCCGAGCGGCAGAGCCGGCAGCACCGGTACTCTGGCTCGGCGCGCGAGTTCCGCAGGGCCCGCAGCCATGTCGAGCGTCTTGCCGAGAAACTCTACGGTGACGCCACCGTGCTTCGTCCCTTGGTCCATCAGCACGAACACAATGCGTCCGGCACGTAGCGCTCGCAGCATCTGCCGGTAGGCTGACGACCGGTTGCGAGCATCGATACCTTCGAGACCGTGGCTCGGCAGCAGCCGGTCGAAGAACCCCGGACTCATCTTGCGTGACTCACGGTAAACCACGGTCACAGGCAGGCCTTCGGCTGCGAGGCGCGCCGCCATCAGGATCCCGTTGGTCATATGCATGCCGAGCAGGATTGCGCCTGGACCGGATTCCGCAGCGGAACGCAGACGCTCGAATCCTTCCACCTCACAAGCGGACCTGACCATGTCAGCAGAGAAGGGTGCAGCCCCCATGGCGACGATCTCGAACGCACTGCGATCGGAATTGCGGTAGGCCTGGCGCAGGATACGCCGCACGTCTGCGGGCTCGACGTCAGGGCCGAGGACTTGCGTCAGGTGACGAGCCAGACGGCGCCGCTCGCGCAAACTTATCCGGAAGCGCATCTCTCCCACCCACTGTCCCACGCGCCGCAACCCAGGCATCCCCAGGGGGCGGACCAGTCGCGCGAGCGTGCTGATCAGGTGGAAACCGAGCCGGCGCAGGCGGCGTCGGGTCGGACTTGCCATAGGCGGAGATCTCCACGCCGGGGTCACTGCTGATCGGCCAGTCTAGCCGGGAAATCTGCGGCGCGAACGATGCATCAGCCGAGAGGGGGACGCAACGCGATACCAGGGCTGAGCGCAGGCCGCACCTGGCAGGCCGCACCTGGCAGGCCGCACCTTGCAGGCCGCACCTGACAGGCAGTCCTGTCCTGTCCTCGCTCTGGGTGCTCTGGTATCCTGCGCGCCCTTTCGCCCCGCACCTTCGAGTCGCGACGCTACGGCCAGCAGCGACCAGCGGGCTTCGGGACTGTCATGATCGATCGCCATCGTCTCTATCGTGCCGGCATCTGGGCATTGACGGCGCCGCTGCCGAAACAGCGGCGGGTGGCGCTGCGCCGCTCCTGGCGCGCGGGTCTCGAAAACCGTCTGGTACTGGGCGCCGACTACGTGGTCCTGTCACGGGCCAAGAGCGGTCGGACCTGGCTGCGAGCTATGCTGTCGCGGCTTTACCAACGCCGTTTCGGCCTGCCTGAGCAACAGCTCTTGGAGTACGACAACTTTCACGCTCAGAACTCTGCGATCCCCGTCGTGGCGATGACCCACGGCCACGAGCTCGACAAGCTGGCGCGCCACTCGAAGCACGGTGCGAACCTTAGATCGAAACCGGTGGTATTCCTGATCCGCGACCCGCGCGACGTCGCCGTATCCGAATACTTCCAGGCGACCCGGCGTGCGGCGCGCTACAAGCGCGAGATGTACGAGGTCGAAGGGGACATGGGGCTGTTCGACTTCGTCATGCATGCGCCGCCTGGATTGCCCGCCATTTGCGACTACTTGAATCGCTGGCACAGGGAACTCCGGGGCTGGGACCGGGTCCATCGTCTCCACTACGAGGCCCTCCGAGCCGACCCGGAGACCGAGATGATGAAGCTTTGCGCCTGGCTCGAGGCCGGATTCAGTTCCGAGGAGGTCGCAGAGGCCGTGGCCTTCGCCTCGTTCGAATCGCTCAAGGAAAAGGAACGCGAGAACTTCTTCAACAACAGCCGTCTGCAGGCCCGAAACAGTGAGGATCCAGACTCCTTCAAGGTGCGCCGGGGCAAGGTTGGCGGTTATCGGGACTACTTCGACGCCGAACAGGTCGCGAAGATCGACGCTTACGTCAGTGAGCGTCTCGATCGCGAGCTCGGCTACACCTGAGCCATCTCCGCAGATATGCGGTCGTTGCGTTCGCCGCGCGTACCCGTGCAGTGGACGCGAGCATTGAGTGGGACCCCCACGCCATGAATGACACAACGGTGAAGATCGTCGGTGCCGGTTCTATAGGCAACCATCTCGCCCACGGCTGCCGGCAGCAGGGCTGGGCGGTTACCATGACCGACCGCGATCCTGCAGCGCTTGCGCGCAGCCGAAACGAAATCTATCCGAGCCGCTACGGCAGCTGGGACGAGGCGGTCGAGCTCGCTGCCCCGGAGACGCTCTCCGAGCGCGCCTTCGACCTCGTGATCATCGGTACGCCGCCTGATACCCATCTCGATCTCGCGATGGCTGAGCTCGAGCAGCGGGCGCCCAAGGTACTTCTGATCGAAAAGCCGCTTTGCACGCCGGACCTGAGTGCATGCGGTGCGCTGATGGCGCGGGCGCAGGAGCAGGGCACGCGAGTCCTGGTTGCCTACAACCACCGTCTGACGACTCACACGCGGCTGGCAGTGGAATGGCTCGAGACACTGGGTGTGGGCCCGGTGACGACGCTGCGCACCCTCTTCCGCGAGCACTGGGGCGGCATCTTCGGCGCTCATCCGTGGTTGTCTGGACCTGCCGACACCTACCTCGGCTTCACTTCACGGGGCGGTGGTGCCATTGGCGAGCACAGCCACGGCATCAACATCTGGCAGTACTTTGCCGCCATCAGCGGTCAGGGCCGAATCCATGAGGTGAGCGCGGAGCTCGATGAGGTGGAGCACGACGGTGCGGCCTTCGATCGCATCGCCCAGCTCTCGGTTCGGACCGAGTCTGGCCTCCTCGGCACCATCGTGCAGGACGTGGTGACGCGTCCAGCTCAGAAATGGCTTCGTCTCGAGGGTGAAGACGGCCATCTGGAGTGGCAGGTGAACGTGGATCCCGGGCATGACCTCGTGCGCCTCAGCCGCGAGGACGGACAGAATCGCGAGGAGCGGGTGGCGAAGACGCGTCCCGACGACTTCAAGGGTGAAATCGAGCACATCGGAACGTTGCTGGCAGACGCCTCGAAGCCCTCGCCCCTCGACCTAGAAGAGGGGCTTGCCACCATGTGCGTCATCGCTGCAGCGCTCGACTCCTCGCGCAACGGACGGCGAGTTCGCGTGGACTACAGCCTGCTCGAGGGAGCAGGGCGCTGATGGCGTGGGCAGACCGACGGATACTGGTCGTGGTGCCAGCCCGTGGTGGCAGCAAGGGCATTCCGCTCAAGAATCTGCACCCTGTGGCGGGTCGTCCGCTGGTCGGTCGGGTCGGCGATCTGGTCCGCACGCTGCCCTGGGTGGACCGGGCCGTCGTGTCGACAGACCATCTCGTGATCCGCGAGACAGCGATGGATGCGGGCCTCGAAGCGCCATTCATGCGCCCGGAGCACCTGTCGGGCGACCGGATCGGCGACGTCGACGTCCTCAAGCACGCACTCGAGGCAACTGAGGCGGACGATGGCAGCCGCTACGACATCGTCGTCATGCTGCAACCGACTTCACCGCTGCGGCGCGCGGACCACGTGACGGCCACCGTGGAGAAGCTCGTCTCGGAGGCACTCGATGCGGTCTGGACAGTGAGCCCGACCGAAAGCAAATCGCACCCACTGAAGCAACTGGTGCTGAACGGGGACGGGCAGCTCGACTACTACGATCCGCAGGGAGCCGCGATCATCGCGCGGCAGCAGCTCACCCCGGTCTATCACCGCAACGGCGCGGCCTATGCACTGACCCGCAGCTGCCTGCTGGACGCGGGTTCGTTACGCGGCAGGAAGGCAGGCGCGGTGGTCATCGACGAACCCATGGTCAGCATTGACACCCTGGACGATGTCACGACGGTGGAAGCGGCACTGCGTGCCAGGGGAGAGCTTGCGGCGACCACGCTACCGTCACGGCCAAAACGCCTGGTGGTGGATATCGATGGCGTGCTCGCCGAAGCTGTGGCCGACCTCGATTACGCCGCGGCGGGCCCGATCCGCGATAACGTCGCGCGAGTCAATGCGCTCTACGACGCAGGCTGCACGATCGTACTTTTCACCGCTCGCGGCTCCGCCACCGGCAAGGACTGGTCTGCTGTCACCCGCGATCAGCTGGCGCGCTGGGGCGTGCGGTATCATGAACTCCGTTTCGGCAAACCACCCGCGGACTACTACATCGACGACCGTCTGACGACGCTGCCCCAGGCACTGGCCCTGTGCGGTCTGGGCGATCCCGCAACCGACACACGAGCAGACTGATGGACAAAACGATCTTCGACGACCTTCACATCTTCGAAATGGCGAACAATCACCAGGGCGACATTGCCCATGGCCTCGCCATCATCGACGCCGCAGCAGAGCTGGCTCGTCGGCATGGCGTGAAGGCCGCCGTGAAGCTTCAGTTCCGCGAGCTCGACAGCTTCATCCACCCTGCAGCCAGAGGCCGCAGCGACATCAAGCACATCGGGCGTTTCGAATCGACGCGGCTCGATGCGGAGGATTTCAGAACCTTGCTCAAAGGCATCCGCGAGCAGGGGCTGGTCCGCGTGGTGACACCCTTCGATGAGCCGTCCGTTGAACTCTGTTCGGCGCTTGGCGTCGAGATCCTCAAGGTGGCGAGTTGCTCAGCTACGGACTGGCCCCTGCTGCAGGCCATTGCTGCCGCAGGCAAACCGGTAATCGCGTCCACCGGTGGCCTGTCCATCTATCAGATCGACAACCTGGTGACTTTCCTGAGCAAACGCGTGCCCGCGCTCGCCATCATGCATTGCGTGTCGCTCTATCCGACACCACCTGAACAGCACAGCATGAATTTCATGTCGAAGATGGCGAAGCGCTACCCCTACGTCAGCATCGGCTACTCCGGTCACGAGCCGCCTGACAACACGGAAGTGGTCACGGTGGCCATCGCCAAGGGGGCACGGTTGCTCGAGCGGCATTTCGGGGTTCCTACGGACACGATTACGCTCAACGGCTACTCCATGAATCCCCAGCAGGCAGACGCATGGCTTGCAGCTTCGGCGCGCGCGCGGTCGATCTGCGGGGTGGGTCAGGAGAAGCCGGTATCCGAGGCCGAATCGCGGTCTCTTCTCGAGCTGCAGCGGGGGGTGTTCGCTCGCCGTCTGATCAAGCAGGGGGAACCCATCGAGCGCGACGACGTCTACTTCGCGATGCCGTGCGAGGAAGGGCAGCTCACCTCGGGTCAGTTCGGCCAGTACCGCACGCATTACGTTGCATCCCGCGACTATGCGCCGGATGCGGCGGTCTTCGAGGAGCACCAGAACGACAGCTTGAGCAAGCTCCGGGGCATTCTCCACGACGCCAAGGGGCAGCTCTATGAGGCCGGCATTGCGCTCGGAGAAGACATCACCATCGAGGTGTCCCATCACTACGGACTCGAGCGCTGCCGGGAAGTAGGCTGCGTGCTCGTCAATTCCATCAATCGCGACGAGTACTGCAACAAATTTCTGATCATGCTGCCGGGTCAGCGCCATCCGCATCACAAGCATGAGAAGAAGGAAGAGACCTTCCACGTGCTCTGGGGCGATCTCGAGGTGGATCTCGAAGGCGACATCGTTCACCTCGAGGCCGGTGACAAGCTGCTGGTCGAGCGTGGCCAGCTGCACGCCTTCAGGAGCGAGACCGGCTGCATATTCGGCGAGATTTCGACCCGTTCGATTCGCAGCGATTCCTATTACGCCGATCCAGCCATCGCCGCGCTCGACCCCCTCGAACGTAAGACTATCGTCGAGAGCTGGTAGGCTCCTAGAGAGCCGCGTAACGCTCCCGGATACGTTCGAGCTGCTGATCGAGGAATGTGCGATCGAGCCAGCGGCCGCGCAGCATGACCCCTTCGATGCTGCGCACGTTGCCGATCTCCTCGAGGGGGTCGTCGTGCAGCAAAACGAGATCGGCAACCGCCCCCGGAACGATGCTTCCGAAGCGCCCTTCGGCCCCGTAGAAGCGTGCGGGGGCGATGGTGGCCGCTTCGAGGGCGGCGAACGGACTGAGTCCCGCACGAACCATGATCTCGAGCTCACGCGCGGTGGCGAACCCCGGCACGTTCATGATCTGCGGTGTGTCGGCACCGAGCAGGAGCGGTACGCCGGCGCGATGCAGCGCAGCGATGAGCTCACCGCGCAGGGTCATGAAATCGTCGAGCAGCTCGCCCATCGCATCGGCATCCTCGAGGCGCGCCCGGTAAGCAGAGAGCAGTCCCGGCGGCAGGAACGCGTTTTCGGGCCGGGCAAGCAGCGCATCCATGTCTTCGGCTGCCAGCCGGAAATTTTCGAACAGCGTCTCGGTTGGTACGACGGCGGCACCGCTGTTGCGGGTCTCCGTGACCGCGTCTGCTATCGCCCCGCGATCCACATAGGGCAACAGACCGATTCCAAAGAAGGAGCGAGCCGCGTCCGGGTGCGCCCCCGGATCGCGAACGAGCACATGCATGTAGCCGTCGAGGTGGTCGATGGTCTCCTGTCTGGCCTCGAATGCCCGCGGCAGACCGACATCCACCGGAACGTGTCCCGCGAAGCGGAGGCCTGCCTCGTTCGCTGCCTCGGCAATGGCGTCGTATTGTTCCCGGGTGAGGCCGGGATGGATCTTGAGGAAGTCGTAGCCGGCTTCGGCCTGGGCGTACACTCTTGCGACCGCCGGATCGATACGGTCAACCGACTGGCCGCTGAATGATGGCCCGGAAATGATCAGGCGTGGGCCGATGAGCGCTCCGTCGTCGATGCGTTGCCGCAGGTCGAGATGTGATGGATGACCAAGCATGCCCCGCGCCATGGTGACACCGTTGGCGACCCAGAGCATTAGAACGTCTTCGGTATACCCAGGCGGTTGCTGGGGGCCTTGAGGTACCGGGACGTGGGCATGCATCTCGGCAAGGCCCGGGATCAGCGTTCGACCATCGGCGTCGATGACGTGATCGTCCGCTCCGGGTACGAGTTCCGCGCTCGGGGCGACGGCATGAATTCGGCCATCGCGTACGATGACGGTGTGCCCGTCGCGCGGGGTTGCATCGACCATGGTCAGCACGCGGGCATTGACGAATGCCACATCGCGGGCAGGTGGCGGCTCGGCGGCGGTGATGATGCCGCAGATCAGAAGGAACGGGACGAGCAAAGTCCGTATCCATGCAAGGCGAGACATCGCTTGCCTCCTCAGGTGAGCTGACTGTCCCCAGGTACGATGGTGTCAGCAAGATGCGCACAATCGTTGAAGCTTCGGATCAGGATCCTATCCTCGAGCAGCACGATATGACTGATGGATCCGTTCGCGGCACCGGTGAAGGCGAAAGGGCGGGAGCGACTGGCCATCTGCAGGACCGTCGCGATGACGCCGCCATGAACGAAAGCAGCGACTTTCGCATCGGGGTGCGCTAGCCGCATGCGTTCGAGGGCAGCCGCGATCCGCTCCGTCAAAGCCTCGTTGCTTTCACCGTTAGGAATGACGTCCCAGCGCTCCTCCGCCTGCATTCGCAGGTAAACCGGATCGGCTTCATGGGCCTTGATCCGGAACAGGCCACCCTCCCAGTCCCCGAGAAAAACTTCACGCAGATCGGGCTCGACGCAAGGCTCGAGACCCAGATGTCGGCATAGCGGCGCGGCCGTTTCGTTGGTGCGCCGGAGATTCGAGACGTAGACCGCTGCCAGGGGCTCGTGGCGCAGGCGGTCGGCGATGAGGTCCGCCTGCATGCGGCCGTTAGGATGCAGTTCCGGATCGCCGTGACCATCGAGGAGCGGGAAGGGGTCATCAGGCGTGGCCGCGCGGGATTCGCCGTGGCGTACGAGCAGGACCTCTGTGGCCCCGGGGGGCGGTACGAACCTCGGTTGGCGGTATTCCTGAGTGGTCATGGCTTCTCGCGCAACAGTGGGATAGGCAGGCTGGGCATGGATCATGCCACAGACAATCATGCTACTTTAGGACGGCCTATCCCATCGGAGCCGACAGTCATGCTCTCACGCCTGATCCTCACCGTTTCGATCACCTTGCTGCTTGCTGCCTGCGGCCCGGATGAGGAAGCGACCCCGGCTCCGTCCCCGGGGCCAACGCCCGAACCCGCGCCCGATGTGACGCGGGATACTCCGGAGCGTACCGAGAACGACATCCGGGAGCAGCTGCAGGAAGCCGTGCTCGGAGAGCACAGATCAGAGGCGAACCGTGCGCGCGACCGGTACCGGAATCCGGTCGAAACCCTGGCGTTCTTCGATCTCGCGCCGGATCACACCGTCGTGGAAGTGTGGCCCGGAGCTGGCTGGTACACGGAAATCCTCGCTCCCGTTCTGCGTAACCGCGGTCAGCTTGTGGTCGCCAATTTCCCGACCGACTCCGAGAGCGGCATGGTCGCCCGCATCGGTCAGGCGCTCGTGGACAAGCTGGAAGCGGAGCCGGAGATCTATGACCGGGTCGAGGTGGTCACCTACTCGCCGCCGCAGGCGACGACGCTCGGCGAGCCGGGCAGCGCCGACCTCGTGCTTCTGTCACGGCACTTTCACAATCTGATCGCAAATGACGCCGTCGATACGACACTCGAGGCCGCCTTCGAAGTGTTGAGATCAGGCGGAACGCTTGCCGTACTGCAACACCGGCTGCCACCGGAGCGGGACTTCGACCCGGAAGTCAGAACCGGATACGTCCCGGAGGACTTCGTCATCGGCGCGGCCGAACGCGCGGGCTTCGAATTCGCGGCGCGCAGTGAAATCAACGCCAATCCGCTCGATACCGCAGATCACGAACAGGGCGTGTGGGCGTTGCCTCCGAGCTACCGCGCCTGTGACGACGTGGAGGACGAGGCGCAACGCTCGCTGTGTCGCCAGGAATGGGACGCCATCGGAGAGTCGGACCGCATGACGTTGAGGTTCACCCGACCCTGACGACCGCATGGCCCACTAGCTCACGGATATCGGCCCGTCAGGCACGCGGACGATCATGGACTGGCTGGCCGTGGCGAGGAGTACACCAGAGTCGCTCCATAGGTGGACGGTGCCGTGGCCGAAACCGTTGCCGAGATACTCGACCGAATTGTCGCAGAGTACCCACTCGGTCGGCTGCATCTGACCGAAGCGGATGGTGTTGTCGAGGCTGGTGGAGTGGGCAATCGTACCAAGTGCGTTGCCGAGCGCAGATGGCATGTAGTCCGCGATGATGGCGAGCGCGCCCGCATCGTGCTCGATCCGCGGCATCCTTGCCCAGAGCAGGGAACGACCGTCTTCGGTGGGCGTACCGAATCCGGTGAATCCGAAACTGCCACGTGCCAGCCGCAGCTCGACCTCATCGTGCACGGTGGCGCCCTCCTGGCTACGCACGATCTCCGGGCAATCCTCCGGAGGCGGCGCCTGCGGACACTGGATCCAGCAGCCTTCCGCATCGGAGGGTCGTGCCCCCGCCGCACCGAGCAGGGTGATGATTTCCTGTTCACCGACGTGACCCACGACCCTGCCCTGGGTGACGTTGCGTCCGACGGCAGGGAGAGACACCTCGAGATCGATGGTGACCTCGCCTCGAGTCAGCGCGAGGTACTGACCGGTTGCCCAGATCACCGGTTTCCCGGTGGCCTGTTCCAGGGCCACGATGCCGGCTGCCAGACCCACACCCCCGAACAGCGAGCCACGACCGCCGGTTTGGGCGGCTGTGAGCGGCAGGGCCCAGCGCAGGGTGTCGACCGGATGCACCAGGGAGAGGAAGGCACTGCAGGACTGCTTCATGAGTTCTCCGAAGTTGACGAGATGGTCACGGTGCGCATTCTAACCTTGCCCCCCGGGCGTTTCCCCGAGCAACGGGCTCCCGTATTCTTGCGGGCTTCGGACGCGCCGGTGGGAGAAGGAATGAATGACGTAAGGGAGCTGGACGCGGTAGTGGTCGGCGCCGGCTTCGCAGGGCTGTACATGCTCTACCGCCTGCGCGGGCAGGGGCTGGACGTTCAGGTTCTGGAAGCCGGCGACGACGTGGGTGGGACCTGGTACTGGAACCGCTATCCCGGCGCGCGATGCGACGTGGAGAGCCTGGAGTACTGCTACCAGTTCGATCCCAAGCTGCAGCAGGAGTGGTCCTGGAGCGAGCGCTACGCAACGCAACCGGAAATTCTCGACTACATCCGCCACGTTGCGGACCGCTTCGACTTGCGAGAGCAGATCCGGTTCGAAACCCGGGTGAAGTCGGCACACTACGACGACGCCGAAAAATGCTGGGAGGTGACCACGGATCATGGAGACAGGTACCGCGCACGCTGGTGTGTGATGGCCACCGGTTGCCTGTCCGTCCCCACCTGGCCCGCCATCGCGGGTGCAGACGACTTTACCGGCGAGACCTACCACACCGGCCGCTGGCCCCATGAGGAGGTCGATTTCACTTCCAAGCGCGTAGCCGTGATCGGCACTGGTTCCTCGGCGATCCAATCCATCCCGGTGATCGCCGCGGAGGCCCGAGAACTCTACGTTTTCCAGCGCACCCCCAACTTCTCCGTCCCGGCGCGCAACGAGCCCATGGACTCCGAACTCGAGGCCAGCATAAAGGCCAACTACGCCGACTTCCGCGCCCGCAATGCAGCCATGCAGAGTGCGTTCGGGGCGCGCCATCCGCGCTGCCAGGGATCTGCTCTGGAAGCGACAGCGGAAGAGCGACGCCGCCAGTTCGAGCACCACTGGCAAATCGGCGGGCTGCTGTTTCTACGCGCCTTCGGGGACCTGTTGGTCAATCCGGAAGCAAATGCGATGGCCCAGGCGTTCATTCGCGAGAAGATCAGGAGCATCGTCCGCGATCCGGACGTCGCTGCGAAACTGCTCCCGGAATCCGTGGTGGGCTGCAAACGG
>SLQW01000110.1 GCA_007131295.1 Pseudomonadales bacterium | reverse complement strand
TGGCAGCCGCAGCCGGTCGACCCTGATGTCGTTATGACAGAACTGCAGCTGGAGCTGCAGCCACTCCTCGCCGAGCGTGACTTCGAAGCCGCTTTCGAGCGTCTCGATGCTGCCATCGACCAGCATCCTTCCATGGCTGAGCTGTATGCCGACCGCGCGCTTTTGGCGCTCGACCTTGGCTATGCGGAGCAGGCAGCGGAGGATCTCCGGCAAGCGGTGCGCCTCGCCGTGGCTGCGGATGCGCCGGCGCAGGCCGAGGCCTACGGTGGGGTCCTCAGCGAGGTGCTCGAAGAACCGACCGCCTGGATTGACGAGGCGGCCGCGAGCGCGGAAGCGCTACCGGAGTCCGAAGATGCCTTCGATGCGCTGGAGTTCTGGGATGCCCTGCGGCAGGAGGCAATGGCAGCTGCCGGCGAAGGCGATCTGCAGGGCGCCCTCGATCTGCTCGAGCAGGCGCTAACCGTGGCCGAAGAAGCCTTCGGACCGGATCACCGCCTCAGCGTAGAGAGCATTCTCGATCTCGCGGACGTTGCGTTTGCCCTCAACGATGTCTCCGGTGCGGAAGCTCTGCTCATGTTCGCCGCTGAGCGCTCCCGTGTGCGCCCGGGGCCCGGGCACCCGTGGACGCTCGACATTCTTGCGACATTGGCCGATCTGTTCGAAGCTGCCGGCCGCACGGTGGACGCCCTCGAGGTGACGTATGAAGCACTCGAGGAAGCAACGGAAGCGCTCGGGGTTGATGACGTCGAAGTCTTCGAACTCGAGATTCTCGTTGCGCAGCGCCTGGAGAGCCTGGGAGCGTACGCGGAAGGTGCTGAACTTCTCGAGGCGACCTGTGAGCGCATCGCTGATCGCTATGGGCGGTTTCACCTGCGTACAGCGGCCTGCGTCGAGCAATACGCGATTCTCCTCGGGCGTGGCGGTGACCTCGACGGCGCTCGCGACAGTTTTGTCGGCGTGCTCGAAATCCGCAGGGGTGTTCTCGGTCCGAGGCACGCCGACACGCTGCGCACGCGCCTTGATCTCGCCACGCTGCAGCTGCAGCAAGGTGCTCATGACGAGGCCTCGGCCGAGCTCGAATCCCTGGCCGGGGAACTGCCGCGGGATTCGGGGCTACGCCTTGCCGTGCTCGAGGCCCAGGCGCGCCTGAAGCTGGAGATCGGCGCTACCGATGTGGCGGAAATGTTTGCGCGAGAGGTCCTCGAAGCCCGCATGACGTACCTCGGTGAGGCGCATCCGCTTACCCTCGATGCCCTCAACCTGATAGGAGCGATCCATCGCAGCGCAGGCAATCTGGCCGCAGCCGAGGATGTCTGGACGGCCGTCGTTGCGGGCTACCGGGATCGCTACGGGCTCGAGCACTTGGCGACCCTGACGGCCATGTCGAATCTGGGCGTCGTGCTCGAGGAGCAGGGTGCTTACGATCGCGCGGAGCCTTTACTGCGCACGGCTATGGACGTTTCGGAGCGCATGCTCGGCCCGGCCCATCCGCAGACGTTGAACAGCATGAATAACCTTGCGCTGCTCTATGAGAGCCAGGGTAGTTTCAGCCGCGCCGAGCCGCTCTATCTGTTGCCCATCGAGGTCCTCGCATCGACTGTCGGCGAGAGCCATCCGCGCACCATCGCGGTCCGTAACAACCTCGCCTTCCTCTACATGATGGAGGGCAATTACAGCAAGGCGGCGCTGTTGTTCGAAGAAGTCCACGCGGCTTGGACGAGTGCGCTGGGCACCGATCACCCCGACACGCTGCGCGGGCTCAACAACCTGGGCCGCGCCTATCGTAGCCTCGGCCGACTCGATGACGCCGGCGAGCGGATCGAGACCGCGCTCGAACTCCGTCGCAACAGGCTCGGTGAGCGTCACCCTGACGTCGTCCGCTCGCTCATCGATCTTGGCCTGCTGCGCCAGGGCCAGGATCGTTTCGTCGAAGCCGAGGCGCGCTTGAGTGAGGCGCTGGAGCTCGCAGAAGCCGTCCTCGGCGGGGAACATCCCTATACCTTCGAAGCGCTCAACGCGCTGGCCGACGTCCTTCAGGAAGGTGGCCGCATCGATGCTGCCATCGATTTACGCAGGCTCGGATTCGAACGTCGGACCCGGTTCTTCGACCGCATGCTGTGGGTGACCAGCGACAATGCACGGGAAGGCTATCTGCGCCTGCATCGGGGTGAACTCGACCGCTACCTGCAGCTGCTGCCGGACCTCGCTCCGGAAGATGCCGCGAGAGAGCTGCTCGAGGTCTCCCTGCAGCGCAAGGGACTGCTGCTGAAGGTGACCTCGGAGATTCGCCAGATCGCCAGCCTTGGCATCGACCCGCAGATGGCACGTTTGACCCGCGAGCTCACGGACGCGCGGGAAGAGCTTGCTGCGCTGACGCTTGCCGGGCCCGGTGATGACGATCCGGAGGGGCACCTGGCACGGATCCGCATGCTCGAGACCCGGGTCGGCAATCTTCAGGGTGAACTCGGACGCGCGAGCCTGCGTTACCGGGAAGCGATTGCTGCCCTCTCCGTGGATGATCTCGTGCCCCATCTGCCGGACAACGGCAGTCTTGTCGATTTCCTCGTGTACGAACGCCCGGACGGCGAACAGGCCCTGCTCGCCGGCATCCTGACCCGACGGGGCGGGCCTGATGCGCCGGCGCTGGCCGTCGTGCATTACCCGGACATGGCACCGATCACCGCGCTGATTCAGGAGTTTCGCGCCATCATCCAGGATGTGGACGCACTCGACGAGGACGTCGAGGAGGTCGGCATGGACGTCTATGAGGCACTGTGGCGGCCCTTGGCAGAGCAGCTTCCGGACAACGGCAAGGTTTACCTGGTCCCTGATGGCGTACTCAACGTGCTTCCCTTCGATGCCCTGGTCGACGAGGCCGGGCGCTACCTGCTGCAGACCACTGATCTCCACCTGCTGTCCTCGGCGCGTGATCTGGTGCCGTCGGCGGTGCCGCCGGCTACGGGACGTTTCCTGGTGTTCGGAGGACCCGACTACGATACGGAGGACGTCGCAGGACCCGCAGTTCTGGAGGAAGCCCGCCGTCGCAGTGCTGCCCGAGTGGCGCTGATCGAGCCTGCCGAGCCGGCTCATGGGGCAACCGTCCAGCTCACTGCGGCTGACGCGGCCGGTACCCGGGGCTCGCGCGCGGCGCGCTTCGAAGCCATGCGCGGCTTGTCGCTTGGCGACCTCGATTCCCGTTCGGCGGCCGAGCTCGCCAGTCTTCGTGCCGCATCCAGGGGCTTGCGGGGGTTGAGCTTCTCGCCGCTGCCGGGTGCCGAGCTGGAAGGCGAACTCATAGGGCGTCAGGTAGCGACCGCGCAGCAGGACTACCGGCTCTACACGCGCGGCAGCGCGGAGGAGCAGGTGCTGAACGACCTCGACCAACCGCCCCGCGTGCTGCATCTCGCGACCCATGGTTTCTTCCTGCAGGCGGACGAAGAACTCCGGCGTCGCCTGCTGCGTAACGAACGGGGTATCGACATGGTGGAACCGCCTCCGGGTGACAATCCACTTTTGCGAGCGGGTCTCGCGTTTGCCGGCGTGAACTCGAATGCGCCCTTCCTGGGCGAGCTCGACACCCGCAACGACGGCATTTTGACGGCGCTCGAAGTGCTCGGGCTGGATCTTTCGGGTACTGAACTCGCGGTGCTTTCCGCCTGTGATACCGGAATCGGCGAGATCCATGAGGGTGAGGGGGTTTATGGTTTGCGCCGATCCTTCCAGGAGGCAGGTGTGCGTCAGGTCATCACCTCGCTCTGGGAAGTGAGCGATGCGGGCACCCAGGCGCTCATGACCGCGTTCTACGAGCGCATGTTCGAGGGCATGCCGCCGCGCGAGGCATTCCGCGCCGCGCAGCTCGAGCTGATGGACTCGCCGCGTTGGGGTTACCCGTTCATCTGGAGTGCATTCGCGATGGTCGGGAAGTGATGCGAGGGTTCATCATTGCTTCATGCAGGAGCATGGCATACTCGAACGTACAGTATGGGCCGCAGAGGAAGCCGGGAGGCCGTCCATGTCGATATCAATGAGATGCAGTGTGCTGGCGTTAGTGGCGCTGCTTCTGCTGGGCGCAGCGTCCGTGCAGGCAGATGGTCCAGTAGCGCGCGTAATGGACATCCAGGGCACCATCGAGTTTTCTCGTGACGGCGAGCGTTGGGAGTCGGTGACGCGCACCAAGTACCTTTTCCCGGGTCAGTACGTTCGTTCTGGCCAGGACAGTCGCGCCCGGGTGATCAATCAAGCCGGTGGCGAGGTGCGCCAGCTCGGCGCCTCCACCACGATCATGGTCGCAGGCGATGATCTGGAGCTCCTGGCTGGCCGCAACTTCGGGATCGAGCGGGAGAGCCGTGGTGGATTCTGGCATGCGCTGCGCAACAAGTTCGCGACCACGCAACGCTACACGACTGTCCGCCGCAGCGTACGTAGCGAGGATGATCAGCCGCAGGTGGACACGGCGCGCAACATCACGGTGGCTTCCAGCTGGCCGGAGCTGGTCTGGTCCAATGCCGGACCGGAGTATGCCTACCGGTTGCACGTCGGGGAGCAGACGTTCGAGATTGCCCCGTCGTCCACCAGCGAGATGATCCGCTTTCGGTTGCCGGAGTTGGGCGTTGGAGAGCACGCCTACAAGCTCGAAGTCCTGCTCGATGGCGAGACGGTCTATTCCCCGCGTCGTGAAAGTACTTTGACCTGGCTCGACGAGGACGAGGCGGCAGAGATCAAAGCCGAGCTGGCGAAGATGAAGGACGATCCCGTCACCAATGATCCTTTCCTCATCGCGGATTTCTACGAAGGGCACCGCCTGCTGATTCCAGCTCTGGACATCTACCGGGACTTCTTCAGTGAGTTTCCCGAAGAGAACGATATGCGTCCTTTCCTGATCAAGGCCTACCACGATCTGCGCTTGCTCGATCTCCGGGAGAAGGAGGCCATCACTTACAACACCATCGACATGATGAGCAGAGCGCGCTGAAGCGGTCCCTGGCAGATTGACGCGACGCCGCCGGTTTCCCAAAGAACCGAGCGGCGTTCGCGTTTACGAGGGCGGTACATGGATTGAGCTGGCGCCTGGATGAGGGCCCGCTCCGGGACCGGAGCGACACTTGACGGCTGACGGGGGAAGCCAAATGGGGGCGTTGCGCAAACGCTGGGACGTAGTGGCAACGGTGCTCGTGTTCCTGCTTGCAGTCGGCGCCGAACGCCTCGAGTTGTTCGCGGCGGTCGAAGAGCAGACGGTCTCGTTCCGGC
>SLQW01000128.1 GCA_007131295.1 Pseudomonadales bacterium | reverse complement strand
GACCCCGCATCGGCGGACCGCGGTCGGCCGGACCCTGGATGGCCAGACCCAGCATCGTCAGACTGCGTTGAGGCCTGGCCCGCGGACGTCACCCGCAGACGTGCACCAGCGTCACGGAACGCTGCCTGGTAGCGGACGGCGACGTCCTTCGGTACGTTGCGCTTGAGAACCACGGGCTTGCCGCTGAACAGGGCACGCACCTTCGGCGCATCGAGCTTCAGCAACGCCGCCAGACGGCGGGCCACCGCCGTACGGTCCTGCCCCTCCAGTACCTCTCCGCGAAACACAAGGTGGTAGCTCGCCCCGCTCACGCTTACTCCGAGTCACCGCTGCTCTCGAAGTGTAGTTCACCACGCCGACAGCGGCGCGGCTTGCCGCAGCAAGCGCGGCGGTGGGACACTCACGGACCCCATACAGATAAAGAGGGCTTGCGAACCATGGGTGCGACCGCAAACGTTGCCGTGCTGCCGCAGGAGAAGGCTCCGCTGCGCATCGAGACGCTAAAGCTTCCGGATCCCGGCCCCCATCAGGTCCTCGTCCGGCTGTTCGCAAGCGGGGTCTGTCACAGCCAGCTGCACCAGATGCATCGGGACCGCGAGCATCCGGTCATTCTCGGCCACGAAGCCACCGGTGTGGTCATGGAAACGGGCAAGGAAGTCGACCACGTCCAGGAAGGCGATCATGTCCTCGTGACCTGGGTGCCTCGTGACATCAAGGCCAGCGGGCGACTGCCTATCATCGCCACGCTGGAGACCTCCGAGGGCCTTGCCGTCGCCGAAAACGTCTACACCTGGGCCGACCACACCATTGCCGATGAGCAGTACGTGGTGAAGGTCGACAAGGACGTGCGCACCGACGTCACCTCCATCATCGGCTGCGCGGTGATGACCGGCGCTGGCGCCGTGCTCAATACGGCAGACGTGCGCAAGGGCGAGAGCGTGGCGGTATTCGGCGCTGGGGGCGTGGGGCTATCGGCCATAGTCGCAGCGCGCATGCGCGGCGCCGACCCGATCATCGTGGTCGACCTGGACGACGCCAAGCTCGAGTTCGCAAAACGCTTTGGAGCCACGCACGGCATCAACGCGAGCCGCGAGGATCCGGTCGAAGCCATCCACGCCCTGACCGCGAAAGACGACGTCTACACGATTTTCCAGCAGCCGGTTTCCGGCGCCGACTACACCTTCGACTGCATCGGCCTGAAGAAGACCATGGAGCAGGTGGTCCCGGCCTGCCGCGGCGGCCACTTCGGTGCCGCCATCGGCGGAACTGCAGTGCTGGTCGGCGTGCCCATGACGCCGATGGAACTGCAGGCACTCGACCTGCTGCTGCACGAGAAGCGCTTCATCGGTTCCATTGGCGGTTCCTGCGTACCGGATCGGGATTTTCCGACCTTCGTCGACTGGTTCCAGAAGGGCGAGCTGGATCTGGATGCCCTGGTCACCGAACGGTACAAGCTCGAGGACATCAACGCGGCCACCGACGCACTCGAATCAGGGCGCATAAGCGGGCGCGCGATCATCGACTATCGCGACTGACTGCAAGGCGGACACCATGGCGGATCTACTGACACTGTCTTCGCAAGTCATCGACCAGGGTGATCCCGAAGCCGCCGCGGGACCCTTGAACCGCATCAATCACGAACTGTCGGTGCTCGGTGATCGCATCGCGATGGTAGAAGCGTTTTCCCATGCCGTCGTTTTCCGCACCGACGCCGGTCTCGTGACCTTCGACACCAGTGGTCCCAACAGCGGCACGCGAGTGGTCGACGCGATTCGGACTTGGACCGATGCGGCCTTCCACACCGTGGTTTACACCCATGGCCACGTCGATCACGTTGGCGGCAGCGCGGCGTTTGCCGCCGACACGGAACGCCGCGGTGGGGAACTGCGCTTCGTTGCCCACGAAAACGTGCCGACTCGGTTCGATCGCTACGAACTCACCAACGGCTACAACCAGGCCATCAACACACGCCAGTTCGGCAGCTTCCGCCGCCGCGGCTACCAGATGTCTGACGGCGCAAGCTTTCTGCCCGAGGATGCGGTGCGCCCGGACCATACCTATCGGGACCGACTGGATCTCGAAATCGGCGAACTTGCGATCGAGCTGCATCATGCCCGGGGCGAGACGGACGACCACAGCTGGGCCTGGATTCCGAGTCATCGGGCCATCTGTGCCGGCGACTTCTTCATCTGGGCCTTTCCCAATGCCGGTAATCCGCAGAAGGTCCAGCGCTACCCGCTCGAGTGGGCCCGCGCCATGCGCGAGATGGCCGCCATGGACGCGGAGCTCTTCCTGCCCGCTCACGGCCTGCCGATCGGTGGCCGCAGACGCATCCACCGCGTCCTCACCGAAGTCGCCGAAGTGCTCGAAGGACTGGTGCGCGACACGCTCGAACTCATGAACGCGGGTGAGCCGCTCGACCGCATCATTCACGAAGTGCGCGTCGCACCGGCCATGCTGGAGCGGCCTTGGCTGAAGCCCGTGTACGACGAGCCAGAGTTCGTCGTCCGCAACATCTGGCGCCTTTACGGCGGCTGGTACGACGGCAACCCCGCGCGCCTGAAGCCGGCGCCCGATGCCGCGGTCGCCCACGAACTCGCTGCACTCTGCGGTGGTGCGCAAGCCATGGCCACGCGCGCATCCGAGCTGGCCGCAGAGGGCGACCTGCGCCTGGCCTGTCATCTGGTGGAGCTGGCCAAGCTTGCTGCACCGGAGGATATCGAAGTGCACGGCGTCCGCGCCGAGATCTACCAGGCCCGCCGCAATCTCGAGACGTCACTGATGGCCAAGGGCATTTATGGCGCAGTGGCTGTCGAGTCTGCCCGACAAGCTGGCAAAGACGTTCCCGGAAGCTGACGGTCGAGCTTAAGGATAGTCAGGCGGGTAGTAGGCCGAGGATCGGCTCTCGACTTCGTAGTAGTGCGCGAGCTTCAGCAGCACGGTCTCGGAGAGGTGCGGCCCCACCAGCTGAAACGCCAGCGGCAGGCCCTCGTCGGTAAAGCCCGCGGGAACGGTGACGCAGGGGCTGCCGCTGTAGTCGAACGGCGCCGTGAACGTGATTGGCACAATGCCGTCATCCTGCAGGCGTTCCAGCGCCGAGAACGCGGGCGGCGGGAATGGCATGGCCGGCAGCAGCACCGCATCCACCTCCCTGAAAACGTCCGCGAGACCGGCACGGTAGCGTTCCCGCGCGCGCTCCAGCGCCGCGTACTCGATCCCGCGACTGCGCAGCCCCAGATCGAGCAGAGCCGCCAGCGACGGACCGTACGCCTCACGCCGGGAAGGGAACGTTTCGGCATGAGCCAGCGCCGCTTCGACGCCGCAGGTCAACGCCCACCCTGCCACCAAGGCACGCGCATCCGGCAGCCGCACCTCGCGCAACGCTGCACCGCCCCCCGCTAACAGTTCCGCTGCATCGCGCACGGTCCGTGCCACTGCAGGCGCCACGCCCTGCTCGCCCCAGACCCGGTCGATACCTATCCGAAGACCCTCGAGATCGAGTTCGAGGGCCGCTTCGTAGTCGGGAACTGCGGCCTTCAGGCTGGTGGGATCGGCCGGATCGTAGCCGGCGATGACTTTCAGCATCCGCGCGGCGTCACGCACACTTCGGGTCATGGGGCCGATGTGATCGAGTGACTCTGCCAGCGGAAACGCGCCCTGGCGGCTGACGAGACCATAGGTGGGCTTCACGCCGACGACGCCGCAGGCGGCGCTCGGAAAGCGGATCGAGCCTCCGGTGTCGGTACCGAGACTACCGAAGCACAGTCCGGCCGCCGTGGCGACGCCGGACCCGCTCGACGAAACGCCGGTCCAGACCGCATGGTCCCAGGGGTTCAGCGGTGCTTCGATCTCCGGATGATGCTCGGAGAACGCGCCCTCGGTGAGCTTGAGCTTGCCGAGCAGAACAGCGCCCGCAGCCTTCAGCCGGCGCACCACCGTGGCGTCGTCTTCCGGTTGCCAGCGCTCCATGACGCGGGTGCCGACTGTGGTGGGATGACCACGCAGCGTGAGCAGGTCCTTGACCGCCAACGGCACGCCGTGAAGCGGACCGGCAGAGCGTCCCGAAGCCAGCTCCGCGTCCAGCGCACGCGCCCGGGCCAGCGCATCCTCTTCGAACACGCGAACATAGCTCTTGAGTTGTGGATCCAGCCGAGCGATGCGCTCGAGCAGGCTCGCAGTCACTTGTTCGGAACGCAGCCTGCCGGCACGTATGTCTTCGGCTGTGGAAACCAGAGTCTGATAGTGCAACACCGCGCGGTCCTCGGCGGCCGCGGTCGTGGGATCCCACGACGCTCCCTCGGCCAGCACCGAATATAACAACGGCGCCGAGACCGTGCGCAGGCTCCGTGCAGGCTGATGGACCTGCCGGGCTGACCGGTCGGCTCAGCCGGTAATCGGATCTGCGCAATAGGCAATGCCGCGCCGCAGCAGCTCGTAGAATTCAGGGTTCTCCCAGGAACCGCGCTCGATCTCTGGGTAGTAGTCCATCATCGGCTGCATATCGTAATGGCCACGAGCATGCCCGAGGTTGAGATAAAGGACCTCGCCATCACCAACCTTTTTGACGTAATACACCGGTCGGGGTTCATCATCAGGCCACTGGTCTTCGACAAAGCCCTGTGCCGGCCCGGTATACCTCGTCTCCAGGAGGATCTCGATGTCACCGTGGATTCGCGATAGGTAGAGCTCATCGGTGGCCGTGAACTCACCGATTCCAGCAACAAGCTCATGATCAGGTTTGCTGACGGTTACCTTGAAAGGCTGGATTGGGGGGTGGGCTATGAACTGAGTACCCAGGGTCTCCATGAACACGGGTGCGGTTTCAGGGCAATCCACCAATCCATCGTCTCGAAAAGCAATGATGGAATTCGTCCCATGCAAGGCAAACCATCGCTTACCTGTCTCCACGAACCGGCGGACCGCCTTCTGCTGCTGCTCTGTGGGAACTCGGTTGACCGTGTACGTTATGAGGACATCCGACTCCATGATTGCATCGATGTCATGATAGTCCGTCGCGACTTCGGTGCGAATTTTTGGGTTTTCTGCCAGAAGCTTAAGCAACTCAAGGCGGGGGAAGTCCATATCGTGGAAATCTCCCGCGACGATCAGATAGACACGACAGACACGATTCGACATCAACTCTTCCCTCCCTTTCGAAATGCCGCTGCCCCGACCCGGGCAGCGGCAGGATCAGTTCTCTAAAACTGCACTCGCTTGGTGAAACCGCCGTCGATGACGATGTTGCTGCCGGTCGTGAATCCGGCAAGGGGGCTGACCAGGAACGCAACCTGTGCCGCGACCTCCTCCGCCTTGCCCATCCGACCCATCGGGATCTGCTTCACGGTGGAATCGTAAAGCGGCGTCATGTTGTCCTTGATGTAGTTCCAGGCTCCGCCTTCGATGAAGATCGGACCCGGGCTGATGCTGTTGACGCGGATACCCTTGGGCGCAAGATCGACGGCCAGAGCGCTCGCGTAGTTGATCAGGCCGGCTTTCATGGCGCCATATGGCCCCGCACCGATGAAGTGCTCCAGCGCAGCCGTGGTCGAGATCACGATGATGTTGCCCTTGCCGCTCTTCTCCAGCGACGGCAGCAGTGCCTCGACGCCACGCACCGTTCCGAGGACATCGAACTCGAAGTTGTTGCGCCAGCCCTGCTCGCCCGGTGCGTTGCCGCCGGAAACATTGGCGACGAACACGTCACAGCCTCCGAGCTGCTCCGCGGCCTTGGTCAGCCACGCCTTGTAGGCATCGCCGTCACCTACGTCCACCGCCTCGCCGACAACTTTGGTGCCCTTGGCGCCGAGTTCGGAAACCGCTTTGTTCACCTCGTCGGCATTGCGCGAGCAGATCGCGACATCAGCGCCTTCATCGGTGAGCGCCTCGGCGATGGCGCGACCAATGCCCTTGGTGGCGCCGGTGATGATCGCCTTGGTTCCCTTCAATCCCAGATCCATGATCCTCTCCGTTCCCGTCTTCGCAAATGGCCTGACCGGCCCCGGTCAGGAATCAGTTGAACACTCCGAACTTCGGCTTCGTGAGTGCCGGCTTTTCCGGCAGCTCCACCTCCACGTCGTTACCGTTCAGGCGCGCCGGAAAACTGCGCACCGGCCGCGTTGCCGGGGGGCCGACACAGGACCCGTCACGAACATCGAAACGGGCGCCGTGCAGAGGGCATATCAACTCACAGCCCTGAAGCACGCCGCTGTCCAGAGCAGCCGTCGCGTGCGAGCAGCGATTCTCCAGCGCATGGACCTCATCGTCGATTTGCACCACGACCACGGACCAACCGCGCGCGTCACCCACGACTCGACCATCCTGTTCGAGTTCCTCCCGGGACCCCACACACTCCCACCGTACCTCGTTCGATGCAATACCTGCACCCATGAATCAATCCACCAGGCGAATCTGCGAACGGAACAGGTAATCGTCGATAGTCTTGTGGAAGTGGCGGATCCGCAACTCCTGGTCGCTGATCCAAAGGCCGCGGAAACCCTCGGAATTCATTCCGGCCTGTACCATGGGCAGATTGCTCTGGTCCTGATCGAGCACTTCCCCGAGCGATTCTTCACCGCCCTTGAACTGCCGGTGCTCCGGCCGCGGCGGCACCTCCTCCCCTTCACGCGGCAGCACGTAGTTCTGCAAATCCCAGTACATCTTGTTGGGGTCTGTCTCGTGCGGTCGCTGGCGGAAGATCATCACCGAGTTGCAGTGAATGTTCATGGTGATGTTCGGAAAGATCATGTAGTGATAATCGTCGGACAGCTGATCGTCGTTCAGCTCCGAGAAGTCCCACCCCATGTTCTGATCGTTGGCGCGCAGGAACTCTTGCAGCGCTCGGCGCGCATCCCGTGCCGGACCGTCGAAATCGGTGAATCCGAAGCCCTCCAGGTACTGCTTGAGCAGCTCGGATACAGGCTCGTCATCCTCGATATGGGTACTCACCGTGGCAAACGGAATGAGATAGCGATTGTGGCGCTCGTAGCAGTCGATCTGAACGTCATAGTCCTCGAGCATGGTCATCAGCTGCGGGTGCGTCCCGCGCACGTGATAGGTCTCGTTGAAGGCATCCACCGAAGCCTTCCAGTTGCAGTCCCATTCCACGGTGACGTCGTTGACGAGCACCATGCGCTCGAAATGGTAGGGATCGAGATGTTCGGGGATGATGCCGAGAAACTCGTGCAGCGGCTCGACGTTCGGATTGAGACTGAACCACACCCAGCCGCCCCAGGTATCGCAGGGCAGCTTCTTGATCGACAGCTTGTCGCAGGGCGCTCCCTGAGGGAACGTCTCGGCATCGGGCACGTCGATCAGCCGACCCTTCAGATCGTACTCCCAGTAGTGAAACGAACAACGGAAACTCTTCTGGTTGCCGCTCTTGCCGTAGGCGACCTGATTGCCGCGGTGTGAACAGACATTATAGAAGGCGTTGACACCACCCTCTTCATCACGGGTGAGGACGATGGACTCACTGCCGATCTTCGTGACGACGTAATCGCCGGGATTGCGCAAGTCCCCTTCCCAGCAGCCCATGAGCCATACTTTGGTCCAGAGCCGCTCCCACTCCAGGCGGGCGAAGTCACTGCTGGTGTAACGGTCTGCCGGGATGAGGTCGTAGCCTAAATCCGGGTCCGGAGCCTTCTCTGCCGGCGTGCGTGTACGCTCCGGCTCCCAATACCGCTTGACCGTACGATAGACCGTCATGATGTCTGCTCCTCTGCGCAAAGCTCAGGTACCGGCTCGTGGACAGGCGGCCACCACCCGGAAGGGGCGGGCCAGATCGCGAACACGGAGCCAAAACAGTCGAGTCTGATTCTTTTGTTCCGGGAGGATAACCCAGCGGCGAAGGCCTGTGTACCTGACACCATCGAGAGTCCGGATTCAGGCGTTGCGCAGCACGCCGCCATCCACGACCAAGCCGTGGCCGGTGATGAACGCCGCATCCTCGGACACCAGGAAGGCAATCGCGGCGGCGATATCCTCTGGGTGTCCCATACGCTTGAGCGCCGACTTCCCGGTCCAGAAGGCTTCGAATGCGGGATCGGCCACCATGGCCGGTCGGGTGATGCCGGTGACAATGGCCCCAGGCTGCACGAAGTTCACCGTCACGCCTGAAGAGCCGAGTTCCAGCGCGAGCGCCTTGCTGAATCCGGCGACCGCGTGTTTGCTCGCCGTATAAGCCGCGAGCCCAGCGCCACCGAGCGTGGAGAGAATCGAGCCGATATTGACGATCCGTCCCTGAGTGGAAGCGGTCAGCAGGGGGATGGCGGCACGCGAGATCTGGAACACCGCATCGAGGTTCACGCTCATGACCTGGCGCCAGACCTCGTCAGGCATGTCGGCAACCTGGCTGTTCGGACAGATACCCGCATTGTTGACGAGAAAGTCGAGACCACCGAAGGCTTCTTCGGCGCAGGTCACGATTTCACCGGCCGCATCGGGGGTGGCCACATCCTGCACGAGCGTCACCAGATTGCGCTGGCCGCGCGCAACGGCGTCGAGCCCATCGCGGGACACGTCCACCGCGAGCACTCGCGCGCCCTCCTCCGCCAGGCGCCTGGCCGTCGCGGCGCCGATACCATCGGCGGCACCGGTGACGACTGCCGCGCGGCCCGTGAAGCGACTCATGACCTTCCCTCCCCGCCGCCCTCCGACCCCGACAGGTCAGAGCCCGAGCACGGTCTTCGCGATGATGTTCTTCTGCACCTCGCGGCTGCCGCCGAATATCGACGCGGCACGACTGTTTATGTAGCGGCCGTTGGTGGATTCGAATTCTCTGGGGCCGACCGTCGGTGCATTGTTGTCGATGAGCCGCATCAGATTGTGGTGCGGAACGCCATACCAGGCGATTGCCTCGAGCTTCAGCGTATTCAGCGTCTGCTCGAGCTCCACGCCGGTGTTCTTCGCAAGCGACGATTCCGGTCCCGGTGAGCTGCCGCCCGCCAGTTTCGACAGCGTTCGCAGCTCATTGAATTCCAGCGCCTGAATGCCGATCTCGAGTTCCGCAATGCGGCCGTGGAAGGCAGGTTCGTCCATGAGGCTGACACCGCTCTCGGTGACCTTGCGCGCCAGAGTCTTGAGTTCTTCGAGAGCAACCTTCAGGCGCGCCGCCGCGCCACCGCCTCCGCGCTCGAACTCGAGCAGGTACTTGGCCACGGTCCAGCCCTCGTTCTCCGGCCCGACGCGATTGCTCTGCGGCACGCGCACGTTGTCGAAGAAAACCTGATTGACCTCATGGTCACCGGCAATGGTGATGATGGGTTGAACGGTGATGCCAGGCGTTGCCATGTCGATCAGCAGGAAGCTGATGCCGGCCTGGGGCTTACCCGAGGTATCAGTACGGACGAGGCAGAAAATGTGATCCGCAAAATGGGCATGGGTGGTCCAGATCTTGGTGCCGTTGACGATGTAATCGTCGCCATCCTTGACCGCGGTAGTCTTCAGGCTCGAAAGATCCGATCCGGAACCGGGTTCGGAATAGCCCTGACACCAGTAATGCTCGCCGTTGAGCATGCGCGGCAGATAATAGGCCTGTTGCTCGGGCGTGCCGTACTTGAACAACACCGGGGCGAGCATCCGCAAGCCGAGCGGGATGACACCCGGCGCGCCCGCCTTGGCGCACTCCTCGTTGAAGATGTAGCGCTGAGTAGGGGTCCAACCGGGACCACCGAACTCCTCCGGCCAGCTCGGCGCTGCCCAGCCCTTTTCACGATGCAGGATGAGCTGCCAGCGCATCGCGACGTCCTTGTCCGCGAAAACGGTGGTCTGGCGGCTTGCAGCTTCGCGCAGATCGTCATCGAGATGGCGGTCGAGGAAAGCGCGAACCTCCTCCCTGAAGGCCTCGTCCTCGGGCCCGAACTGCAGATTGAGAGCCATGCGTGAAGTGTCCTCGGTTGCGAAAGTGAAGCCCGCTCGAGTCCGCCCGTTCTCTCTGCATCCGATCGCCGAAGCGACCGGATGCGAGATCATGCCACAGAATTCAGAAGTCGATCTGAAACTCTACGGCGGCCGTTCGCGGCGGACCCCAGCCCTGAAAGCCCCCGAAGGGACCGAGCGGCAGCGACTGCTCACGGTACTCTTTGTCCGTCAGGTTCTTGCCGAAGGCAGAGATCCGGAAGCTGTTGCCGGCCTCCGTAGTCCAGCTATAGGAAACACTGGCGTCGACCAGGGTGTAGCCCGATTCGAACACAGGCACACCGGTGATGGAGTTCACCAGCACGAAGTCGTCCTGGCCGCGCACCGTGAGGTTCGCATCCAGGAAACCCGGACCGATCTGCTGGCTGAAAACACCGCTGACGGCCCAGTTCCAGTCCGGTGACCGTCCCACCTGCTCTTTGGGAATCGTCGTCGCACCAGGCGCACCGACCTGGCCGTCGGGACCGATGGGCACGAGCGTGCCGTCGATTTCGAATGCCCGCCGCTCCGCATCCTGCACCCCACCCGCGAACACCAGGGAAAAGTAGTCCGTCAGCACGGCAGTGGCTTCCATTTCGAGGCCGCGAATGACTGTCTTACCGGCGTTGTTGATGAGCGTATTGGTGCCCGGAATGATCCCCGGTGTGGTGATGATCGAAGACAGCTGCTGGCCCTTGAGTTCGGTATGGAAGGCGGCCAGGTTGAGTCGCAGCCGACGGTCCAAGAAATCATTTTTGCTACCGATTTCCACCGACCAGACGTCTTCGGGCTCGAAGGTCAGTGGTGCCGCGATGACCGGGACGCCACCGACGATATCGATCACGTCCGGCGCATTCGGGTCGCACAACGGGCAGGTCACGGTGCCGGTAGCACGGATAGAGTAACCGCCGGAACGGAAGCCCTCGCCGTAGGTCACGTAGAGCAGGTTGCGGTCAGTAACCTGCCAGTTCGCGGAAGCGTTGATGATCCAGTCGCTCCAGGAGTCCGAGTCCTCAACCAGCGGGCCGGTGGCACCAGCGGTAAGATCCGTGAACTGATTGCCGAAGTCCTTCTCCTCGTAGATGTAGCGGGCACCGAGGGTGAGTTCCAGCTGCTCCGTCGGCAGATAGCTGACGCTGGCGAAGCCGGCCCAGGACTCCACATCGTGGTAGCCGGCCTGATCCGAAACGAGCGGACCGATCTGGCAGAACTGATCAGCCAGCTCCGGATTGGGATTCGGCACCAGCCCGGCAGCAGTACACGGCAGGCCGAGGTCGAGGACAGGATTCTCGATCTGCACCACCTGATCGGTGTTCTGGGCGAAGCCCTGCTCCGATCGCAGGTAGAAAGCGCCGACGCTGTAGAGCAGCTCGTCATTGATCTGAGAATCGAAACGCAGCTCCTGGGTGAACTGCTTGTATGTCTGCTCCCGGAACGTGTGCAGCTGCACCAGCGGCCGCGCCGGCGTGGCGCGGGTGGAACCGTCGAAGTCCTGCAGTACGTCGTCGGACGAGTCCTGGTAGCCGGTGATGGAGGTGATAGTGCCGAAATCGGTCACGAACTCCAGCTGAAGGCCGAAGCTGTCCACCCGATAGTCCATGAACTCATCGAGGTCGGCTTCGTTGATGAACGGGGTGTCGCCGTTGTACCGAGGATCCTGCGGCGGCGTGTCGGATTTGTCCTGAATGCGGTCATAGGTGAACTGCGCCGTAACGTAGTCGTTGGGCGTCCACAGCAGCGAGCTGGTAATCGACCAGTAGTCGATGTCGCCGACCTTGGTGTCGCGAGTGATGTTGCGATAGAAACCGTCACGCTGTTTCCAGGTCCCGCCGACCTTGAGCGCCAGTTCGTCTTCGATGAGCGGTGCATTGGCAATGCCTTTGAACACCCGCTCGTTGTCGGTACCGAGCTGAACAGAGGTGCGGACGCCGAACTCTCCGGTCGGTCGCGTCCGCTGTACGACAATGGTGCCGCCAGTGGTGTTCTTGCCGTACAGCACGCCTTGCGGACCCCGGTTGATCTCGACCTGCTCGATGTCGAAGGCATCGATCAGCTGGCCGGTACTGGTTCCCTGGTAGATCCCGTCGAGAATGATGGCTACGGCCGGTGACTGCGTCTTCTCGATGTCCGCATAGCCGAGACCACGGATGAAGATCGCACCCGCGCTGGGACCGGCCGTATTCATGCCGATGAACAGATTGGGCGCCAGCCCATCGAGATCGCGAATGGTGCGCGGCTGGATGCGATCGATGTCCTCCTGCCGGAACGCGGTCACCGAAACCGGTACATCCTGAGCCGACTCCTCCCGCCGCCGCGACGTGACGACGATTTCCTCGATCGCCCCCGCTCGCTGGCGCTGGTCCGCCTGCGCCAGCGCACTCGGCGCGATACTGAGTGCGGCAAGCGGCAATAGACAGACTACGGCCAGGACCGGCAGCAGCCTCCGTACAGCAACGAAGAAACCCAAGGCATTGACTCCCCTGTGATAAAACCGTCCACGTCATCGCAGGACGGGCCGCATTGGGGCCAGGGTCTTGTTTCGCTACCCGGTACCTTGCTGCGGTTTACAGTTTGTAACGGATCGTAACCAGAGCGTCAACTTTTCAATCAGAGCTGACGGTTTTTCCGATCTGTGCCGAAGCCTCGCGCCATGAGAGCATTCACCAACGCAGCCCTGGAGCCACAGCCAAGTGAGTGCAAACGTGTCCAATCCGCGTGTTCTCGATGTCGATCAAGCCATGGCCCTCGCCATCGAGCGTCATCATGCCGGCGCCCTTCATGACGCTAAGGTGCTCTACGAAAAAGTACTCGCGGTCGAGCCCGAGCACGCAGGCGCACACACGAGCCTGGCCATGATCCATCAGGCTGCCGGGGAGCTCGATGCGGCCCGGGCGCGCATGGACAAAGCACTCGAGTACCTGCCGACTCACGCCGGCTTCTGGCTCAACAGTGGCGCCATCGATCGCGCCCGTGGCGACGACGACGCCGCCGTAGTCGCGCATGAGCGAGCCATCGAACTCGACCCCGATCTCGCGGCGGCCTACTACAACCTCTGTGATCTGCATCTGGCCTCGGGCCGGGCCGAAGATGCCGTTGCCGTCTGCGAGCGGCGCCTCGAACGCGCACCGCATGACTGGCGCGCGCTCGCCTTCAAGGCACACGCGCTGGAAGCGGCGGGGGATCTCGCTCGAGCCGATCACCTCCTCGACCATGAACGATTCGTGCGGCGCTACCGGCTCGATGCGCCCAAGGGCTATCCGAACATCGAGAGCTTCAACCGCGCGCTTGCCGCTCACATCCAGCGCCATCCCACCTTGGAGCGGGATCCACCCGGGCGCTCGACCCGCAACGGCTTTCACACCGGCGAGCTGTTCCGGGGCCAACTCGGCCCGATGGCGGCCTTTCGGCGGATGATCGACAAGGCGATCCGACAGTATCGCCGCGACCTGCCCGACGACCCGGAGCACCCCTTCCTGGCGGCGGCACCGCGGCGCTGGAACGTGAGTTCCTGGGCGCTGGTATTGGAGCGGGGTGGCCACGAGGTGGCGCACATCCACCCGCAAGGCTGGTTGAGCGGGGTGTACTACGTGCAATTGCCGGCCGGCATGGGGCCGAAGGATCCGGACCATGCGGGCTGGCTCGAATTCGGGAGGCCGACTGCGGAACTGCACATGCCGATTCCCCTGCGCGTGCGCCAAGTGGCGCCGCGCGAGGGTCGGCTCTACCTGTTTCCATCCTATTTCTACCACGGCACGATTCCCTTCTCTCAGAATCGGCCGCGCATATGTATCTCTTTCGACGTCCGTCCGGAGTGACGCCCCGCAAGCGCGGGGCTCCAAACCCGGATCACCGTATACGGATCACCGCATACGGATCACCGGATGCGGGTCACTGCCCGCCGAATGACGCCGCGACTTCGATGCCGAAGTGCCGCGGTTCGTTGAACTGCACGAAGTTGAACAGTCCCGCCACGAAGGTACCGGTTGAAATGTACTGTTCGTCCGTGAGGTTCTTGACGAAGGCGGACACCCGGTAGCGCTCGTCAGCACTGCGCCAGGTGGTGCTGAAGTCGAACGTGTGGTTCGAACTGCGGATGCCGGTAATGCGGGCACCGTTGAAGTTCGTCACACCAGCGTCAGTACCGGCAGGCAGACCAGCACCGACCACACTGACGCTCGACTGGTAACGCCAACTGCCCGCCAGGGCAATCGAGCCGTTGTGCCCGAGCGAGTGCTCGTAGACCAGGCTCAGGCGGCTCGACCACTTCGGCGACTGCGGCGGACGCAGGTCGGTGCCGTCGATGGGAATAAGGAACCCGCTGACCTCACCGTCCGCATCCAGCACCTCCTGACTGGGCCCGCACTGCTCGAAGCCTGGCGCCAGATCGTCAGTGGGCAGGACGCCCTGCAGCGGCGCACAGAAGTCGCGGTTGCTGGCATCGAGATAGCCCAGCGTCCAGTCGAGGGTGAGGCCATCGGCCAGAAGTGCCGTCATTTCCAGTTCGAGCCCGCGGTTGCGAGCCTTACCCACGTTCTCGGTGATGGTTTCCTGGCCACCGCCCCCTGCCGGGTTCGGGCGGATCACCGGCCGCTGCAGGTCCTTGTAGTCGAGCCAGAACGCGGACACGTTGGCGCGCACTCGACCATCGAGCAGGTCCGTCTTCACGCCGATCTCGTAGTTGTCAGCCTGTTCCTCGTCGAACGGCCCAATGGAGAACGGTGCCACCGCACGTCCGTTGAAGCCGCCAGAGCGGAACGCCCGTGACCAGGTCGCGTAGCCCATGGTGTCCGGCGTGAAGAAATACTGTGCTCCCAGTTTCGGACTGACGTTGCTCCAGGACTCGCTTGCCTGCACCGTAGTGGGCACATCCTGTGGGCAGTCCCGCGTCACCAGATCGCCGGTGCCGACGCCACAGTGGTCGAACTTCTTCTTCTCGCTGTCGTAGCGCAGGCCCGCGATCAGGACCAGATCCTCCGTGACCTGATAATCCAGCTGCCCGAACAGAGCCCAGTTCTCGTGGCGCTGCTGGCTGCGGCCGAATACGCCCGGGAAAGGTGCCGTCAGCAGGCCATAGGTGTTCTGGCGCAGATCGTAGTCCTGTTCGAAGTAGTACGCCCCAAGCACCAGCTCGAAGTCGTCGGACAGATCTGCGTTGAAGCGCAGCTCGTGACTGAACTGCCAGTGATCCTGGATCCGGCGCGTCTCGAACAGCGCGAACGAAGTCGTGTCGAAGTCGTTGACGACGTCCTCTTCCACGTCACGGTAGTTGGCGATGTAGGTGAAGCGGCCGACGTCCGGAAGGTCATAAATAACCTGACCGCTGATGCCCCAGACGTCAAAATCGTTCAGGTTGCCGCCGGCCTGGTCGTGTCTGACGTTGAAGCTGTCACTGTTGATGCGCTGCCCGCAGAACTCCGCTGCCGCCGCCGGATCGCCGAAGACGTTGGCGACGGCGTCAATGACGATGTCGTTGGCCGCGGTAACGAAGCTTCCGGGAAACGGCACCGCTGTAGCGGGATCTTCACGGCAGACGTTCCAGGGCACGTTCGCCATGCTGTCGTCGCGGGTGCGGCTGTACTCGGCGCGCAGGAGCACGTCGAGGTTTTCGTTCACGACCCACTTCAGGCTAGGCATCAGCGTGACCCGCTCCTGGCCACTGACACTACCGGCACCAGGTTCGCGATTCGAATACCAGCCGTCGAAGTGGGAGTACTTGCCGGCCACGCGGAACGCGACGTCGTCGGAGAGCGGTGCATTGACGATGGCCGTCAGATTGCGGCGGCCCTTGGAGCCACCGAGCAGCTCCACGTCGAAGGTCGTTTCGTCCAGACGCGGCTGGGCCTGATTCACCTGTACAACGCCACCGGCAGCGTTGCGCCCGAAGAGCGTTCCCTGGGGACCGCGCAGGATTTCCACCGACTCGATATCGAGGAAATCCACCAGCGCGGTCGACACCCTGCCCTGATACACGTCGTTCACCAGCACCGCGATGCCGGGCTCGGTGGCGGATTCGATGTCTGTGCTACCCACACCGCGAATGTAAAAAGCCGTGGCATTCTGAAACGCACCCACAGGCATCAGCTGCACGTTGGGCGCAATGCCGTCGAGTCCGGTCGCGTCCTGGGCGTAGGCCCGCTGCAGCGCATCGCCAGAAATCGCAGTCACCGACACGGCCACGTCCTGGATGTCCTGCTCACGCCGGGCTGCCGTGACCACGATCTCTTCGAGCGCGCGGCGCTCCGGCTGGGCTGCGGGCGCCTGCGCCATGGCCGGCGCTGTCGCAGCCAGACCCGTTACCGCGGCGATCGCCACGGTCAGTGTTTTCGCTCTGAACATCAGTCTCTCCCCTGAATGTGAGGCCCTGCCCCTCCCGGAAAACGTCATGGGGTCAGGAACGTCAGACTACGCGAGTCACGCAGATTGCCGACGACCACGCGTACGCACGGCCACCGGCGTTAGACGCGCACCCGCCGGACGCATTGGAATCTATGCCGGTCAGGATTGCGAAACGTTTTGTAACAAGGCAGCTTGAGCACGTCAAATATCAAACACGCTCGACTGCTTTTTTTCTGCAGGCCGCCGGCGTTCGCCCGAGTCGGCGGGCAGGGCCGCGATCGAACCCCATGCATGCACCCAAGTCAGCCGAGCGCCTCCCCGTCGAAGCGCTCGCGCGTGGCGAACGCCGCCACCGGTCGTCGAGAGAGCTTCTTCAGCTGCCGCACCGGGCGGCCGATGGGCAGCACGGCGGCCAGGGCATGCGCAGCCGGGATGCCGAGCAACGCCTTGGCCTCTTCCTCGGCGCCGGCCAGAAACGTCGTCAGGGTTCCGCCCAGACCGAGGGATCGAGCTGTCAGCAGGATGTTCCAGACGAAGGGGTAGATCGAGGCGCCACTGATGACACCGACTCGATCAAGACCGGCATCGAAGCTCGCGACCACGTCGAGATCGACGGTGACGACGAGGATGACCGGTGCCGCCTCGACCCAGTCGAGGAGTCCCGGCGGCAAGGTCGTTGCTGCCACCTGCTCATCGGTGGCGCGACTCGGCGTGACCGTACTGTAAGGATTCTCGCCGAGCATGCGCTGGGCCACGTAGCGCCGCGCCAACGGCTCCATCAGGGCGCGCATGCGGGCCCGCGTCGCCTCCGCCCGAACCACCACGACATGCCAGCCCTGGCGATTGCCGCCGCTCGGCGCAAACCGGGCCAGCTCGAGCAGCCGCACGATGGCGGCGTCGTCCACGGGATCGTCCGTGAAGGCCCGGGCGGCGAACGTCGTTCGCACTACGTCTTCGAATTCCATCCTCACCTCCTTCGACTCACCTGCCGAACCCGCACGCAAACTTCCGTCGCGGCGGCTGGCCTTCTATCATGCCGGGTCGGGCGAATCAGCGGCAGGTAAAGGGGCCGGAAACCATGAGCGATACGAAACTCGAGGGCTGGCGGGTACTGATCACCGGCGGAGGCAGCGGCATCGGCCTTGCCTGCGCCGCACGCTTTCTTGCCGATGGCGCCACCGTCACGCTCATGGGCCGGGACGAGGAGCGCCTCAAGGGCGCCGTCGACGCCCTGGGTGCGCCCGGCGAGCGCATCCTCACCGTGGCCGGCGACGTCGCTCTGGAGAAAGATGTCGCTCACGCCGTAGCAGTCGCTCAGGGTAGCGAGAAACGCCTCGACGTTGCCGTGGCGAATGCCGGAACCGGCGCGCTCGCCCCGGTCATCCACCAGGATATCGACGACTTCGAGCGGGTAATGCGCACCAACCTCAACGGCACGCTGCTGACCTACAAGCATGCGGGCGCCGCGATCGCGGCCTCCGGGGGCGGAGCGATGTGTGCGATCTCGTCCATCGCCGGCGTGCGCACGCACCGCTTCATGGGCGCCTACTGCGCCAGCAAGGCCGCTATCGACATGCTCACCCGCAACTCGGCGGACGAGCTCGGCGTAGCCGGCGTTCGCTGCAACTCGGTCTGTCCGGGGCTCGTCGAGACCGATCTCAGCCAGGGCCTGCAGGACGACCCGGACGTGCTCGCCGACTACCTCGACTGCATGCCGATCCGACGCACCGGCAAGGTCGAGGACATCGCCGAGGCGGTGCGCTTCCTCTGCGGCCCGGAGGCCGGCTGGATCACCGGAGTGATCCTCTCGGTGGACGGCGGCCACCACCTGCGCCGCGGCCCGAACGTGGAAAAGTTCGCCGCTGCGCTCTACGGCGAAGACGCCATTCTCGGTCGCTGATCGGCCTCGAGTTCGAACACGGCCGCCGTCTGCGGCGCCGGCAGCTGCAGACGCAGACCCGCGTGCGCGAGCCACGCGCCCGACACCAGTGCGCCGGGCGG
>SLQW01000108.1 GCA_007131295.1 Pseudomonadales bacterium | reverse complement strand
GAAAAATGTCTCGCAGGTGATCACGACGGCATTCGCCGGCAGCTGACCACTCTGGTGGATGGTTATGTCGGCACCGTCGCGGAGACGGAAGCAGAAGAATCCAACGCGGGGGTTGCACCCGTACGCCGTCTCTAAGGAAGATGTCGCGCAGCCGGTAGCCGACCGCGCCTGAACATCTGCCGATTCCAAAGCTTGCTCCGCGTGAGCCGGGATTGCTCCTGGCTCGACGCCCCCGATTGCCGGTGGCGGGTTCTCCCGCGCCGCAGAGGTCAGTCTTGACGTACCACACGGGCCAGCGCCGAGTACCAAATGAGTCCGCAGGCACGCCGGCGGGGGTATGGCGCCGCAGCTGCCGCTTCGTCCTCCTGCTCGCGCTGCTGCCACTGGCAGTACCGGGCCATGCCGCGCTCAACGATTTCGGCGTCGGCGGCGTCCTCGACGTCCCTACGGCCCGCATGCTCGAGGACGGCACGCTCTCGATCACGTACTCGCGCAAGGACATCGTCGATCTCTACAACATCACGTTTCAGGCCACGCCCTGGCTCGAGACCTCCTTCCGCTACGCGATCGGCAATCCGCGCAGCCTCGACCGGTCGACCGACGACTTGCGCGACCGCAGTTTCGAAGTGAAAGCGCGGCTCCTGCGGGAGGGCCGCTTCATGCCCGAAGTGGCCGCGGGCATCCGCGATCTTGTCGGTACCGGACGCTTCTCGGGCGAGTACCTCGTGGCGTCCAAGGCGTTCGGGCCGCTCGACGCGAGTGTCGGTCTCGGCTGGGGCCAGCTCGCGCGACGCGACATCGGCAGCAATCCCCTCGGGCGCATCAGCAGCAACTTCAAGCGTCGCAGCGCATCCACCGGCCAGGGCGGCGACTTCCGTTTCGGTGACTACTTTTCTGGCCCCGACGTGGGTCTGTTCGGTTCGCTGCGCTACGAGCTGCCGCGCTGGAATCTCGCCATGGTGGCTGCCTACAACAGCGACAACTACGCCCTTTTTGTCGAGCGCGGGACCGTCGACGACACGGATCCATGGAGCTTCGGCCTCGAGTGGGAACCGTTCGAGGACGTGATGGTCGCGGCGAGCTGGCAGCAGGGCAATCAGTTCGCGCTGCGCTTCAGCACCGCCGTGAACACGAGTTTGCCGACCCTGCGTAAACCTCCGAACCGCTACGGCGCGCGCGGAACAGAGCCGGCTCCGGCACGGCGACCGCGGGCTAACCAGGCCTGGTACGACCGAGTCGCGAGCGAAGCGCACACTTCCGGGCTGATCCTGCGTTCGGCCAAGGTACTCGACGACAGGACGTTGAACGTGGTCTACACGAACCAGGAGTACCAGTACGAAGCGGACGCTACCCGGCGGCTGCTTGCGCTGGTCAACCTGTACGCCCCGCGCCAGTACCGGACCGTGATCGCCACCGCCCATTCCTTCGACGTCGACACCCATTCGGTGCATCACACGCGTCCGGGGCGCGAACCCTGGGCCGGGGAGATCGACGCCAGCCAGGAGCACCGCGATGCGGTGGTGATGCCACCCTTGCGGGTGGATGAGCCGGATTTCGCCACGCCGTTCCGGTACCCGAACGGGGTCTGGAATGTCGGCCTCAGCGCCCGACCGTTTCTGTTCGATCCCGACAAGCCGTTCCGCTATCAGATCTTCGCCCGCATCGGCGGGCAGGTGGACTTCGGTGGTGGCTGGGCATTCAGCGCGAACTGGAACCAGAACATCTACAGCCAGTTCGATGGCATCTCCCGAGAGTCCGACTCGGTGCTGCCCAAGGTCCGCTCAGACGTCATCCGCTACCTGCAGGACGGCAAGTCCGGTATAGAGAATGCGGTCGTCAGCAAGCGCGGTCAGCTCACCGACGAACTCTACTACCTCGGTTTCGCCGGCATCCTCGAAGATATGTATTCAGGCGTGGGCGGCGAGGTGCTCTACCGGCCTTTCGGCAGTCGCTTCGCCTATGGGGCCAATCTCATCGGCGTCCAGCAGCGCGACTTCGACCGCGGTTTGGGTCACCGCGATTACCGCACCTGGATTGGCCATTTGAGTGTTTACTGGGCCAGTCCTCTGTACAATTTCGACGTCGCCGTCCACGCAGGGCGCTACTTGGCGAAGGACGTGGGGGCGACGCTCGAGGTCCAGAAGCGGTTTGCCAACGGCTGGTCAGTGGGCGCCTTCGCCACCCTGACCGACGTGCCCTTCGATGACTTCGGGGAGGGAAGCTTCGATAAGGGTCTGATCTTCCGAGTGCCGTTCAATGCGTACTTCGGCTTCAACACCCGAGGCGCGTACTCGTCGATTATGCGGCCGATCCAGCGCGATGGCGGCCAGCGCCTGAACTGGGGAACGACGCTCTGGGACACCCATCGCGCCACCCATTTCGATCACCTAACCGCCGACCCGGCCAGGATGGTGCCGCCATGAACCCATCGATCATCAAGCAGTCCATGCTGATCATCGCCGGCTTGCTGCTGCTCGCCGGCTGCAACGTGCGTGCACCGCAGCTCGACATGGCGCGGCAGGTGGTCCCGCAGGGCGGTAGCAGCGTCGACGTCGAACAGTTCGCCTGGCAGCTGACGTTCAATGACACCGAGGCCCGACTCTATGCCATCACCGTCGGCAGCGGCATCGTGTTCGCGAACGAGCACGGCCTCGAGGTGGCCTTCGACGGCTGGGATGTGGTCGTGGTCTCCGGCATGCCCGGCACCCTCGGCATGATCCGCGTCGACAAGTCCTCCGATCCTCGCATCCACCACGTCCAGGGTCTCGATCAGTCCTTCGAGGTGGCCTGCGAGGCACCCAGGCAGGCCGGCGGCGGCTGGCGGCAGCGCTGCCAGCATGAGGGTGACGACCGGGTTTATGCGATGAACCATGCCATCGACGTCAATCGTGCCGGGCGCATCACGCGCATCGAGGCTTCGCTGATTCCCGGAGTCGGGCCGCTGGTGCTGACGCCGCTGTTCGACGTCGAGGAGTGACCATGCCGCGGGTGCTGCAATTCGGCTGCGTCGCACTGTTCGTCTGGGGAACGATGGTCGCCCTGACGGCGAGCTGGCCCGCTGCCGCCCTCGCCCAGAGCCAGGCGCAGATTCAGCAGGTCATGCAGATGAGCCCGGCGGAGCGCCAGCGCCTGATGCGCCAGTACGGCATCTCCGAGCAGGACGTCATGCGCATGCTCGGCGAACAGCGCAGCGCGACCCGGCCGTCGCCGGAGCGGCGGCCCGAGCGCAGACCCGACCGGGAGCGCGATCCGTCCGATCCCGACGAGATGTTCGATCCGGAGTTCGATCCCTTCATCGACTTCCAGCCCGTCCCAGAACCGGAAGAGTGGGTGCCGGACGAGCGCGACATGTCCGCGCGCATCGACTACAGCAAGCGCTATGGACTGCGGACGTTCACGCGCGGCCAGATGCCGATGCAGGAGCTCTATTCGATTCCGGTACCGGACGACTACGTCATCGGGCCCGGAGACGAGTTCAGGGTGAGCCTGTTCGGGACCGAAACCGGGCAGTTCTTCCTGCCCGTGGAACGCGACGGCTGGGTGGATTTCCCCCAGCTCGGACCGATCGACGTGGCGGGCCTGACCTTCGCGGACGCACGCCGGACCATCAGCGAGCGGATCGGCCGCGAGATGATCGGCGTACGCAGCAGCGTCACGCTCAACCATTTGAAGACGATTCAAATTGCCGTTTCCGGTGAAGTCCGCTACCCCGGGGTGTATGTGGTGCCGAGTCTGGTTTCGGTGATCCAGCTCCTGAATCTGGCGGGCGGCACCACCGACGTGGGCGCATTGCGGCGCGTCCGCCTGCTCCGTTCCGACGGCCGGGTCGACATCGATCTCTACGAGTTCCTGATCACCGGCGAGCGTTCCGACGTCATCGGCCTGCGGCCCGGCGATCGTCTGCACGTCCCCGCGGTGGAGGCCGCCGTGCAGGTGATGGGCGCCGTACGGCGACCGGGAATCTACGAGATTCTTCCAGGAGAGCAGCTGGAGGCCGTCCTCGCCATGGCCGGCGGTTCGACGCCTGACGCAGCGCTGGACGAGTCGGTGCTGCGGCGCTTCACCGACGCGGGGCGGCAGGAGATCGTCGACGTCGACCTGCGCAGCCGCGAGCAGCGTGTTCAGCGCATGCAGGACGGCATGATTCTGCGCATTCCGCGTGCCTCTGAGTTCACGGAGCGGCAGGTGCGGCTCAAAGGCGAAGTCACGGTCCCGGGCGTGCGCCAGTGGCGGCCCGACATGCGCCTGTCGCGCCTGTTCCGGGACATGCGCAGCGACATTCGCGTCGGCCGCGCCGATCTCGATCAGGGCTACATCGTACGCACCGACCCTGAGACTCGCGCTGTGCGTTTCGTCTCCTTCAGCCCGCGCGAGATGTTCCGCGCTCCGGGCTCCGAAGCCGACCCGATCCTCGAGCAGGAAGACGTGGTGCTCGTCCTGCCGATGCCGCAATTGGTGTCGCGGGAGCGAGAGCGGGCCGAGGACGCCGACGTCCGCGAAGACGAACTCGACGCGGGCAGACGCGACCTCGCTGCTCTCGATCGCTCCGAGCTGCTGGAGCCTTATCTCTGGCGTCTCGGTCGCCAGACGCGCGATGGTGGCCTGGTGCCCGTGTTCACTGTGCGCGGGCAAGTCCACGCAGCAGGAACCTACCCGATCACGCAGAAGCGCCACTTCCGCGATGCGCTGCAGGCCGCCGGAGGGCTCACACAGAGCGCGGATCTTGGCAACGCGCTGGTGCTGCGCAGGCAGGCGGATACGAGCGCGCTGGAAGTGTTCACGATCGACCTCGAGCGGGTGCGCGGTGATGATGCAGATATGGTCCTGATGCCCGGGGACATCTTGACGATTCGTCGCGATCCCTCGCTTGGCAACCGCGTAGAAGTCCGGATCTCGGGCGAAGTGGCTTCCCCGGGCAACTACACCCTTCCCGCTGGCTCCACTCTTGGCGACCTCATGGAGCTGGCCGGAGGCGTGACCCAGCGTGCGGACCTGCGCGCGGCCGTCCTCTCCCGCGCCCGGCTGCGTGAGATGGAGCGGCAACTGCGCCAGCGCCACGTGGCCGATATCCGCCAGACCCTGGTGGATGCCAACGTCGCCGGCGATCGACGCGCCATGGCAGACCCGACAGTGCTGGGCATTCTCGACCTGCTCGAGGAGCCACCAGCGGATGGCAGCGATGGCCGCCTGCAGATCGATCTGCCGCGGCTGGCGGCGGGGGACATGAGCGCTGATCTGGTCCTTTCGGATGGTGACCGCCTGCGCATTCCTTCCATTACCAACGCGATCAGCGTTGCCGGGCAGGTGCG